>CAIMWS010000325.1 GCA_903845125.1 uncultured Verrucomicrobiota bacterium
CACGGCGTCCCCGGCCTGCTTGGACTCCTGGCGCCCGCGCCGGACTTCGCGGCTATCCATGGCTGCCAATTTCTTTTCCAATCCCGCCCGGGCGGCGAAGCGCGCACGGGTTTCGCCGATGGCGGCTGGCGTGGCCGCCGGTTCCGGCCGCAGTGTTTCGACACCTTTCGTGATCCGGCCTTCACTTTGGCGGGAGAAGACTTCCACCTCCTTACCCGCGGCTTCACCCGCCAAGCCGGCCGGCGGGATGGGGGTGTCAGCCAGGGATTTTCGGGCTTCGGATCGAAATAATCGCCCCAGCATGGGCGTGTCCCCCAGGACTGGGGTTTGAACCGGCTCGCCATCCGCCGGTTTGGTGCTGGCGGTTGCCACCACCGGTCCGCTGAGCAGACCGGGATTCGCCTGGTTTTTCTCCACGGGTTGGTTGGCCAGCGGCAAGCCTGTATTATGGTCCAGAGCCAATCCCGAGCCTGCGAAAAGTTTCACGGCCCCGCCCACCACGGACATCTCCGCTTCCGCTTTGGCGTCCGTTTTCCAGGAGGCATCTGTAAAGTTGGGGGCGGGCTTTGCTTTGGCTCTGGCCTCCAGCAGGTTCAGATGGGATTCTACGAGTGTTACGGGTTCTTCAATACGCGGTGGCAATTCCACCGGAGTAGGATTGCCCTGGCTTGTCTGGAATTGGAAACCAAGGGATGTGGCTGGTTTTACATCCGCCTTGGCTGCTTCCACGCCAAAGTTTTCCTGGCCAGTGGTTTTCTGGACCGCAAGGTTTTCAGCCGGAATTCCCTCCGCCAGCAATTCACTCGGGTCTTTCTTAGCGGCTGGCTTTTCTCCGGCCCGGCCGCCCCCGAAACCGCCTCCTCCCATGCCACCCATCATGCCACCCATGCCGCCGGGCAGTCCGCCAGCTGGGCCAGCCTGATAATAGCCACCAAAGCCTCGGGAGTCCGGCAGCTTCAAAGCCCTTTCCTGGTCCGCGGCACTCCCCACTTCACCTGGGGTTTGGAGTCGGCTGCTGTCGGCAGTTGCCGGGCTGGTTGGAGCCGTGCTGGCCGGGACGCCTCCCGCGCTTGAGTCCACGCGGTTTTGCCCTGGCTTGCCGGCCAATCCGAGACCCTTGGTTGGCGATGCAGCCTCAGCTTCTGGAGCTGCGTCCGAGCCTGGGGAGCCGGAGGTGGTCCTTGCTTCCGCTGCGGCGGTTTCTGCCGGGGCGTTATTGTCGGGCACGGCAGGCTGGGCGTTCTCCGTGGCTTGCCCTAGGTAGATGACGGACCGGTTTTCTCGGCTCCCAACCGGCTTCTGATCCCCATTTCCCGAGGTAGTGGTTATTTCATCAGTGACGGCTGCTCGCTGGCGGTCCCGGGAGAGGCCCTGGGTCACCAATCTCGGATCATTCCCTCTATTGGCTTGGGCGGGTCTTTGCGGCGCCTGCCTGGCGAGTGAGAGGGTGGTGTTGTGGGCGGAGTTAATATCAGCCCAATCGACCCCTTTGTCCTTCGCTTCGCCGAAAAATTGCGGGGGGACACCTCCGGGCGGTGTCGCCAAAGTGGCCGCACTAGCCAGGCTTGGCGCCGCACTAGCCAGGCTTGGCGAGGACTGGGAAAACCAGGAATGGGTCACCACACTGACGATGGTGAGCAAGGCCACCAAGCTGGCCGCCAGGACCAGGGTAAAATACCAGCTGGCATTATTGGCGGGCTGGGAACCGGCGCCCGGCAGGGGAATCACCTTGAATTTCGCCAGCAAATCCTGGCGCCGCTCCTCGGACATTTGGGCCGGAGCAGGAATCGGCACGGCGGGTTCCGGCGGGCAGGCAGCCTCCAGGCGGATCAGGGCAATGGTTTGTTTCAAACGCTCGCCCAGGGCCGCCAATTGGGGGTCTTTGGCCATCGCCTGGCTGGCGGCTTCGCTTTCCGCCGCGGAAAGCTCTCCCAGGAGCAAGGCGGTGAGGCGGGCCTCCCATTGGTCCGGGGACAGATAATCCGGGATTTTGGAGTCCTGGTTCATGGGATCACTCCGATCTTGGCAAATTCCTCAGCGGTTTTTTTAAGGGCGTGGTGGAGCAGGCAACCGACCTGGCCGGCGGTCAAGCCGGTGCGGGCACTGATCTGCTGGTAGGACATTCCCTCGCGGAATTTCAGACGCAGCAGTTCGCGGCTGCGTTCATCCAGGTTTTCCAGGCACTGGCGGGCCTGGCCGATGCGTTCCCTGGCGGTGGTTTGCTCATCGGGCAAAGGCTGGGCAGGAGCGGCTTCCGCCCCGGGGGCCGGGGGGCCGCCCGCCGGGGAGTCCTGCGGCGCCACCGGGTGGCCTTTCCGTTGATGATGGGTCGCCAATTTATGCACGGTTCGATAGAGCCACGCTCTGCGTATGTGGATGTGTTCGAATTGGGAATGCAGCCGCAAAAAGGCTTCCTGAACGAGATCCTGGGCGGCATTGAAATCCCGGGTCAACCGCAGGGCATACTTCAACAAGGGCGATTCGAGGGCTTGAAACAATCGCTCGATTGTTTCCGGCAAACCCTGGTCTGTATCCGCTGGAGCCACAAATAAAATCACTATCGGTCACACCAATCGGTTCACTACCGCCAACTCATCGGTCATTCATAATTTTTCTTTTTGCTTCGGCGTTGTCCCGCCTCTGGCATCGACCATGAACCAGAACCCGGCAACGTCTTCTAAACTAGACACTTGAACGCTCATCTTCTTAGACGGAATCCCAGGAAAAATGCTTCCTGATAAACCAGGCTGATCCTTGGCAGCCAGCCGCGCCAGCCGCTACCTGCCAGCGAGGGATTTCGCCTGCCGGATCATCCATTCCAGCCGTTTGGGCTTCGGATCAGGCTCAAAAGCGGCGGGCACGCCGTTCAACAAATGGAGCAACCGGTCGGCTGTCACTTCGCTGGCGAACGGGCTGGCCACCAGCCACTCGGAAAAGGCGGAAGCCGTGGCTGCCAGGCGCATGGCCGTGCTCGCTTGCTCCAGTGGGAGCGAGGCGCCGCGGTAATTCACCGTCCATTCGGTTTCGCGATATTGGCTGGTGCCGGGCACCTTGAAACGTACCCGCACCACTCCGATCGGCCCTTCCCCTTGGGCATTTACCTGGATCACATAGAGCGCATTGCCGGTTTCGGCGGCTCCCAGCTCCGCGGCATCCACCGTGTTATCCCGGAATTGTTCTTTCTTGAGCTGGTGTTTGGCGTATCCGATTTGCCGGTAAGCCGGAACTCTTTTGGCGTTGAATTCCACCTGCACTTTGACATCCGAGGCCGCCACCCGCAACGCGCCCGCCAATTGGTCCGCAAAACCACTGGCGGCTTCGGCGGGATCGTTGACGAATCCGTAGCGGCCATCGCCATTCCGCGACAGAACCTCGAGCAGATCGTCATTGTATCCCTCCCAGCCAATGCCGAAACAATCCAGGGCGATGCCCGCCCGCCGCTGGCTTTCCACTTTGGACTGGAGCGCTTGCGGATCCACGTTGCCCAGATTGGCGGCGCCATCGGTCAGCAAGACCACCCGGTTGATGCCCTGTTCCAGGAAATGGCGCCTGGCGGTGGCGTAAGCCAAGCCCAGGGCATCCTCCAGGTTGGTTCCGCCTTGCGGCGTCAGTTGGCTCACCCGGCCCGCAATTTGTCCAGCCTGGTTTCCCGCCAGACCGTCAAACAGCAGGTGGGCCGATCGTGAAAAAGTGATCACGCTGATGCGGTCGGCCGGCTTCAGTTGCGCCGCCAGCACCCGGAGGCATTCCTGGATGATCCGCACCCGGTCGGCACGCTCCATGGAGCCTGAACTGTCGAGCAGCAACACTACATTGAGCGGCCGTTCCGCCGCGCGGCCTTGGGACGCCGTGCGCAGGGAAAGGCGCAGCAGATCGCGATCATGGGCAAAGGGATAACGGGATTGTTCCCAGGCGAAACCGATGGCGGCTCCGGGAGTGGGTTCCGGATCCCGGTATTGAAACGCGTTGATGAATTCTTCACTGCGCACCGTCGCTGGATCGGGCATGATGTTTTGCTCCAGGCTGGAAGCAGCCAGCTTGAAGGAGACGTCCGCCACGTTCAGGGAAAAAGTGGAAAACGAATTTTCTGTAGTCCGCACTTCCGGTTGGGGCACGGGCGCCGGCCCGCGCGGTTTGGCAACCTGGGCTACGGATTCCGCTTCGGTGGGCGGAACTGGCGCCGCCGGCCTGGCGGCGGGTGGCGTAGGCTGCAAGACAACTGCCGGCGCCGGGGTGGCGGGCGCCGCCGGTGGTGCGGCCGGCATCAGGCCATAGCGCTTGGCCATCTTGGGGGACATGGCTGCATAGCTGGTCCGGCCCGCAAGGTCTGCTTTTTCCCCCGCTTCCCGCGCTCCGGAGGTGGCCACCGGCAGGCCGGTATTGCCATCCAACTTATCTTTTTCTTGAGCCAGGCTATCCAGTCCCTCGTGGAGGCTGGTTTTTGTTTCCTGCTGGAGCGTTTCCGGCGGTTCAGTGAAATGAATTTCATTAACCAAGTCTGAACCCAGGGCATCGTTAAAAGTGGAGAGGAGTTCCTTTCGGATCGACTGGCGGGCCCCGGGTTGTTCCAGGTCACTGAGGGTTTTGCCCGCCAGGACGCTGCTGGCCAGGTCGGTCAGTTGATCCTTCTGCTCAGTGATGAGTTGGTTGAATTTTTTGCCCTCCCCTTCCAGGGTGATATTCTCCACCAAAGCCCGGCTGCCTTGGGTGCCTGCTACATTCACGACCACCTTATTCAGAGACACTCGGGCTTTTTCTTCCACTGCCTCGAGTGAGGCCCCTTTACGGTCATCAACTGACAGCGATAATTTATCACCGGCATCAAAATTGGCCGCCGCGAACTGGTCGCCGCCGGCTTCGCCGTGGTGGACAGCCTCGCCGCGGTTGGCTGCCCCGTTGCTGGCCGCATTCCTTCCGGCATCCAGACCGGTGCTGGTGGCCAGACCGGCACGATCAACGGCTGCCGCTCCACTCTGGCCTCCGCCCGAAAAGCTGAGCCCCCTCTGGATTTCAGAATCGGCAGGGCGCCTGGCCAGGGTTGTTTCCGGCCGCAGTTCGGCAATCTGGGTTGCCGCTTGGCCTTCGCGGGGGCGAGCCGGGGAGAAATTTTTCGTGTTCGTCACCTTCGTGGTTGGGGCGCGGAGCGGTGCGGATGGGGTTGCGGCCTCGTCCCAGGTGTTTTGTGCGGTGGGCCGGAATAGCGTGCCGAGAGTGGGCATGTCACCCAGGACCGGAACTTGGGGTTTGGACTCGGTGGTTGGGGTGCTGCTCGCTTGGGCTTCAGGTTGCTCCGGCAAACTCTGGCTGCGGGCGGAGGTGGGTTTGGCGGGCCGGGCGGCCATAGCACCGGCGCCACCGGCTGGGGCGTTGATGGCTCCCAACAAGGTAACTTGTTCCCCCATGGGCTCAGCTGAGGCCGGTTCTGCCTCGGCCAGGCTCGCGCCCTGGCTGGAAGTCGAAGAGGAATTTTGCCCGGCTGGAACCAGCACATTAGCCTCTTCGAAGTCCCGGGTATCGGGTTTTAAGGCTTGGCGAGGCAAGGTTTGTTCATCCCTGCGCATCCGTTCCGAGCGGTGCTCGGCGGCTGCACTTTCGTTATTAAAATACCAGGCGCTCGCTGGTTTGGGCTCGCCCCCGGCCGCACGCCTGCCAAAACCGCTCATACCCCCCGGCTGGCCGCTGGAAGGTGGCGCCATGCCCATTCCGCCCATTCCGCCCATGCCACCCCCTCCGCCCATGCCTCCCATTCGCAGCGATGAGACTGCGACTGTGCTTTGCCTGGCCTCAACTCCTGGCGTCCCTCCTGGCCCGGCCGGTTCAGCTGCCCGCGCGGTTGCTTCAAGTTCCTGAGCTGGTTCAGCCACTGTGGGTGGCAAGTAAATCGATGGCTTGCCATCGGCCGGTGGGGCGCCGCTGGTGGTCGCCTTGGTGGCCTTTTTTTTCGCCCCAAAGGCAAAGGCCTGATCGGCCGTTTCCCTCTGGTAATTATCGGCGGGAGGGTTGTTTGGGGGGGGCGAACCCTTCGTTTCCGGGAGCGTGCCACGGTTTGCCAGTTGGTTAAGCCGTGCCCATGAACCGCTGCTTTCAGCGGGAGCAGCCGCTGCATTAATAGTAGGTTTAGCGGTTGCGCCGTCTTCGCTGGTTTTGATTTGCGGGCTCTTTTCGCGTGCATACTTCGCTGCGAAGCCCCACTGAACCTCCTCCGTATCCGCTGCGAAGTGCCCGTTTATCACGGAAGCTTGGGCGGGCTTCATCCGGGCGTAATTAAGTGTAATTCCCAAAATGGATATCAAAGCCACCAAAACCGCGGCCACGCCCAGGTGCAGGTGCCAGCGTTCTTTGTTTTGGGCAGCCGATGCCGCAGTTGGCAGCGCGACAATTTTGAATTTCTCCAGCAAATCCTTCCGCCGTTCGCCCGCCATCTGCAGGGACGTGGGCGGCACCATGGTTTTTTCGGCGGGACCGGTGGCCTCCTGCTTTACCAGTTCGATGGTTTGCTTTAAACGCTCGAACAGGGAAGATAGCTGCGGATCCAGGGCCATGGCCTGGCGCACCGCTTCGCTCTCCGCCGCGGAAAGCTCCCCCAGGAGCAGGGCGGTGAGACGGGCCTCCCCATGGTCCGGGGAAAGGTAATCCGGGGTTTTGGCGTCCTGGTTCATGGGATCACTCCGGTCCTGGCAAGTTCAGCCGCGACGTTTTTCAGCGCATGGTGGAGCAGGTAGCCGACATGCCCGGTGGTCAAGCCCGTGCGGGTGCTGATTTGCTGATAGGACAATTCCTCGTGGAATTTCAAGCGCAGCAGTTCGCGGCTGCGTTCGTCCAGGTTTTCCAGGCACAAGCGCACCTGGCCAATGTGCTCCCAGCGGGCGATCAACTCGTCGGGGAGCGGTTGGGCGTCGGCCACCTCGGTCCCCAGGTTTGGGGCGGAGTCCGTGGGAGCATCCAGGGAGACCACCCGGTGGCGGTTACGCTGCTGGTTGAGGGCCAGATTGTGCACGGTTCGATAAAGCCAGGCCCGCCGTTCGCGCACCTGGTCAAATTGTGAATGCAGCCTGAGAAACGCTTCCTGCACGAGATCCTGGGCGGTATTGAAATCCTGGGTCAGCCGCATGGCGTAATTCAAAAGGGGCGACTCGAGGATCTGGAACAGCCCCTCGATCGTTTCCGGCACACCCTGGTTTGCATCCACCTGCGCCACAATAAGATTCTCAATACCATCACCCAACCCGGCCACTACCGCAATTTCATCCGGCGTTCATAAATTCATCTTGGTTTCCAGCGCCGTTCCTGGTCCATTGACCAGAATCCAACGGCGTCCTGCTGATTATGACACGCCACCGCCTGTAATCTTAGACGAAATCCCAACGAACCTGCCCCGGGGGATTGTTTTGCCACGGGGGGCATGGATGATTCCGCTGAAGGGAGTGGCCTGGGAGGGCCGCTCCCAGGCCAGCCACGGCTCCTTAATCCACCCTTTGCTTCAGCACGAAAGGCTCAAATAATCCGTAGCCGACGGTTGAATAATCCTTCCCGGGCGGCGGGCCATTTTCGGGGCCTTTTTGGAACATGCCCGGCCACGCGGTGCCCAAGCCGGGTTTGCCGTGGTGCGGCCCGAGGGTGTTTTTCAGGGTGCCAATGACCGTCACCTCGACGCTGTTCCGGCCGGATTTCAGCAAGTGGGTGACGTCGCATTCCCATGGCGCATAGGCGATATACCCGGCCGCCTGGCCGTTCACGCGCACCTTGGCCACGCTGCCCAGCCAGGCCGGCAAGTTTACGCACCAGGCGCCGTTTTTCGAGGCCACCTCAAATTCCTGGGTGTAGCGGACCCCCGCGCTGTAGAAGGGATGCTGTTGCGCATTCCAGCCGGAACCGCATTTCAGCCCGGCATCCGGGACGATCGCGAAGCCCTTTCCTACCGGTTTGAGGCCGAATTCACCGCGGATATAAACTGGTTCCAATTCGTGGAAAATGGTGAAGGGCGAGGCTTTCAGGGTCAGTTGATTCCCGCCCGTCTGCGCCACCTGTGTGAGATCCAGGCGGCCAAAGGCTTTATCCAGCCACCAGGCGCCGGGTTTGGCGGTGACGGGGCGGCCGTTGCAGGTGATGGTGTAGAGGTCGGGCCGTTCCACCACCACTTCCAGTTGGGTGGGTACGGCGCCTTCAATGGTGAACCGGAAGGTGGCCTCAAACCCGCTGCCGGGCGGAAACGTCCGGGTGATCAGCTCATCCTTGAACTGCACGGCGCTGTCCCAAGGGTTGCGCTCCATCCCGTTTTTCCGGAAGGCGAATTGGCTGGCCGCGTAGAAATATTGATTGGTCCGGGTTTCGCCACCCGCCGTGATGTCCGCGTAATCCAGGACCAGCACGTTGGCCTCCTCCCGCTTTACCGTCACCGGGCCGGTGGCGGCAATTGTCGTTGAATGGCCAGGTTTGGCCACCGCGGGCGCCAGCTTTTGTCTGGCCAGGAACAGCACCAGGCTGCCGGAGGGGGGCAGGGTGAACTCCGCTTTAACTCCCGCCGGCGTGGCCGCGAAGGCGAACGGTTGGAACCGCCCGGTGTGCGCGGTCCACTCCTCAATGCCCCGCGCGTGGGAGGCCAGGGTGCCCGCGGTGGGCTCGGTGATGCTGGTGTTGACCAGGAACAAGGTTTCACCGTCCCGCAGTTGCCGGCGATGGTGGAATAGGAGGCCTTTGTCGTTGGGCGCGCGGGTGAGGCTGAAGCCGGTTTCCCCCACCAGCGTGGCCAGCCTGGCGGGCAGTTCGCGGCTTTCCACCGTGAGCCAGTTGGCGGACTTGGCCGCCTGGGCCAGGCGGTCCGAGGGCCGCCCTTCCACCAGGTTCGGCGGGGCGCCGCAGGCCACCACAGTGCCGCCGTTGTGCAGCAGGCGTTCGATCAGCCCGGCCGTGGTTTCATTGACCGACTCCGTCAAGGGCGGCAGCACCAGGATACCGTAGTTCCGCTGGCCGATGGTGATCCCTTTGGACGCCGGTTTGGCGTTGCGCGCCATGATGTCCTCGCAGCCCAGGTCGTATTCCACCTGTGCCGATTCCAAGGCCATGACCAGGCTGCAGAATTGGTTGCCCAAATCATTCAGGCGCGCTTCGCGGGCGCCGGCCGAGTTGTAAAGCCAGGCGGTGGTGGTGGGCTCCAGGACCAGCACCGGGTTCACCTGTTCCCCCGCGGATAAAACGAGGCTCAGCCGTTCAAAATAGGCCGCCGAATAATGGTAGGCATCCCACCACGGTTCGTGGTAGGAGAAGGACTGGGGATGATCCCGCTTCCGGGCGCCGCGCAGGGTGATGTAGGAGAGATGCTGGTCCAGCGTGTTCACCCCGAGCACGTAGAGCCAGTCGCCGATGCGCTTCATATCCTCGAAACGCAGATCCCAGCCCCCCGCGCCATAGGCCTCGCACAGCGTGCGGCGATATCCCATCTGGTTGGCGACGCTGGAAAGCTCCTTGACCGTCCGCGCGTTGCCGAACTGCGCGTGGGTATTCTCCTGGTATTGGTTCATCAAGTTGTCGATGGCCGGCCGCTGGTGCCACGCATACATGGCCATGTTGTCGGGCACGATGCCGCAATTGGGCCACTCATGCTCCCAGTAATGGCCGGTGAATTCGAGTTTATTGGCCGCGCACCAATCGTGATAAGGCTTGCCCCAATGCTCGATGAATTGCTCCAGCAGCAACTGGTAATAATCGTGCCGCACCTTCCGCCAGTCGCCCACCGGGGCCCGCAGGCTGGGCAGGTTGTTCAGCAGGGAATACCCCCATCGTTTTTGGAACCACTCCGGCAAAAGATCAGTCCACGGCAGACCCCCGGCGGGGGTGAGCTCGGGTTCGTCCGTGAATATCCCCGGCACCCTTTTCCCGAATTGGTCGCCGATCTCCCGCCGGTAAGCGTCCAGCGTAATTTCCAGGAATTTCTCGGTGACCCCCGGATACAGCAGGTCCACGTAAAACTTGCCGCCGTGCCACGGCGAGTCTTTGGCCCGGGCCACCGAGGCCACGAGGTAACGGCCTTCCGGCAGGGCGGCCCCCTTTTTCACCTCCTCGGTCACCACCGTGAAACGGTCCGCCTCCAGCCGGTAGGCGGCCAGCAGGTTGTCGGCGGCTTTGGGCGTTTTTTCCTCCCGCCATACCAGGCCGCGCCCGCGCGCTTCGGGCATGGCCGCCGGCACCAAACCGCCGGCGAAGCCGGAGGGATACGAATTTTCATCGTAGATCCAGACGTTCATATCCAGCTTCTCCGCCTCCCGCAGCGCGGTCTTCCAGAGCCGGAACCAATCGGCCGAAAGGTAAGGGGTCATCAACCCCGGCCGGGGATGCACGAACACCTGTTTCACCCGCTGGCCGGCCAGGTCGCGCATGGTGCTGGTGACTTGCTCCTCGGTCAGCAAATCGTTCCATACCCAGAGCGGCGCGCTGCTATATTCGCGGGGCGGTTCCTTGAACTGCCGCTTAATGGTTGCGGAATCGTTGGCCGGAGCCGCCGGGCCGGATACGGCTGCCCAGCCCAGGGCGGCCACCCACCACAGGATCAAACGGGATTTTGTCATGTGGTCATCCTAATGAACCCAAGCCGGGCAAGCAACGGAAAATGGCTCCCGGAGCCGCCGCCGCGAAACCTTTCGCCCCGCTGGCGGGGCAGCGCGGGTGGGTAAGTGGGCGTCCCGCTGCCTTCGGCGTTTCTCCTCCCCCTGGCCATGCCCGGCCTCGGCTCAGAACTGCCTGGCTATCGCGCACCAAAGTGGGTGCGTCGGATCAAGAATAATATCGAAGCCTTGCGACCCAGCCTGCGCCACCGCGACCGGGGGCGTCAAAACGGCCCTTAACCGGGCTTGCCAGTAGCGGACCCGCTTTAAAGGCAAAAGCCCGCCCGGCAAACCATGCGGGGCGGGCGGAATCTTACGCCAACGGCTCGTTGGGAAAAAAGTGGGTTTTCTGCCGGTTCCTTATTTTGCGTCCGGTGCCAGAACCACCCGGAACCCGAAGCTGCCCATCCGGCTGTCCGGGTTCAAACCGCCGCGGGCGGAGACGCGACTCTCCGCGGCGGCATCCGCGCAGCTGCCCCCGCGGTAAACCCGGTCCCGCCCTTTGGCGGGGCCCGTGGGATCGGTCTTGTCCTCCTGGGTGTAAGTCCCGAACCAATCCTGGCACCATTCGGCCACGTTCCCGTGCAGGTCGTATAAGCCCCAGCTATTGGGTGCTTTTTGGCCCACCGGGTGGGTGTCATTACCGCTGTTCTCCGCGGTCCAGGCGTAGCGCTCGATCTTTTTGAAGCCGATATCGTCGCCGAAGCTGAACCGGTTGGTATGGCCTGAACGCGCAGCGTATTCCCATTCCGCCTCGGTGGGGAGCCGGTAGGCGAAACCCGCGGGCAGGCGCCCGGCCTGCTTCTCCACCACGTTCAATTTCGCGCAGTAATTCGTGGCATCGCCCCAGCTCATCGAATCCGCCGGCAGGTTCCCCGGACCTTGGAATTTCGGATTCGGCCCCACCACGGCCTGATACTCACCCTGGGTTACCTCATACTTGCCCATCCAGAAGCCACGCCGGAGGTTGACCTGGCTCTGGGGGATTTCGGCGTCGTTGCGGTTGGGGTCTTCCGCCGCGCTCCCCAGGAGGAACTTCCCGGGGGGAATCCACACCAGGTTGGTAGTGGGGGCAGGGAAGGGGGCGTCCCGGCTGGTGTCGATCACGCCGGGCGGCGGCTCGGGCACTGGGGCGGTGGCATTGGTGATGGCGGTGACGTTGGTCGGGGCCGATGGCTGCGCTGCATCGGGAGCTTGTTCGTTGCGTTTGCAGCCGGAGCTGGGCAACAGCAGCATAGCCACCGCCGCCCAGAGGATTGATTTGATGGAGCCCATATGGGTGCCGTCGTTTTTATTTATGGCCGGACCGGCGCCAAAACCACCCGGAAACCGAAGCTGCTCATGCGGCTGTTGGGGTTCAAGCCGCCCCGGGCCGAGGCGCGGCAGTCCGCCGCCGCGTCGGCCCAGCTGCCACCCCGGTAAACCTTGTCAAAGCCGGTTGCCGGCCCGGTGGGATTGGTTTTGTCCGCTTCAGTGTAAAGGCCGAACCAATCCAGGCACCACTCCGAGACATTGCCATAAATGTCATACAAGCCCCAGACATTGGGCGATTTCTGGCCCACGGGATGGCTGTCATTGCCGCTGTTCTCGGAAGTCCACGCATAAAGCGGCAAGGTTGTGAATGCGGGGTCATCCCCGAAGCTGAAACGGTTGGTTTTGCCGCCGCGTGCGGCATATTCCCACTCCGCCTCGTAGGGCAGCCGGTAAGCGTAGTTGTTGGTCAGCCGTCCCGCTTTGCGCTCCAGTTCCGTGAGCAGCGCACAGTAGTTGGTCGCCTCGCTCCACGTTACCGAGTCCACCGGCAGGCTGGGATTGTCAGTGCTGGAGCTGGGGTTTTTCCCCGTCACAGCCTGGTATTCCTGCTGGGTTACTTCGTATTGGCCAATCCAAAAGCCATAGGTCAAGGTTACCAGGCTTTGTGGTATTTCAAAATCCGAGCGATCAGGGTCGCTTTCCGGGCTGCCCATCAGGAATGAGCCTGGATACACCCAAAACATCCGACTCGGAGTGGCGAAGGGTGGGTTCGTGCTGCCACCGCTGCCACCGGTGGTAGTGGCCCGGTAAAACCTCCGGCCCGGCAAGGGGGTGGTGGTGTCCAGCACCGTGGTGGCCGTGCCACCCAATACCACGTTGGTCAGCACCTTCCAGGCATTGTTCGTGGAAAAGGTGTCCAGATATTGGATTTGGCAGGCCGAATTCGCATCCCCGAGCACCGTCAATTCCGCTCCGGAAGCCATGCGTATCCGCAGCGTGGTGTCGGCGCCCTGGACCTCCCGACAAATGCCCAAGGCCATCAAAGCCAGGCAGAGATAGATCGGCTGGACCGCTATTCGCAGGTCAGATTTGGTTGTCATATTTTGCTCCGAATTTCATTTTGGATCAGGTGATCCACTTGGTTTCATGCGTTTTTCCCGGCCGGTCCCAGCTAATAATTCCGGATTTTTTCTTTCCACCGGCAAAGGCCGCCTTCACCTGCCAAGATCTCCAATACTCTAGCAAAACTGGTTCCAAATAGCAAGCCACATGCATTGAAATTATAGCCCGG
>CAIMWS010000326.1 GCA_903845125.1 uncultured Verrucomicrobiota bacterium
TGAATTTCCAACCGTACCAGGTCATAAGCAGTGAATTCCGCGGGATCGATCCGGGATCGGTCCACCTTTTGCAGCAAGGCCTCGGCCTCTTCGGTGCGCAGGTTTTGCAGCAGGGCCAGGCAATGGTTGATGATGGCCCCCGAAGAATTTGGGTTCCGCCCCAAAAATTGAAGGGTCAGCCGCACCGCTTCATCAGGCCGCTGTCGAACCGTGATCAAAGCTGCCGCATAATTATTCAACACCGCCGGATTCGCCGGATTCAATTCGTATAATTTCTGGGCAGCTTCAAGCATTTTGACACCACTACGCTGAAGTTCGCCCACCTCCCAAGCCACCCGCCAATAGGCCGGTTCTTTCTCCATGGTGGGTTTTAACCGCACAGCGAGGTGGTCCGCCTCTGCCAGGTAGCCGTATTTCATCAGCATCCGGGCCAGGGAAAGTGCCAGACCAGGATTTTTGATTTCCTGTTCCGCGACTTTTTGAAAAGCTGCATCCGCAAAAGTTTTCCGTCCCTGCCCAGCCTCGGCAACCCCCTCCAGATAGTAACTGTAACCCAACAAAAATTGGCCGGTTTGGTTCAATGAGCGCATTTCCAGGAGGAGCTTGGTCAGGTTTTGCCAGTCTTTTTCCTGCACGAGGTAATTTCCATAAGCAATCCAAACCGATGGATTATTGGCGAAATCACGATAGCACTGGCTGTATAGGTTGCCAGCGGTCTCCCGCAGCCCCAACAGCACGTAAGCGTTGGCCATATTCAGCAGTTCCATCGCTGTGCTGGGTGGATTTACATATGCCTGAGCCTGGCGCAAGGCTTCCTCCTTGCGGCCCGCAACCATCAACATCCGCCAATACGTCACATGGTCGTTTGGCGAATCAGCCTTACGCTCCACCAAGGCATCAAAAGAAGGTTTGAAACGATTGAGATCCGACAGGTGCACACATACCGCCAATTGCAAGCGGTGGCTCAGCTCGACAAATTCCCCGCCCTGCTGGGCGGTACTCAGTTTTTGCCAGCCTTCGGCGATGCCTCCCGGTGGCCCCCAACCCGCCTGGTAAGCGGCGCGATAGACATCCATCTCCGGATTGGAGGGTATTTTAGCGGCCAATTCCTGCCACTTCCGCGCAAAAAGTTCGCTCTGGCCAGACGTCATCAGCGCTTTGATGTAACTACACAGCAACGGCGGGGGCAATTCCTCCGCTCGCGACTCCAAGAGGGCAACCGTCCAATCCGGAACATGGGTTTTTTCGTAAAAGCGCACGGCCAACTCCAGATCGGCCATATTGGTATTGGCAATCCGCAGTAGCCAAATGGACTGTCCCAGCGCCATCCCGGTATAGGTTTTTACGTCTTTGGCATTGCAAACCGCATTGAGCATTCCGCGCAATAAAGCCGGATCGGCCAGGTTGTTGGCCACCGCCATTTGCCAGGCGTGAATCGCCTTTTCCATTTGCCCGGCCTGCTCGGCTTTCAGCGCGCTGTTTTTCAGGGCCCAGCACTGGATGAAATCAAGCAGGCTGACCCGCACAATAGGTTCAAACCCCGGGGGCGAAGTTCGCCAAATTTTGGGGAGCATCAAGGCAAAACCAATAAGCCCCAAAAACAAGACCACAAAGGCGAAGCGGAACCAACGGGCAAACAGCATCAAGCGCAGGAAAGGATAATCGGCCAGCATCCCGGCCAGGTTTTCCTTATCCAGCAGGAACTTAATCCGCGTCCACAATGAAGGTTGTTCATGATTTTCCATAAAATCAGCTCGGGCCTCATTTTGCATCCTCTGCGGCCATTGACAAGGGGAAGATAATTTCCAGGTTCCACCACCAGCCTTCTTCGCCTTTATTATCCAAACAGCCTTGAATATGAATGCGTAGTTTTGACAGCACCCGGCTTCTTCAATATCCTGCGACTGAATGAATGTCATTCGTTTTACGGATGCCGATTTCGAGCAGCAGCGGCGCCGCCTGGCGGCGCCGTCCAGCTTGTTCGATCCGGATATTGAACAGCGCACGCGGCAGGTAGTGGAAGCAGTCAAAGCGCGCGGGGATGCCGCGCTTTGTGAACTGACCCATCGATTCGACGGTGCTCAACTCACAGCCAGCCAATTCCGGATTCGTGCGGAGGAGTTGCAAGCAGCCGTGGCGCATACCAGCAATGAATTAAGGGAGGCGATCGCCAATGCCGAACGTAATTTGCGGAATTTCAGCACCAAATCCCTCCGCCGGGGCTGGTCCGCTAAAAATCCACAAGGGGGCAAAGTAGGCGAGAAATACGATCCTTTCGGCCGGGTGGGGATTTACATTCCGGGCGGCACCGCCCCCTTGGTGTCGACCGTGCTGATGACCGTCACGCTCGCCAAAGTGGCTGGCTGCCGGGAAATCGTGGTTTGCACACCGTGCAATGCCCGTGGAGAAGTCAATCCAGGCATCCTTTATGCGGCGGATGTCGCAGGGGCCACGGAAATTTACCGTGCCGGGGGAGCCCAGGCGATCGCCGCCATGGCTTTCGGAACCTCCACGATCTCCAAGGTTCACAAGATTTTTGGCCCAGGCAACGCCTATGTGGTCGCCGCCAAGCGGCTGCTTTTTGGCCAGGTGGCGGTCGATCTGTTGCCGGGCCCCAGCGAAGTGCTGATTATTGCCGACGAAACGGCCCGGCCGGAATTCATCGCCGCGGACCTCCTGGCCCAAGCCGAGCATGGCAGCGGCCATGAACGCACCTGGCTGATCACCACCTGCGGTCGTCTCCTTGGAGAAATCCAGGCGGCATTGGAAAGGCAATTGTCCTCCCTCTCCCGGCAGGATTTCATCCGCAAAGCCCTGGATGACAACGGCTGGCTGATCCACCTGGAGTCCATGGAAGAAGCCGTGCGGATGGCCAATGACCTGGCCCCGGAACACTGCGAAATCATGGCCAAAAAAGCCGCCGCCATCGCCCAGCAAATCACCACTGCCGGCGCCCTTTGCCTCGGCCATTTCACCCCCAACGTCCTAGGCGATTATGTGGCCGGCCCCAGCCACGTGCTGCCCACGGGCGGTGCCGGAGCCTCTTTTGCCGGTTTGACCGTAGACCAATTCCAGCGCCGCACCAGCCTGATCCAATATGATCGTGCCGCCCTGGCAAAATCCGTGGCCACCATCCAGAAATTTGCCCAAGTCGAGGGTCTGGACGCCCACGGTCGCTCCGCAACCATCCGCCTGGAGGAGTAACCATGCCAAACCTGATTCGGCCATTGGTTCAACGCCTCAAACCTTATGTCCCGGGGGAGCAACCCAAGATCAAAGGTTTGATCAAGCTGAACACCAACGAAAACCCATACCCCCCTTCAGATAAGGTAATCAAGGCCATCCAAAAAGCCGTGGATGGACGCCTGCGGTTGTATCCCAACCCCACCTCCGAACCACTGCGGGAAAAACTGGCCCGCCTGCATGGCTGTAAAGTGGAGCAGATCATTCTTGGCAATGGATCGGATGAACTGCTGGCGCTCGCCACCCGGGCATTCACTGAACCTGCGGGCCAGGTTGCCGCCGGAAAAGTCCGGACCAATCCGGCCTCCACCATCCAATATTTTGTCCCCAGCTATTCGCTCTATCCCGTGCTGGCGGATATTCACGGTGCCGCCCGCAACGAGGTGGCCTTGAACCCGGATTTCAGCATGCCCTCGGTTGACGCACTGCGCCGCGGAGGCCGCTGGGATTTCAAGGCCTCCCTGACCTTCGTCACCACCCCCAATGCCCCGAGTGGCACCGCCTATCAACAGGGTGATCTGGATGCATTGTGCCAAGCCCAAAAGGGCGTCGTGGTGCTGGATGAAGCCTATGTGGATTTTGCCCGCGAACATTCCCTTGGCCTGGCTCTGAAGCATTCCAATGTGCTCGTGGCTCGCACCTTTTCCAAAGCCTATTCCCTTTGTTTCCAAAGGGTGGGTTACCTGGTGGGGAACCCCGAACTGGTGGAAGCCCTGAATAAGATCAAGGATAGTTACAACGTAAACGGTCTGGGCCAGGTGGCCGCCTTGGCGACTTTGGAGGATCTTCCCTATTACCGGGCCAATTTCCAGAAAGTGATCGCCACCCGCGATCGCCTGAGCAGGGAATTGACCACGCTGGGCTTCCACGTTCAGCCCAGCCAAACCAACTTCATTCTAGCCCGCCCTCCCGGTCCGCCGGCGCAGCAATGGCTGGAAAGTTTGCGCAAAAACCGGATCCTGGTACGCTGGTTCAATTTGCCCGAGGTCAAGGATTGGCTCCGGATCACCATCGGCACGGATCGGGAAATCAGCCGGTTGCTGCGAACCGTCAAAACCCTCTTAAAAAAGCCGCAATAAACCATGGTTGAATTGATCCGCACCTTGAACGCCTTTGGCGAACCGCTGGGATTTTTGTGGCTGTTGACGGTGCTGTCCGCGGCGGGCCTGGCTTGGCGGCGGCGCTGGCGCATCGCGTTGATACCCACCACCATAGCCATGCTGGGATCCTTATTGGGCAGCACTCATATTGTCGATCTGCTGATAACCAACTGGGAGGAACCTTACGCCCGCGGCAATCCCGTTGAGCTTCCGTCCGGGGAGGCTGTAATCATGTTGGGGGGTACCCACCGGGTTTCCGCTCATGATGTTTTTGGTTTCGATGCCGGCGAGGGATGGGACCGCGCCCTGACCGCCGTGGAAATCATGCGCCAAGGCAAAGCCAAAGCCTTGGTGCTGGGCGGCGGCAACCTCAAGTCCATGGGCAATCCGACCGCCCTGGCTCCCCTGCTGGGCGCCTGGATCAGCGCTTGGGGCTTGAGCAACGCGCCGATCCATTACCTGGTGGATGCCAATGATACTCACCAGGAGGCCCTATGCGCCAAGGAACTGGCCGAAAAACAAGGCTGGAAGCAGCTGGTGTTGGTGACTTCGGCCCTGCATATGCGCCGGGCGGAGGCGCTCTTCAAAAAAGCGGGTTTGCAGGTAATCCCGGTGGCCTGCGATTTCCAATGCGCCGGAGTGGTGGAATTCAATCGGATGCTGCCGCCCGTCCCCGACCTCGGCCAGTTTCGGAAATGGAATTTATTCCTCCACGAATGGCTTGGCTGGTGGGTTTATCGCGCCAAAGGTTGGATTTAAGCCAATAACCCGCCTTTGACCGGTCCGTCGCCATACTTGTGCGATCACGCTGCCTCGATAAATTCAACTCGCCTCCCCCACCCTTTCCAGTTACGCTACGATACCATAAATTATGAGAACGAAATCTGTGACCAGCCGTCGTCATTTTATTGCCAGCGCAGCCGCCCTTGCCGCGAGCACCAAGCTTGCCACCGGGCTTGCTGCGGAAAATCCCGCAACGGAGCAGGCCCCCAAAGCCTCCAGCCCGCAAAAAGGCATGAAAATCGGTTTCCACACGGACGCTTTTAACTCGGCTTATTGGTCGTTCGAAAAATGCCTGGAATGGGCGCAGAAAAATAATGTCCACTATATCGAATGCGGGTTGATCGATGGCGTAAGCTGGATTCACGGCCTCGGCTATCAACCGCATGTGGCGCTCTATGAGGATCCGATGCTGCTCCGCCGCAAAATGGACAAATACGGCGTGCGGTTTTCGCAGGTGGACGCCGCCTATCCGCTGTCCCAGGAGGATGGCCCGCTGCGGGGTGTGCCATACGTCATGAAATCGATTGCCTGGGCCGCCCAAATCGGGTGCCCCTGCGTGGACACCACCGATGGCCTGCACGCTCCTGAAGGTCTCCAGGATAAGGAAGCGATGGCCATGATGAAAAGGAGCTACCGCCAGATCCTGCGAGTGGCCGAAGCCCACCAAATCATTGTGAACATCGAACCTCATGGCTACTTCACCACCAATCCAGATATGATGGCCGAGATGCAGGCGTTCAGCGACAGCCCGTTCTTGCGCATGAACCTGGACACCGGCAACACTTTCATCGCCGGGCGCGAACCGATGGCGTTCCTGCAGCGGTTTCTCGGCAAAGTCAGCCATGTGCACGTCAAGGATGTATCGGAGTCCCTGGCCAAGGCGCTGCGGGGCGGCATGACGGGCATCGCGGTCAGCCATTGCTCCCTGGGGGAAGGCGTGAATGCCGGCAATATCCGGCAATGTCTGGCCATCCTGCGGAACGCCGGTTACCACGGGGTGCTGAGCATGGAATGCGAAGGCGCCAGCGGACCCATGATTGAAAAATCCCTGGCCTGGCTTCGGAATACACTCAAGGAACTAGGGATCGAGGAAGCCGTTTAGGCATCGTTTTGGCAACCGCGGTTCGTCCGCGCGACGGGAGGCCATGATGAACCACCCCGAATCGTTATACCAGGAGCGCCTGGCGCGCTACACCACGGCCATGCGCAACGAAATGCCGGACCGCGTGCCCATCCGGCCTTTCGCGGCTGAGTTCACCGGCGTGCATGCCGGCCTCACCTGCCAGCAATTGGCCCATGACTATCCCCAGGCCTTCGCTGCCGCCCGCCGTTGCGCCGCCGATTTCGGCTGGGACGCCGTGGTGCCCAACATGCTGGCCACTTGGACCGGCATGACCCAGGCCATGGGGTTGAAGTATTACATGATCCCGGGCATCCACGTGCCACCCACCGTTGGCCATCAATACCTGGAACCATCCCCAGGGGAGGCCTGGATGACTGTCGAGGAATACGATCACCTGATCGCTGACCCTACCGGTTATCTGTATTCCATCTGGCTGCCGAGGGTGACCGCCGCGATTCGGTCACCCGGGTTGCCCGATAACGTCACCCGGGATTTGTCCCTCGTAAAAGGCGCCCTGGCGATGACGCAATTCTTCAATGACTGGGGCAAATTTGAAGCGCAACTGCGGTCCGAAGCCGGCACCGTATCGGCCATTGCCGGCATGCTCAAAGCGCCGCTGGATATCCTGGCTGACAAACTCCGGGGTTACGTCAACCTGGCGGTGGATCTTTTTGAGCGTCCGCAAAAAGTGCTGGCCGCCTGCGAAGCCCTCATGCCCCACCTGGCCCATTTTGCCATCGCCACCGCCGACCCGGCCAGGAATGTGCCCATTGGGTTTTGGATGCACCGGGGATGCGTGCCGTTTATTTCCTTCAAGCACTTCGACCAAATCTTCTGGCCCACCCTGAAGCCGGTCATCCAGGAAATCTGGGCGCGCGGGCACCAAACCCTGTTTTATGCCGAAGGCAACTGGGACCACCATCTGGGGGCTTTCGCAGAACTGCCGGATCGTTCCATTGTTTACCATGTGGATCGGGGCGACATTTTCAAGGTACACGCCTCCCTGGGGGAAAAATTCTGCCTGAGCGGGGGCATCCCGAACACTTTGCTCTCCATGGGGCCTCCAGACGAAGTCCGGGCCTGCTGCAAACGCATCATCGATGGGGTGGCCCGGCAGGGCGGCTACATCATGGACGCCAACGCCATCATCCAGAACGATGCCACGGTGGAAAACATCCGAGCCATGACGGAAGCCACCCTGGAATACGGGGTCTATTCGCGCGGGCATTCCCCCACCCCCTTGCGAAGCGGCGGCCCAACGCCCCTGGCCCAGGATGCCCGCCCGGGCGCCTTTCTCTCCCTTCAGCAAGGTCAGCGCCCGCCGGGCGTTTGCATCCCTTGGCGGGAGGTGCTGCCGCAACTGCCCACCATCACCGGCGACCCCAAAATCTGCCAGGACGTTTGGTCTTCTGTGGACGCGCTCGGATACATGTATATCTGGTGGATTCTGCTGGCCTTTTAGCCGTGTCCCCGCGTTGGGGATGGAATTGATTGCGCGCAGGTTTTGCGCAAGCCGCGCCATGAGCCACGAGCATGCCCTTCCAGGGGGTGTAAATGAATGGCTCAGAGGATGACCGCCGAGGGCAGTGGGAGGTCCCTTCAGCCTGACCCCAGCGAGACCAGTGGATCCGCCGCGGACAGTTCGGGGGATTTACGCTTTGCCTCAGCGATGAACTTGCATCCCAAGCGTATTCCCTCTCCCGAGGGAGTGGGCCTGGGTGAGGCGCGGCTTTTTTCATTTCAGCGCCCAGAGCCAATAGTGGCGAATGACGCATGTCTTGCCCAAAAAGTCGACCCAAGAACGTCGGAGCCAATTGCCTGGAAACGGTTAAGGCGGCACCGAAGCTCAGATTTCCTTCTTCTTGAATGGGTGTCGTCGAGAGCAGAATGAAATCGAAAAACGAGACGCTGGTTTAATTCAGTTGCCCGCTCCCAGACTGCATGGTTCAATCGCGCCATGATCCTTTTACGTCCTACCCCACGGTTTGGGTCTCCCGCCTTGGCGGCTTGTAGCCTGGCTTTAGGCTGGCTCCTCTGCTCCCTGGTTTCGGCCGCCCCGCTGATTTCACTGGTTCTTGACGAGGAGAGCGCACCGCCCGCGCGCCATGGATACACCCAACTGAAGCTTGCCTTGCAGCAAAAAGGCGGGCTGGTGGAGGAAACTGCCACCTTGCGCCAGGCCCGGGGCACGGTGGCGGTCGTAGCCGGCCTCAGCACCGGCACCGGTGAAGCCGCCCGCTTAATGGGAGCCTGGGGCCTGGCACCGCTTAAAGATCCCGAGTCACTCCTGATCCGCCGGGAAAGCCAGGCTGGCAAGGAAACCATCCTCCTGGCTGGGGCTGATGCGCGCGGCTTGATGTATGCCTTGCTCGACGTGGCCGAACGCGTGGGTTGGGCAAAAAACTCCGAACACCCCTTCAGCGAAGTGCGGAACACCCAAGAAAA
This sequence comes from uncultured Verrucomicrobiota bacterium, assembly GCA_903845125.1. Lineage (GTDB taxonomy): Bacteria > Verrucomicrobiota > Verrucomicrobiia > Limisphaerales > UBA1319 > CAIMWS01. The sequence goes on from CAIMWS010000326.1 coordinate 8,695, forward strand.
ACCCTTTACCAGGGAACGCGCGCTATCCATCTACACCATGCACCGAGCTTATTGGGAGAGCCGGTTTTACAACGAAGATTACTGGGTGCGCTACTTCGATCTGCTGGCCCGCAATCGTTTCAACAGTTTTGTGGTCATTTTCGGTTACGAAAACGGCGGTTTCCTGGCCCCAGCTTATCCCTATTTTTTTAACGTCGCCGGTTTTCCTGAGGTGCGCATGGTGGGGCTCGCCGAGGCGCAGCAACGGCACAACCTGCACGTTCTCAACCGGCTTATCCAACTGGCCCACGACCGAGGCTTGCGTGTGACCCTTGGGCTTTGGGACCATATTTACCGGGGCGGCGTCCAAGGCGGCGGCATTCCCGGCGCCCAAAATGTCCCCGGCCAGCCCACCCCCGGGCTGGTGTGGGGAGTGACCACCACCAACCTCACCGTTTACACCTGCGCGGCGCTCCAAGAGTTGCTCCGGCTGGTCCCCAATCTCGATGCCGTCCAATTCCGCATGCACGACGAGTCCGGCCTGAAAAACAGCGAACAATTGGCTTTCTGGCGGAACATTTTCCAGGTGATGAAGGAAAACGGGCCTCAGATCCGGTTCGATGCCCGGGCCAAGGGTCTGCCGGACGCAGTGATCGATTCGGGCTTGGATTTGGGTGTGAATTTGCGCCTCACCACGAAATATTGGATGGAACAGATGGGCCTGCCGTTCCATCCCACCCACATCAACCGCGAGAACCAGTTCGACCGCCGCCACAGCTATGCCGACCTGCTCCGTTACCCCCAGCGCTACCACCTGCTCTGGCGGCTTTGGAATGGCGGGACTGCGCGTGTATTGCTCTGGGCCGATCCCGATTATGCCCGGCGCTTTGCCGAAAGTTCGCGGCTTTATGATGGCGATGGTTTCGAGGTAAACGAACCGCTCTGCACCAAAATGGAGGCCCAGCCGCACGCTGCCCGGCCATTCGATCTCTTGCGGCCAGCTTATCGTTACTACGATTACGAATTCGAACGTTATTGGCATTTCTTCCAGGTCTTCGGCCGGCTCGGCTACCAGCCGGATGCGCCGCCGGAGATCTGGCTGCGCGAATTCGAGAAACGCTTTGGCCCGGAGGCTGCACCCTTTGTCGCCGCCGGCCTGCATCGCGCCAGCCAGGTGCTGCCGCGCATCGTGGCCGCCTGCTATCCCTACGGTTATTTCCCCATGACCCGCGGCTGGGCCGAAAAACAACGCCTGGGCGACCTCGCGGCGTATGCGCGCGCCGAAGGCAGCGACACCCAGCAGTTCGCGAATTTCGACGAGGAAGCCCAGCTGTTGATCTCTGGTGGGGAAACCGCCAAGGTCCGCCCGCCTGCCACCAGCCTTTGGTTTACCGGGGCCGCCGCGGATATTTCCGCCCAAATCGCCGAAGCCGAAAAACGCATCGGGCAGCACCGCGGGCGGGAATACGCGTCCACTCTTACCGACCTCAAAATCCTGGCGAATCTGGCCCTCTACCATGCCCGGCGGATTCCCGCCGCAGTCAACTATCGGCTCTTCGAACGCACCCACGACGTCCATCGACTGGCGGACGCCATTGCCCAGGAAAAGGAGGCCATTACCGCCTGGCGCGCTTTGGTGGCGGCCGCCGGGGATTTTTACCACGACGACCTGATGATGGGGGTACGGGGTGCCAGCTTATGCGGCCATTGGCGGGATGAATTGGCCGAGCTTGAAAAAGGGCTGGCGGCCCTGGAGCAGCAGCGGCGTGATTTCAAACCCCCGGCAGAATTAAAATCCGCGCCACCCTATCAGCCTGTGGCCACGGCTGGCGACCATCAGGCGCCGCAGGTCATTCACCAACCGGTGACCACCGCTGCCGCCGGACAACCGCTGGTGATCACCGCCGAGGTGAGCGATCCCTCGGGTGTGAAGTGGGTGCGCCTGCGCTACCGCAGCGTGAACCAGCACCTGGATTATCGCACCTTGGTAATGGAACCGATCGGGGAGAAAAACCGATATCGCGCCACCATTCCTGCGACGCATATCCCGCCGGGATGGGATCTCATGTATTTCCTGGAGGTGATGGATCAGCAGGGCAATGGAGCCATCCACCCGGATCTGAACCAAACCACGCCTTACATTGTCGTCTATCTGCGGCGCTGATGATTTCGCGAATACCGCGTTCACTGTGAAAAATAATTTTCCACACCGCCTGCACAAAAATTGCCCGGCGCGGTGTGGATATATTATGAATGGCCTTGAGGCCAGAGCTCCGGTTGGGGATGATCCCGGCGGAGGCTGGCCAAGCCCACAAACGATCATGAAATTGAACAAACGAGCTTTTATCGCGTTTACCTGCACCGCCGCTGCCGGCTGTTGGTTGCCCGGCCAAGCCCCAGCCGCCGGGGAATCACCCACCCCGGCCTGGCTGACGCCCCGGCTGCAAAACTTCCTGGCCAGCAAGGAAAAACAAGCTCGCGAAATGGCCCGCGACTTGAATCTGAAAGTCGCCCCGGACATCTGGCGTTACTTTGAAACCCTGCGGAAGGGCGACTGGAAGGAATCCTTAAAAATTTATGAAGCACTGCAAAAGCGCTGCGCTCAATATGAAGGATCGAAAAAGGACGATTCCGTCACCAACGAGGTATGGCAAATCCTGATTGAAATTTTCTGCGGCTGTGAGCCTTTCGCCACCGGCGATGCCCGCCATATCGAAGCCATGGGCTTGGCCGTTATCAGTTCCATCCCCAAAGGCTCCATTTTCTTTGGTGGCACCGATCCCGGTCGGGGCGTCATCACCGCCCTGAGCCAATCCCATGCCGATGCGGATCCTTTCTTCACGCTCACGCAAAACGCTTTCGCCAACGGCCTCTACCTGGAATACCTGCGCCGTATGTATGGCGCCAGGATTTATATTCCCACCGGTGAGGACTCCCAGAAAGCCTTCCAAGAATACCTCACGGACGCCCAACAACGCCTGGAGAAAAACCAGCTGAAACCGGGCGAGGACGTCCGGATCGTGGATAACCGGGTCCAGGTTAGCGGGCAGGTCGCGGTGATGTCCATCAATGCCCTGTTGTCCAAAATCATTTTCGAAAAAAACCCAGCCCGGGAGTTTTTCATTGAGGAAAGTTTCCCCCTGGACTGGATGTATCCCCACTTGGCACCGCATGGTTTCATCATGAAAATCCATCGTGAACCGCTGGCCAAAATCTCCGAGGAAGACCGCCTGAAGGACCGCGCATTCTGGCAAAAACAGATCAACGCCTTGCTGGGGGATTGGCTCCAGGCGGACACGCCAGTCAAAACCGTGTGTGAATTCGCCCGCCGGGTCTATCGGAATAAGAACCTGGAAGGCTTCAAGGGCGACCCCGTGTTTGTGGGCAACGATTATTCCATGAAAGCCTATTCCAAGCTGCGCAGCGCCATCGCCGGCCTCTATGCGTGGCGCGCCAAGCAAGCCAGCAATCCCGAAGAAAAACGGCTGCTGCAGCAGGAGGCCATGCTGGCTTTCCGCCAAGCCCTGGCCCTCTGTCCTTACAGCCCGGAGGCTATTTTCCGTTATACCAACTTGATGGTTGAATTGAAACGGCCGGAGGATGCCCTATTGGTGGTCCTCAACGGCTCCCTGTTCGATCCCAACAGCCAGGCATTGAGCGAACTCGCCAAACAACTCCGCCAGATCAAAGACAAGCCACAATAAGGTGGAGAAATGAGTTTGCCGCGGGGGGATAAACATCCCCCGTTTTTCGTGACCATGCTCCCTCTTCGAATCTCAAAGGAATTGTTGATTTTGCCGCCTTTCACGTCGCCGGCTACCCGCCTTGGGCCGGCGATCCACCCCCTGGCATAAGCAAGCCAAACGTGGGTTGCCGCCGAGGTAGTAAAGCCATGCATCGGCAGGGCGGCCCACCCAACTTCATCCGCCCCGAGGCCAATTGGATTTTGCTACCTTTCCCAGCCGGAACGGCGTATTTTTTTCCCATGAATCATCAAACCATGAAGGAGCCCACTTTCACGGGCGGGCGGTGGTTGATCGCCTAGCTGCTGGCCGCCCTCTGCCTGGCCACGGACGCCCAGGCTTTGCAGCGCTGGTTATACTGCTCCCAAAACCTCTGGGTCGATCAAAACGTGACCGATCTGGAGGCGCTCCTCCGGCGGGCGGCCAAGGCGGGCTATACCCATGTGCTGCTCAGCGATTCCAAGTTCGCCAAGCTCGGCGATATGGATATGCGTTACTTCAATAACGTCAACCGCCTTAAAAAAGTCGCCGCCGAAATCAAGTTGGAGATCGTCCCGGCGCTGTTCAGCGTCGGCTATTCCAATGACCTCCTGTGGCACAATCCAAACCTGATCGAAGCGCTGCCGGTGCGGGAAGCGCCCCTGTTGGTGGCCGGCGGGGTGGCCCGTTTGCAGGGTGGCGCCATCGTTTTTCCGGGCGGGGATTTTTCAAACCTGGCCGCCTGGTCCTGGAAGGATGCCAATGTAGCCGCCGACCAAGGCACCGCCCGGATCACCAACCCCAATGGCCAAAACGCGCGGCTGGCACAAACCTTGAAGGTGCAGCCGTTCCGCCAATACCACATTGCTGTGCGGGTTAAAACGCAGGATTTCCGGGGCACGCCGGAAGTCAAAATCCTGGCTGGGAACCAGTCGCTGAATTTCAACAACCTCGGCACCCAGGCAACCCAGGACTGGCAGACCCATCACGTGGTCTTTAATTCGCTCGGTTTCACGAACGTGACCGCCTATTTCGGCTGCTGGGGCGGCACCACCGGTACGCTCTGGTGGGATGACGCCGCGATTGAGGAGGTGGCCTTCCTGAACCTGGTCCGGCGGGATGGCGCACCCCTGAACATCACGCGCGAAGATGGCACGCCGCTGCGGGAAGGGATCGATTTCACCCCGCTGAAGGACCCCCGCATGGGCGTGCTGCCGTGGGCCGGATCCTACGATATTTACCACCAACCGCCCCTGCTGCAAACCACGCTGCCGGAAGGCACCCGGCTCCGGGCTTCCTATTATCACGGAGTGACCATCTATGACGACCAGGCCATGATCTGCCCCTCCGAGCCGCAGACCATCGAACTGCTGCGGGACCAGGCGCGCCGGATGCATGCGGCCTGGGGCGCCCGAGGCTATTTCATGTCGCACGACGAAATCCGGGTGATGAATTGGTGCGACGCCTGCCAAAAGCGCCAACTCGGCGCCGGGGCCATGCTCGCCGACAATGTCCGCACCTGCGTCGGCATCTTACGGGAGATCAATCCCGGCGGGAATATCTACGTCTGGAGCGACATGTTCGATCCGAACCACAACGCGCACCCCAATTACTACCTGGTGCGCGGCGATTTAACGGGCTCCTGGGAAGGGCTGGATAAGGACGTGATCGTGGTGCCGTGGTATTTTGAACAGCGCGCCGCAAGCCTGAAGTTTTTCGCGGACCGGGGCCACCGACAGCTCATTGCAGGCTATTACGACAGCCCGGTGGACAAACTCCGCGACTGGCTCAACTCCGCCAAGCCGTACGCCGGCATCCAGGGGGCCATGTACACCACCTGGCAGCGGCAATTCGCCGACCTGGAAAAATTCAGCGGGATCCTCAACGAATTCGAACCCAAGCTGCGCGCCCAGTTCCGGGACCGCCACCTGGAATTGACCCTGATGAGCTTCAACGGCGGCGATCTCCAAATCCAAAACTCGGCCGATTTGCGCGACTGGCTGGCTTGGGCCACGGTCACCGGGGCGGGTTCCAACACCTGGCAGGTGAATTCCCTGGAACAGGCGCGGAATTATTTCCGAGCCTCCCAGCCATGAATCCCGCAGGCTGCCTCCCCCTTACCCGTATGAAAAATCTCTCCCGAATAATGAATCCGGCCTGGATCCCCATCCTGGCGCTGGCCTGCCCGGGCTGGGCCGGACCGATGGCCGAAGGCCAGGAGAAAAAAACTTTGGCAAAGGTGGCCATCACCCAAGCCATGCCGCACTGGCGGGATTACGCGCTCATGTGGTGGGACAATGGCTGGGATTTCAAAAGCCGGGCGCTGGCCAGGCCCAAAATCCTCTGTTTCCAAACCGGCTGGTTCGGCCTGGCGATGGCCGTCGAAAACCTCCAACCGCTACACTTGGGAGCTCTCACCAATCCGCCCCCATATGAGCTGGCGGCCACCGGGGATGACCGCCGGATTTTTTCCCTGGCCCCGGCGGAATTGCTCCTGGCGATCCACTGCGGATCCCGGGTTTTCCGCTGCGCGGGAGCCGCCGCCACGGAAAAAGACTGGCTCAATTTCCCCGCGCGGCAGATCGAGAATGGACGGTTCCTCCAGCGGGCCGATTTCCCGGAACTGGCCTTCGCCGATGACCAGGGACAGGCGCTGGAGGGCCGGGGCCGGCTGGAGATTGTGGCGTGGCCGGACCGGCTCGCGTGGCGGCTCGAATTCACCCCCAAAACCGCCCTCACTAATGCCGCCCTGGAACTGCGCCTGACCCGCCCAACCGGATCCCAAGGAGAGCGCTCTCCCACCTCCGATTGGCCGGCTGGCGAGCTGCGCCAGGCCGGCACGTGGATGACCTTCGATCCCCAGCCTGAAGCGGTGGAAGCAGGCGTGAGCGCCACGGACCTCCGCCACCCCAATACCCCCATCCAGGTGCGCCTCGATCCCGTCCGGGGCTGGCACGCGGTGCAACTGCCTCCGGAAAACTGGCGCATGGCGGAGGATCTCGACCACCTGGACCGGTTTTCCCTGGCCCTGCGCAACCCTTCGGATCAACCACGAACCTTCCGCCTGCTCTTCGCGAAAGACCACCCTTTCGAAGGGGTCACCGGCCTGACCCCCATGCTGCGGGATAGCCAGGGCCATCCCACCGGGATACCGGTGCAAATCTCCAAGAACTGGCACGCCCGCCCGGAGCGGCCCATGCTGTATGAAGGGCCCTGGCTTCACAGCGCAACGGTATTGCGCCTGCCCCCGCGCAGCCGGGTCGAAGGGGAATTCAACATCACTTATGGGCGCTGGGGCGGGATTCCCGCCGCCTCCCATGCCCAGCTCTGCCTGATCGGCTGGGGCTGGAACCAGCTTTGGGATGAGGCCGCCATCGGCAGCTGGGGTGAATCCATCTGCTACGAGGCAGATGCCCTCCAGCAGCGCTGCCGCATCGATGACATCCGGCCGCTGATGGTCTGGGGCATGGGCGAAGGCCGGCGGAAATGGAATTGGACCCACAACGTGGGGGGTGGTGATTTCCTGGTATATTACGACGCAGCCGGCCAATACCTGCCCTGGCGCGGGGTGCGCACCGCCTACCTTTGCCAGGGGCCGAACCTGACCGATGTGACTTATTCCGGCGTAACCGCGGATGGGGCCATCGCCACCCGCGTCCGGGTTTCCACTCCCCGCAGTGACGACCTCAACCGGGCTTATCATCATTTGCGCTACGAAGTGCTCAAGCCCGTGGCCTTCTCCCGCCTGGCCTTTTACCAGGTGGGGTCGGATAACTACCATTGGCATCAGTATAACCAGCTGGCCCGGGGCAACACGGACGGCCTGCTGGAAGAATGGAATCCCGGCCGCGGCGGCAAGCGTTACCTCCGGCGGGATATTCCCTGCACCGGGCAGGCGCCTTGGTTTTCCCTGCACGATGCGGTGGCCAAGGATAACCTCAAACCCGTGCAGGGCGCCTGGGCCACACGCGGCCTGGTCATCCGCTCCTGGCAGGCCCGGCTGGGCGGTCAGAATGCACCGCCTTTTGCCGCGGTGTATGGCACGGAAGCCGGGACCATCCCCAGTGCAAACCTCGAATTATGCCCCCCACCCGGAATCACGAAGCTGCTGCCCGGTGATTTTGTGGAAGCCGAACTGGAATTGATCATCCTGCCGATGGCCGCCGCCGACTATTACGGCCCCAACGAAAACCTGCGCCAATCGCTCGCCACCCAGGCGAACACCTGGCGGGCAGTGCACCGCCAGGCAACGGGCAATGACCTGCGCTTGCGCGCGCTGCGCGGGCGGATTCTCCAGGCTTATCCACCGGTGATCGCGATCGGGATGGAACCATCCCCTGCTGCCACGGTGGAAATCACCGGTGGAGTGGGCTTCGTACCTGTCACCTTTGCCGGTTTGCCCAGCCCGCGTGAGCTGGTATTGACGATGGTGAAAAACGGCCGGGAAACGCGGGTGGATCAAGCGGTCCATGGCAACGATTACTGGCAGACGGGGTACGATCCCGTCCGGCAAACCTGGAGCGTCACGTATAATGTGCCTCTCGACAGCCCGGAGGATAAACCCCAACCGGTGGAATTGCGCTTCCGCGTAATACAGCCATCACCCTGACCCCGTGCTTGACCGTTGGGCGGAATAACAACTCCGCCGCACGGCCGTGGTTTAATGGGCCGGTTCTATCCGCTTGCATGTTGCCCGCTGCCTGTTAGATATTCCGGGCATGCGAACACATATCCTGATCCCCTTCGCCGCCGGTTGGCTGGCCATTTTCAGCCAGGGAACCCCCGCCAACGCCAACGGTGAAATCCTGGCTCGGGAGTCAGGCCACCCGATGGAATCCATGGACCAAGCCGATCTGCGGCCGCTGCTGGATCAGTGGGGTTTGCCGCCCCGCACGCAAGGGGCACGGCCCACCTGTTCGGTCTTCGCCCTGACCGGGGCTTTGGAATTTGCCGCCGCCAAGCGCCAGGGGCACGGCTCCCGGTTGAGCGTGGAATTCCTCAATTGGGCCTCCAACAAAGCCTGCGGTGACACCGCCGACGGCGGCTTTTTTTCGGATTTGTGGAAGGGCTTCGCCGCCTATGGCATCTGCCTGGAGAGCGACCTCCCCTACCAGGCCAGATTTGACCGGTCACAAATCCCCGGGACGGCCGCGATGGCGGACGCCAAAACCAGGTTGGGATTGGGTCTGCGGCTGAATTGGATCAAGGAGTGGGATGTCAAAACCGGCCTCACCGACGCCCAATTATCCGCCATCAAGAAAACCTTGCGGGATGGCTGGGTAGTGGCCGGTGGATTGCGCTGGCCCAAACAGGCCAAATGGACCAATGACGTCCTGCAGATGTGTGAGGCCGAGGCGGTGTTCGATGGCCACAGCATTTTGCTGGTGGGCTATCGCGACGAGGTGAAGCAGCCCGGCGGCGGCTTATTCCGGTTCCGCAACAGCAACCGGAGCGGGAGCGATGGCCTGATGCCTTATGCCTACGCCGCACTCTATATGAACGATGCGGTGTGGGTGGATTTTGCGGGCCGGCCTAAACCTTCGGCCTCACCTACCCCACCCGCCGCTCTTGGCTATGATCCCCTGGGTTCCCTGGCGACCCCGGTACCGGGGCGGAATCGCCGCGTATCCAGCAACGAACTGCCCAAATGGCAGGAGGCCAACCTCGATATGACGGTGCTGCCCCCCGGCAAATCCGTGGAATTTCCGCTGCTGGAAGGGCCGGGGATGATCAACCACATCTGGTTCACCAGCCACGCCGGGCGGGTGAATGAGCTGAATGCGCTCAGCCTGCGCATCTATTGGGATGGCCGCGCGGAACCGGGGGTGGCCGTACCGCTCGGCGAGTTTTTCGCGGTCGGCCAGGGCCAGCCGGCCGAAGTGGAAAGTGTGCCGGTGCAAGTGTCGCCCACCGGCGCCCTCACGTGCTTTTGGCGGATGCCTTTCGCCCGATCGGCACGCATCGTGGTGTCCAACGATAATCCCAACCGCACCACAGGCTTATACTGGCAGGTGGACTGGGTGGAGTTGGACGCCCTACCCGCTGGCACGCCCTATTTCCACGCCCGGTATCGCCAGGAATACCCGGCGGTGGCGGGCCGGGACTACCTCATCGCCGATCTCGAGGGACGCGGGCATTACATCGGCACTGTCATGTCCGTGACCTTGGCCCAGGATGGCTGGTGGGGCGAGGGCGACGACTTCTTCTACATTGATGGAGAAAAGACGCCCAGCCTGCAAGGGACCGGGGCTGAGGACTATTTTAACGACGCCTGGGGATTCCGTCCCCGCACCGGTCACTGGTTTGGCCAGCCGCGCTGGCAGGGCGACAACGCCGGCGATAGCGGGATCTGTTACCGCTGGCACGTGCTGGACCCGGTCGGCTTCTCCAAATCGCTCACAGTAACCTTGGAGCATAAAGGCAATAAGACGGAGGACATCGACGGCTTTTTCTTCGAGCGGCCCGATTTCATCAACAGCGTGGCTTTTTGGTATCAAACTGGGGAGCCCAAAGGCTTCACTCATTTGCCGCCCTACCCTGAGCGGTCTGTGCCCTGGCAGACCCAGCATCTGGTCCGCGCGTTCCGCCAGGCGAAGACGACTGGCAAGGCCCGGGTGCAAGTGGAAACCACCGGCATGTTCGGCGCCCGGCCCGTCCTGGGCTGGACCAATTCCGAGCCCTCCGCCAAATTGACGCTGCCATTCACCGTGGAAACCGGCGGCCGCCACGCGCTGCGGTTGACGGCTGCTTCGGCGCCCAACTTCGGCCTGTACGATATCGAACTGGACGGGCGCCGCATCCTGCCCGCCGCGGATTTCCGGACGCGGGAAGCCGGGGAATTGGATCTCGCTTTGGGCACTCACGATCTGACTGCCGGGGAACACATCCTTGGTTTTGGCGCTTTACCGGTTGAAGGCGGGCGAGCCAACCCGCTGGCAGTGGAGATGCTGCGCCTGCTGCGGTTGCCCCCGGAAGCCGGACGCGCCATCAAAACCCACCACGAAGCCCACTTCATCCGACTCGCCATCGGTCGCGCAGTTTACGCTTACCGGCTGGCCTATAAGGAGTTGCCCGAATCACTCACCAGGATGGTCGAGGCGGGGCTGCTGCCAGCCAGGTTTTTGGCCGATGAAAATGAGAAGCCTCTGCTCTGCCGGCGTGAAGGGGATTTCCTGGTGGTTACCAGCCAGGGCGCCGATGGCTGGACCCATCGCTGGCAGGGATTGGATGCGCGCCGATGACGGCCTCGTCGGCTCTCCGGCCTGGGCTGGTGCCCCAAAGAAGGGAATCCTTTGGGGGCCAGCCTGGGGTTGGGCCAGTTTAGAATTTTTCTTCCTGCGGGAAGGAACCGAGGACTTTGACGAAATTGCAGTGCTCTTTGAGTTCTCCGATTGCCTTGTTGAGGCGCTTTTCCTGGAAATGGCCATCACAATCCACAAAGAAGAAATACTCCCACGCTTTGCGTTTGCTGGGGCGCGACTCGATCTTGCTCATGTTCAGGCGGTGGCGGCGGAAGGGCGCCAGGGAGTTATATAGCGCGCCAACTTTATCCGCAATGCTGAACATGAGGCTCGTGCGATCCCGACCAGTCGGCGGGCTGCACTGGCGGCCGAGCACCAGGAACCGCGTGGCATTTTGAGAGTTATCCTGGATATCGGTTTCCAGGATGGGCAAGCGGTTACGCTCGGCGGCCAAAACGCTCGCGATGGCAGCCGCCTGCTTGTCCTCGGCCGCAAGTTCGGCCGCGCGGGTGGTGGAGGAGGCCTCGATAATCTCCGCACGGGGCAAATGCAGCCGGACCCAATCCCGGCATTGGGCGAGGGCCTGTGGATGCGAATACAGCCGGGTCACCTTGCTGAGCGGGCTGCGGCTCGACAGGCAATGCTGAATGGGCATCACGATCTGCGACACAATTTTCAAGTCGCTGTCAACAAACATGTCCAGGGTGTGCGTGACGACCCCTTCGGTGGAATTCTCCACCGGCACAATCCCGTAATCCGCCCGGTTTTTACCCACTTCGGTGAACACATCCGCTATGGTTTTCTGGGGCGAGTAATTCAGGCTGGCCCCGAAACGTCGTATGGCCGCCTGGTGCGTGTAGGTGGCCTCCGGCCCCAGGTAGGCGATGGTTTGTGACTTCTGCAGGGAGATGGCGCTGGACATGATCTCCCGGTATATGGCCCGCAAAGCGGTCTCCGGGGTCGGGCCCTGGTTCAGCTTGACCACCCGCTTGAAAACCGCCAACTCCCGGTGGGGCGCGTAAATCTCCTCGCCGGCGGCCCGTTTGATCTTACCGATTTCCAGCACGTGCTGGGTACGCTCATTGAGCAACTGGACCAATTGCTCGTCAATCCGGTCAATAGCTATGCGGTGTTCGGTTAAACTCATAGTCTTTGCTATATTGTGGGGGGAGGTTCAGCTCCACTCGGAGCCGCCTCCGCACCGGTCGCTTGGGTTGTTGGGCCAGGCTCGGCGCTGGGGGTTGGCATCCCTTCCGCGGCGGCGGCCGGCTCGGCCGGGCCAGCGGCACCCTCCGCCAAGGCTTCGGGCGGGGTGGTCGCCAGGCCATTCGCTGTCTGAAGCGATTCTGGTTTATTGACTACAATGCGGCGCAGTTCGTCAGCAGCCGGAAGCTCATCCAGCGCGCGCAAACCAAAATATTCAAGGAAGGCAACGGTGGTCCCATAGTTCATCGGCCGGCCTGGAGCATCCGCGCGGCCGACCGCTTCCACCAGTCCGCGCTCCAGCAGCGTTTGCAGCACCCCATCCACCGACACTCCCCGGATCTGCTCCATTTCGGCCCGGGTTAATGGCTGGCGGTAAGCAGTGATGGCCAGCGTCTCCAAGGCGGGCTGCGAAAGCCGCGGTGGGCGTGCTTTTTCCCCCACCAACGTGCGGATCCAGGGCGCATATTGAGGCTCGCTGACAAATTGCCAGGCGCCGGCCACGCAGGCGAGGCGATAGCTGCGCTGGGCAGCGGCATGCTCCTTCTCCAACTCCTCGAGCGCCTTGCCGATATCGTCCACCGAGGTTTTCTTGAAGGTGCGAACCTCAGGCTCCTCGGTGTTGGCGGCAGCCGCGGCCAGCAAGGATTTCAGTTCGCCGGCGTTCATCGGCTTCTGCGCGTGAAACAAGATGGACTCCAGGATGAATTTAAGTTCCATGCGGCAAGGTGTTGGGTTGGAAACCTGACACTGCTTCGGAAGTTGCCTCAGCGGCGGATTCGGCAGACGGAGGAACCGCCGATGGGGTGCTGCTGGATATTTCGATTTCCCCGAAGGGTTCCTGCTGGGCCACGGCCAGGCGTTTCAAGCGAATCAATTCCAGCATGGCCAAAAAGGTGACCACGATTTCCGAGCGGCTGTGGGCCTCGGCGAATAATTCCGAAAATTTCACGGAGGGCCGGTCCGACATCAGCCGGAGCAGCAGCTCGATCTTCTCGCTGACCGACCATTTTTCCTCAGTGACTATTCCGGAGGGCTCGGGGAGATCAAAACGCTTGAGGATGACGTTGATGGCGTTCAGCAGATCCAGCAGGGAAACCGGCGTTTTTGGGGCGGTCGCCGGCTCAAAATCAGGTTTGGGCGGTCGGCGTGCAAAACTGTTTTCCTGTTCCAGTTCACGCTCCTGGAGTTGGGAGGCGGCATCCTTGAATTTTTTGTATTCCACCAACTGGCGGATCAAGTCCCACCGTGGATCCACCTCCTCATCTTCCGCTGCCACCGTGGCCTGTTGATCCACCGGGAGCAACTCCCGGCTTTTGATATACATCAGCGTGGCCGCCATCACGAGGAATTCCCCGGCGATGTCCAAGTCGAGGCGGCGCATCATCTCCACGTATTCGATGAACTGGGTGGCAATTTTGGTGAGATTGACCTCATAAATATCCACCTCCTCCTTCTTGATCAAATACAAGAGGAGGTCCAGCGGACCCTCAAATACATCGAGTTGAATGCGGTAATCTACCATGATTTTATTAATGGCCTTCGAGCCAACGAAGCACCGATCCTAACCTCCCACACAGCCACTTGGCAACGCTGTAAAAAGCCGGATCGGAAGGAAGACGTGGGGCCGGAACGCGCTTCCACAGTGGCGGGGAAAAGTGCCCTTGAAAAACTCCGCCTCCAGACTATTCCACGGTCAAGGAAACGGGGCGAAAGTTCCTTTCACCCCGTTCGTCGAAAATCCGCCCACCGCTTATTTTACAATGGGCTTGAGGGTAATATTGCGGTATTGGATGCCAGTGTGATCGCCTTGGAGATAAATCGGGCCGGGCCGCGATTCATCCGACCACAAGGCGCCGCCGGTGCAACCAAGCAAGGCCTGATTGTCGATGATCTTCCGGCCATTCAACACCACGGTCACATGGCGGTTGCACAGGGTAATATCGAAATGCTGCCATTCACCGGCGGGTTTCTCCGCGCTGGCCGTAGGGGTGATGCGGCTGTAAATGCCGCCCATGTTGTGCGAGTCCAAGCCATGGCCAAAAGTATCCGCCACCTGGACTTCATAAATGCCGCGCAGGTAAATGCCGCTGTTGCCGTTCTTGGCCAGCTTGGTATCGAGGCTGAGGGTGAAATCCTCGAATTCCTTTTCGGTCCGCAGGTTGCCATAGGATTTGTGGGGCTTGCCATCTTCCTGCTTCGGGTCGTTATTCAGCACCCCATCCGCCACAAACCAACCGCACACCTGGTTTCGATCCGTCAGCCGCCAGCCATCCAGGTTCTGGCCATTGAAAAGCGTAATTTCGTCCCCGTATTTGATTTGTGACAGGTCGGGTTTGGCGGGCAGCGGGGGAATCCGCTTACCGGAGAATTCATCCCGGGCGAAGCCTTTGCCATTGTCCCGCGGATTCAAGGACATGAATTTGATCTCATCCCCTTCCACCCGGCCGATGAGTACTTCGGAAAACAGATGCGTGCGGATCACTTTGCCGGATGCGTCTTTGCGCTTCACTTCGCGCGCCCGCGTCACATAAACTTGGTCCCCATCGTCGGAGAACATCACCGCCGAAACCGGCACCACGCTGCCCCCACCCCACAGGATGCCACCATCAAAGTAACCTTTTTCCTCGGTGATCCCCAGCCAGCCAGCGCCTCCGCCGGGGATGGTCAAAGCCCATCTGCCCACGAAGGGATTCTCGCTATCCGCCGCCCACAGGGAGGAGCCGGCCATGATCATGGCGCCCGCCAACCAAGCATATTGTTTCATAATTTTCAAATTGTTGAATTGTTGGCGCTCCTTATCCGCTGAAAAGCAGTCACCGGCAAGCAAAAACGACGGCGTGCCAACCCGGCCGGATTCAGGGTTCCACAAGCGAAAAAGGGCGGCCAGAAAAACTGGCCGCCCATGCATTAAGAAGGTTGCTGAAAACTCGCGGACGCCTTACGGCTTATACAGCCGGTAAAAAGCGGCGGCGGCGCTCGTGGACTCAGACGCGCTGCCCGCGCCATCGGTGCCAGCCACATCAGTCCAGGAACCGTTGACTTGGGTGCTCTTTTGGAGGCGCAGCCCGGGGGCCGCGGTCCACGTCAGGTTCAGTTTCCCGCTGGCCACGGCAAAGCTCAGCTTGACGCCTGGGGCTTGCCCCACGACGACGGTGCTCAAATCCTTGCCTGCCACACCGGCGCTGTATATCCCAGCCACTTCCTGCTGGGTCAGCACGCGCCTCCAGATGCCCAGATCATCCACCAGTGCGCCGACGATTTCAGCGCCGCCGCCATCAGTGTATACGCCCGAGCCATCCTGGCCGATGTTGACCTTGAAGTTCAGATCGGCCGTGTCAATGGAGCCGGCCGTCACAAAACTCGAGGCACCGTAAAGTTGGCCATCTACATAGAGGGTCACATTCGTCCCCCGCCAGAAGGTGGTGGTGATCAGATGCCAGGTGCCATCCCGCACCGCTGGGGTGGCCGTGGTGTTGAACTTGTCGCTGGATCCGCTGGGTCCGGTCACATTGACGCGGAAGTTGCCGCCACCCTGGGTAAAGATGCCCCAGCCCTTGTTGTTGCTGCTGTTCCAATCCTTATTGGAAATGAACGGGGGATCATCCACCTGGTTGCTGTAATTGACCCACATGGAGACCGAGAAGTCGGCTTTGTCACCCATGAGCAAATCCGCCGGAGCGCCCAGTGTGGCATAGCTGAAATCAGAACCGTCTTTCTTGGTAGTGAAGGAGAAGGCCTGGCCAATTTTACCGGCGGCGAAACCTGGTTTGCCCACGGCGGCGGCATTATTGCCCCGCCCGGAGGAATCGCTGTAATCACCGTCAAACTTCAAGTGGGTCACGAGATCCTGGCTGATAGCGCCTCCGAAGACCGCAAGCCGAACCGACTGGCTGGTCACCGATCCGCCATCGTTGCCCACGATCACCTGATAGTTAGCGGCATCCGTCGTTTTGATATTGGTCAAGGTCAAAACGTCACTGGTGGCGCCTGCAAGGTCGGCCCCATCCTTTTGCCAGCGGTAGGTGTATGGAGCAGTTCCACCCGCTACCACCTTGAGCGAAGCCGTGCCGCCCACACTGGCGGTCTGGCTGATGGGTTGCGTGGCGATCGAAGGAGGCAGCACCACCGGTTTGCCGGTGGCGGTGGTCACGTCCTGGCCTTTCAAGCCTTGAGAATAAATGCTGGCCACTTCCTGGGGCGTCACAATGCGCCGCCAGATTGCGACATCGTCGATGTCGGCATCCGTGAAGGCCGAACCGTAAGTACCGGTGCCATCCTGACCGATATTGGTGTTAAAATTGGCCGGGGTATCGAGGTTGTTTTGGTTCGCCGTCATTGAACGGCTGTCCACTTGCAGGCCATCCAAATAAGTGACCACGCTGCCTGAGCGTTTGAAGGTCACCACCACGTTGTGCCAGGCGCCGCCAGTGAAAAACCCAGGCGCACCATCATAATCTTTACGGCTTCCGGGAGGTCCGGCCAGATTCCATTGGAAATGGCCATCACTGTCAGTAGCCAGCACATAACCCTGGTTGCCACCGCTGTTCCAGTCCTTGTTGCCGATTAACGAGGGATCGCCGCCCCAGGCGGTAAGCTTGGCCCAGAGGGAGATCGAGAAATCGGTGCTGGCACCGAAATTCAAGTCAGCAGGCGTGCCCAGGCTCACGTAATCCTGACCGGAAGGAATGTGGACAGCCTTGCCGATTTTGCCATCAGAAAACGTGGGGGAGCCAATGGCCGCCCCGTTATTGCTTTTGCCGCTGGTGTCGTTGAAATTGTTGTCAAAGGCCAGGTGCACCACCATGTCTTGGGAGATGGTTCCACTGAATACTTCCAGCACGATGGGGGTGCTGGTGGCTTCCCCGCCATCATTGCTGATTACCACACCATAGGTTCCCGCATTGGCTGACTGGACATTAGCCAGCGTCAAGGTGGCATTGGTTCCGCCCGCCAGTTTCGCGCCATTGAATTGCCATTGATAGGCGAGCGGGGCATCGCCAGTGGCCGTGACTGAAAGCACCACGGTGTTGCCAGCGGAGACCATCTGGCTTTCTGACTGTTTGGTGATCTTCGGAGCGATCGGGAGATTGATGGTATAAAGGCCAACATCATCCACCCCAAAATACCAACTGCCAGTGCCAGCTTGGGCAAAACGGAGGCGGACTTTGGCTTGGTTGTCGGCCAGCGGCAGGCGGAACAATTCGACGCGTTTCGCTTCAATGGCATCATCGTTGACGCGAGCGCTGATGTAAGGCGCCAGGGTGGACCACCGGTTCGAGGTCACGCCGATGAATGCGCCATAGTGCAGGCCAATCTCTTCGCCGGTATTGGGATCTTTCAGGCTGGCAGTGTCGCTTTGAGTCGCCACCATGGTGGCGTAGCCGTCTATATTACCGCTGGTATCCTTCACGATGTCCGGGCCATCCAGCATATACAGGATCGGCTGCCAGGTGACGCCGGCGTCGATGGAGTATTCCACGGCGCCCAAGCTGTCTTGGTTCTGCTCATAGATGTTGTGGAAGGACAAAAACACGTTGGTTTTGCCAGTGCAGTTGATGTCGGGTGAGAACGCATATTGCACCTGGCTGCCACCCCGCTGGTCGGATTCGGCATACAAAAAGTTGCTGCTGACCAGGCTGGTCACTTCCTGGCCATTGACGAATTGGCCGGGTAACACATTCAAGCGCCGCTGGGCTTCCCACTTGCCAGCAGCTCCAATGGCAATGACACGGTCGCGGGAAATCACCACCCAATTCATGAATGAGTCGGAATTGGGATCGCTCAAATCCAAACCGCCAGTGCGCGGATCAGTGTAATTCTCGACCGTCCAGCCAGCGGGAAGTTCGCCTTCCTCAGTCTTGTCAAAAGTTTCCAGGTAAAATGGCGCCGGGAGGGCAATATTGCCGAACTGGGCCACCGTAAATTGGTAGTCATTGGTCCGCTTATTGTTGGCGGAATCGGCAAAAACGAGTTTCACCGAATGCACGCTTAGAGCCTTCAACAAGGTGGTGGGCTTGTAGCTGAAAGTGGTGCGGTTTCCGGCTTTCACCGGCGCGGCGTCCACCTTGGCGCTATCGAAATACAACTCAATTGAGGAAGGCGTAACAGTTGCGGATTCGCCATCGACCAGGATGCCGTTGATCGTGGTATTAGGCATGGCAGCCTTGGTTGCCGGCTGGGGATTGATCACTTGGACAAAAGCCGGTTCCGGTGTTTTAAGCGACTGATAGGCCTTGACCGAATCGGAATAACTAGGGTCATTGATCAATACCTTGTTGTCCGAAGGCCCCATGAACCAGGAAACATTGGCTCCGCCACCGCCCTGAAAATAGACCAGGCGGAAAGAATACAAGCCGGCCTGAGTGATCTTGAATTGGAACGTGGAATCAGCCGCCCCGCGCCCGGCATCGAAAATGCCCAGTTCCAAAGTTCCAAATTGATCGCGGGCGTCCCAGCCCACGGTTACCCGGAAACCATCATCGCTATTGACGCCCATGGTGTAATCACCGGCGGCCAGATCCAGGTAGGCAATGGCCTCCATGGCGATATTGTCGGCGTAATCAGGAGTGTTGGGATTGGGAATACCAGGAATCACCGCGGTCGCCGCCCCGCCCTTTTCGTAATCGATGACCCCGGCCTCCCGGTAAAAACCATCGGCCCCGAAAACGGTCTTATCCGCCACGTTATCAAAAGGCTTGTTGGTCACTGGATTGACCAGAGTGCCAGCCAACTGTGCTTCCGCCCGGGCCACGCTATTCTGCAGGGTGCCAGCCTCATTGCTGGCTTGGACAACCCTGACTTTAAAGCCCCTGGCGGTGGTGTTGGCTTGGTCCTTGGCATGGGCGTAGGAGGCAGGCACAGTGACAATTTGCGCCGCCGCCGCCGCCAGGCTGGCCATTAATGCCAGCGCCGTTAGGATACTATATGGTCTTGTATTTGGTTTCATTCGTTTTATTTGTGGTTTATCGGAAAACGAGCTGATTAGCCCCCCGAAATTTTTTCATTACCCCCAAAGGCACCCAATTACCTCTGGGAACGGTAGTTTTGCATCACCTCCCCGGCCTTGGCTTCGCCTTGGGCGGCGGCGGCTTGAAGTTTTTCATTAACGGTTAACAGGGATCTGGTAACCACCTCCCGTTGCCCAGCGCTCAATTCAGTCCTTGAGTTCAGAGCCTGCAGAGCCAAAAAGGCCCGCGACGGATCATTGCCTTTAAAAGAAGCATTGAAATCGGCAGCCATTTTTTTAAGGTCCGGCCGGGCATCTTTGAAGGCCTTTTCCATGGCGGAAACCACCTGGTCCGCGGGCAGAGCCTGAGGCGGCGGGATATCCCGGCTGCAGCCTCCCAGCAGAGCCGCCAACCCCAAACAAATTAATCCAAACCAACGAGCTGTTGCTTTCCTCATAAAATTAAAACTTGGGAGATTGAAGGGGAATCTCGCCGGTATACCAGCGGTAATCAACCCCATTGGTGAAGCCACTGAACTTGATGGCGGATACATTGCCCGGCACCCAGAGGGTATTGCAGCGTTCGCCATGACGATACCATTCGTTTTCCATTTTATAGCCCGGATAAAGCGAGGCCAGGCTGAATCGCCATTGCGTTAATATTTCCTTGTATCCCGGAAACAAACCCAGGCTATCCTCATCGCCTTCCATTTTCTGCTCGGCTGCGTCCTGGCAAAAAATGGTGCTCTTGGCACTTCTAAGGCTGGTGATTTTTAATGGCGCAGCCATTTTGGGATCGTACGGCTCCACCACATACCGATTGATGCCATAAGTGGAGTTCAACCAAAAGTCGTGGGGATATTTCAGCCCGGTTTCCCGCCATTCATCCACCACCTTGGCGGTGGGGCACCTGAAAACCGCTTGGGCGCCGCTGAAGTATTTGATGTAGGCAATGCCCCAATAAGCCAAACCGCTGTCCGGCGCCAGGATTTGGTCAAATTTGGGTCCCAAGGTCCATTGGCCGTTGTTCGGTATGCTGCCCCCCACATTGTGAAATATTTCGTTATTGTCGCTGGCATACATGGTGGTGCCAATGCCGACTTGGCGCAAATTGCTGAGGCATTTCGCCTGCCGTCCTTTTTCTTTGGCCTGGGATAAAGACGGTAGAAGAAGGCTGGCCAAAATGGCGATAATGGCGATGACCACGAGCAA
>CAIMWS010000327.1 GCA_903845125.1 uncultured Verrucomicrobiota bacterium
ATGTGGAATTGCCCAAGGAATTCAAGGGTACCCACATGTCCCGATTTGTGGAAGTATTGAATGCGCACGGGCGCATCATCCATGTGCAAATGCTGCAGGAAATGCTTTTTGCCATGCAGGAGAAACTGCATTCAGACACGGCCAGGTTGGAAATCGAATTCCCCTATTTCATGGTCAAGAAAGCTCCGGTATCCAAACTGGAGAGCGTGATGGATTACACGGCGCGATTTGAAGCGGTGGCCTGCGGCAAGGAAATCGACTTTGTGCTGGTGGTCAAAGTGCCGGTGACTACGCTTTGTCCTTGTTCAAAGGCCATCAGCAAGCACGGCGCGCACAACCAGCGAGGCGAGGTTACGGCAGCCGTGCGTTTTTCCCGGGCGATTTGGATCGAGGATTTGATCGAAATCGTGGAGGACTCGGCCAGTTGCGAACTCTATTCGCTTTTAAAACGGCAGGATGAAAAGGCCGTAACGGAACAGGCCTATGAGAACCCAGTTTTTGTGGAGGATTTGGTTCGTAATGTGGCACTTAAGCTGAAGCAACATGCGGATGTGACCTGGTATAGCGTGGAGGCGGAAAATTACGAAAGCATCCATAACCACAATGCGTATGCCCGTATCGAAAACGGCATAAGCCGTTGAATCAAAGGCAGATAGAACCAGCCACCCGGGGGTTTTGACGAGTCGGGAAAGGTGCGGGCTAAATTTATTTCATATTTTTGTGGCGCGTTTGGGTTTTTTTGGTAGATTCTCCGGCTCTTAAAGGTGGCTGGCGTGGTTTTGACATCAGTCGAATTTAAGAGAAGCAGTCTGTAGAAGCGAAATTGTGACAGCAAAGACAGTAATGAAAAAGTCATCAGCACCCTCAGAGGGCTCCCAAAAGGTGCAAAGCAGCGCCACGGCCGCATCGATACTGGGCCGGACTTCTGCCAAGCACGACACCGGGCCTGCCAAGGTCAAGCCTGAGTGGGAGCGATATTACCGGAACCTGCTCGACCTGCGGGAACGGCTGTTGAACCAAATGAGCGGTCTGGCTAAAGAATCGGCTGAGGAAATCAGCAGTTACAGCCTGCATATGGCCGACAGCGGGACGGACAATTTTGATCGCGATTTCGCCCTCAGTCTCCTTTCCTCCGACCAGGATGCCATCTACGAGATCGAAGAAGCTCTGAAACGCATTGAGAAGGGCACTTACGGAACCTGTGAACTGACTGGGAAGCCGATACCCAAAGCCAGGCTGGAAGCCATACCGTGGGCCCGCTTCACTGTTGAAGCCCAAGGCCAGTTGGAAAAAGAGGGTGCCTTAAAGCATCGGCGGTTGGGCAACTTGGGATCCGTGGACACCACCGGGGTGGCGGAAGTCGAAGAAGGTGAAGAGGAGGGCGAAGAACGCCCAGCCAAAGAAAAAGAGTAGCACTTTATTTATTTATGCCACGCGAAATAGTAACACTGGAATGCACCGAAGCGCGCAAAGAGGGCAAGCCCCCGTCACGCTATATGACTACGCGCAATAAAAAGACGCAGACCGAGAAAATCGAGAAGAAGAAGTATAATCCCTTCCTGCGTCGGCACACTGTGCATAAGGAAATCAAGTAAAAGTTTATGCCTCGCAAAACTAATACCGAGAAAAAGGGAGACCGCAATGGCCGCGGCCGCTCATCCTCCGAGCCACGTACCCCAAGGCCGAAGCCCAAGATCGAGTTCACCATTGACGCCTTGGATTTCAAGAATACCAACCTGCTGCGGACTTTTGTCACAGATCAAGGGCGTCTGCTGCCCCGCAAATACACCGGGCTTCCGGCGCATTACCAGCGCCGTCTGAGCCGGGCTGTCAAGCGCGCCCGCCAGATGCTGCTGATGAAGTAGCCCAAACGTCCCCTGTATGCGCCTCCAGCGGAGGCGGATAGCAGCCCTCAGCAAAGCCCGGCAAGACCTGTTTTGACCGGGCGGAATGCTTTATATAAAGGTGTGTTTTTTTATGTGTTGACATGGAAACAGGATTCCATCATCAAGATGAACCCTAACAAAATGGAGAAAGAAGCATGATTAAAGTCCAAAACTTAACCAAAGCATTTGGGCCCAAAATCGCAGTGAACGACATTTCGTTTTCTGTCGAGAAAGGCGAGGTCCTTGGCTTTCTTGGACCCAACGGGGCCGGAAAATCCACCACGATGCGGATGGTCACCGGCTTTATTCCACCATCGGGAGGAACGATCAGAGTAGGCAGCTTCGATGTGGCGCAGAATCCCATCGAGGCCAAGCGATTGGTCGGCTACCTGCCGGAAAACGCGCCGCTCTACACGGATATGACGGTGTATGGATTCCTGTCCTTCGCCGCGGAAATCCGGGGTCTCACCGGTGAGGCCAAGAAGAAGGCGGTTTTTCGCTCGGTGGAACTCTGTTTTCTGGAAAATGTGCTGCATCAAAGCATCGATACCTTGTCCAAAGGTTATCGCCACCGCACCTGTTTCGCGCAGGCGATCATCCACGACCCGCAAGTGCTGATCATGGATGAGCCGACCGATGGCTTGGACCCGAACCAAAAGCACGAAGTGCGCACCTTGATCCGGCGCATGGGTGAGAAAAAAGCAATTATCTTTTCGACGCATATCCTGGAGGAAGTGGAAGCCGCCTGCACCCGGGCCATCATCATCGACCGGGGCCGCATCGTGGCTAATGGGACGCCCGACGAACTGAAGCAGAAAGGTGAAACGGCCGGGGCCATTTGCGTGCGTCTGCCGGGGGTTCCGGCGGCAGTGGCCACTCAAAAACTGGGCCAGATTCCGCAAGCCCGGAAAGTGCAGGTGCTTAAGGAAGCTGACTCGTCGGTGCTGGTGCGGGTATTTCCCCAAGCCCGTACAGCCAACGGCGAACTGGCGCGCAGCGTGTTTGCTTTGGCGGTGGCGGAGAGCTGGAAATTGGAGGAACTGCATACGGAAGAGGGCCGGTTGGACGAGGTGTTCCGCACGATCACCCTGCCGGACACGACGAAGGAGGTGAAATAATGAATGCCTTAAACAATATCAAATCCATAGCTAAACGTGAATTGACCGGGTATTTCGCATCCCCGGTGGCTTACGTGTTCATCGTGATTTTCCTGCTTTTGACAGGGTTCTTCACCTTCATGGTGGGGGGCTTTTTCGAGCGAGGAGATGCTTCGCTCATGGCGTTTTTCCTCTGGCACCCCTGGCTGTACTTATTTCTGGTTCCAGCGGTGGGTATGCGTTTGTGGTCCGAGGAGCGCCGCTTGGGCACCATGGAGTTGCTGTTGACCATGCCGATCACCAGCTGGCAGGCCATTGTGGGTAAATTCCTCGCCTCGTGGCTGTTCCTGCTCCTGGCCTTGGTGCTGACGTTCCCGGTGGTGGTGACGGTGAAATATTTGGGCAGTCCGGATATGGGGGTGATCATCTGCGGGTATGTAGGGAGCGTGCTGCTGGCGGGTGGTTACCTGTCCATCAGCTGCATGACCTCCTCGCTCACCCGTAACCAAGTGGTCAGCTTCATCCTGTCCGTGGTGGTCTGCCTGTTCCTGATCCTGGCTGGCTGGCCGCCCGTGACGCGTATGCTTGAGGAATGGGCTCCGGCGTGGCTGGTGCAAAGCGTGGCCAACTTCAGTGTCATGACCCATTTCGACGCCTTCCAAAAAGGGGTGCTGGACTCGCGGGATGTGTTGTTCTTCCTGCTGGTGATCGGTTTCTCGCTTTTTTCCACGAGCGTGATTCTGCGCAGCCATCGGGCGGGCTGATAATCACCATCATGGAAACGATGTAATAATCTCAATCCTTTTATCGCCATGAAAAAGAATCTAACAACTTACCTTTACTCGACGGTTGGCGTGGCGGCGATGTTCTTCCTCCTCATCGCTGTCTTCGTCATCACTAGTTTGTTTAAGCAACGTTTGGATTTGACTGCGGACAAGGTATTCACCCTGGCGCAGGGCACCAAAGCCATCCTCAACAAGCTGGATACACCCATCCAAATCCGGTTTTATTATTCAGAAAATCTGAGCAGCATGCCGGTGTTTTTGAAAAACCATGCCAAGCGTATTGAAGATCTGCTGTCGGAGTATCAAAAATATGGCAAGGGCAACATCGAGATCAAGAAGTTCGACCCGCAGCCGCTGAGCGATGCCGAAGATTCCGCCAATCTGGATGGGGTGGAAGGCCAGATGCTTCAGACCGGCGAGAAAATGTATCTGGGATTGGCCATCAACTGCCTGGACACCAAAGTGGCCATCGGATACCTGAATCCGGAGCGTGAGCGCCTGCTCGAGTATGATATTACCCGCGCGGTTTCCCAGGTCATCCGCCCGGAGAAACCGACCATCGGAGTGATGAGCGCCCTGCAGATTTTTGGCGAAATGAATCCGATGGCGATGCAGATGGGGCGGATGAGCCGCTCCGAGCCATGGGTGTTCATCAGTGAATTGAAGCGGGATTTCAACGTCAAGCAGGTCGAGATGACCGTGGACCGGATTGACGATGACATCAAGGTATTGCTGGTGGTGTATCCGCGCGACATCACGGAAAAAACCGAATACGCCTTGGATCAATTCGTTTTGCGGGGTGGCAAGATGATCGCCTTCCTGGATCCGTTGTCGATCCTGGACAGCCGGAACCAGGCCAATAATCCCATGCAGCGGAACATGAACAGCGGAGCTTCCTTGGACAAGTTGCTGAAGACTTGGGGCATCGAGTTCGATAAAAGCAAAGTCGTGGCGGATATGACCTTCCTCACGCAGATCAACCGCCAAGGCCGTCCGGAGCGGATGCCGACTGTTTTGTCGCTCACCAGGGAATCGGCAGACACTAACGATGTGGCCACCAGCCAGATCACCAGTTTGCTGCTGCCCTTTGCGGGTTCGTTCAGCGGGACGCCCGCCGAAGGCCTTAAAAAGACCGTGCTGCTGAAGACGAGCACCGATTCGCAGTTGGTGGAAAAAATGATGGCCGAGTTTTCCGGCGAGCAAGTCATCAAGGACTTTTCGCCCTCCGGCAAGGAGATGGCCCTGGCAGTCCGCCTGACTGGCAAATTCAAAACCGCCTTTCCGGAAGGAAAGCCGAAGGAAAAAGTTGAAGACAAAGACAAAGACAAAGAAAAAGATAGCAAGCCCGAAAAAGACGAGGCTGCGCTCAAAGAATCCAAGACGGATGGCGTAGTGGTCCTGATAGGAGATGCGGACATGCTGCATGACCAGTTCTGCGGTGAAGTGATGAATTTCCTCGGGCAGCGGATCTTCCAACCCCGGGGCGACAACCTCAACTTGGTCCAAAGCTTGATCGAGCAAATGGGCGGCGACAGCAACCTGATCGCCATCCGCAGCCGCAATTCCATGACGCGCCCCTTCTCGGTGGTGAAGAAAATGGAAGCGGACGCGCAAGCGCGTTGGCAGAGCAAGCTGAAGGACTTGGAGAAGAAGCTGCAGGACACGCAAACCAAGTTGAATGAAATGCAATCCAAGAAGGAAGGCAACCAGCGGGTCATCCTCTCCAAGGAGCAAATGGATGCGATCGCCAAGTTCCGCCAGGACCAGGCGGACATCAACAAGGAGTTGAAGGTGGTGCAAAAGAATCTGAGGCGCGATATCGATTCCTTGGAAGTGAAATTGAAATGGGTCAATATCGCGTTCATGCCATTCATGGTCACTCTGTCGGGAATTGCCCTGGCTATCTTTAAACGTAAAAGGACTGCTGCAAAATGAACCTCAAACAATTATCGATACTGATCGTATTGGTCGCCCTGTTGGGGGGCTTAGGCTATTACCTTTACAAGGACGACCAGGCAAAACGGTATGCGCCGCAAACCAGCGCTTCGGGCCAGAAGTTATTGGGTGAATTCCCACTCAATGACGTGGCGCAGATCATCATCAAATCGCAACAAGGCGAGGTCAACCTGGCCAAGTCTGATGACCTTTGGAAGGTGAAGGAGCGAAATCAATACCCCGCCAATTATGGTGAGATCCACGATTTGCTCCGGAAAATGTGGGAGTTGAAAGGGGTCCAGGAAGTGAAAGTTGGACCGACCCAATTTGGCCGGGTGGAGTTGCTGACGCCAGACAAGGGAACCAATTCCGGCACCTTGGTTGAATTCAAGGACAAGTCGGGCAAGCTCCTCAAATCGGTGTTGCTGGGCAAAAAACACATGCGCCAATCCGAAGGCGCCCCCGGTCCCATGGGGGATTCCGGCGGTTGGCCCAATGGGCGGTTCATCCTGGTTCAAGGCGAAGCCACCCCGAAGGTATGGATCATCTCCGAGGCCTTCAGCAACCTGGAGCCGAAGGCGGACTCCTGGCTGAACAAGGATTTCTTCAAGGTTGAGAAACTGCGTTCGGCCAGCGTGACCACCACCAACGCCACCAACAATTGGAAACTCTTCCGTGAAACGGAGGGCGGTGAACTGAAGCTGGCTGACAAAAAGGCGGGCGAGGAATTGGACAGTTCCAAGGCGTCCGGCGTGGGCAGCCTGCTTTCGTGGCCCAGCTTCACGGATGTGCTGCCGCCCGATGCCAAGCCCGAAACGACCGGCATGGATAAACCGGTGGAGGCGGTGCTCGAAACGTTCGACAATTTCACTTACACCGTGAAAGTCGGCAAATACACGAACGACGAAAACTTCACCCTGCAGGTTAAAGTCGCTGCCAACATTCCGGCGGAGCGGACCCCTGGCAAGGATGAGAAAAAAGAGGACAAGGATAAGCTCGACAAGGAATTCAAAGAGAAGAACGACAAGCTGAAGGAAAAGCTGAAACAGGAACAGGCTTGCGAGAAGTGGACCTACGTGGTGTCCAAATGGACGGTGGACCAGGTGTTGAAGCCCCGGTCTGAATTCATTGCGGCGCCCAAGAAAGACGAATCCACCAATGCGCCTGCAGCCGCTCTTACTCCCGGACCGGTAACCAGTGGACCGGTAACCATTCCGTCTGTTGTGCCGGGTATCCCAGCCGAAATCAAGCTGGACACGAATGTGCCACCAGTAGTAGTGCCGCCGGCGCCAGCACCCGCTGCGAAATCGGCGGAAACCAAGCCCGCGACCAACGCGCCGGCACCAGCAGCCGAAGTCAAGAAGGTGGAAGCCAAGCCGGAGACTAACGCCGCCCCCGCACCGGCTGCGAAACCGGCGGAAGCCAAGCCCGCAGCCAGTGCGGCAGTTCCTGCGGCTGAGGTGAAGAAGGTGGAAGCCAAACCGGAGACCAATGCGGTGCCAGCAGCCCCCAAACCAGTGGAAGCCAAACCAGCGGCGAGTACCAATTCGGCACCGGCTGCGGCACCCGCCAACGCCGATAATAAAGAAAAGTCATCGCCCAAATAGGTTGTTGGAATAATACAATCTGTTTGGCATAGGAATTACGAAAATAGGCGGCCTTTGGCCGCCTATTTCATTTCCAGCGATAGCGACCGGAGAAAGTGTTATGTGGGCTGAGTGGGCCAGCCGGTTTAACCCGAACTCCGAGATAGAAAATGAGGTCGTAATGCGCAACCTCCTGAGGCTATAAGGTTTAATGCAAAACAAACCCGCTTCAGACTCGCACAAAACGACCCCC
>CAIMWS010000328.1 GCA_903845125.1 uncultured Verrucomicrobiota bacterium
GCAATCACCACCAACAACTCAATAAGCGTGAAGGCGTTTCCTTTGCGGTTATTGGGCGGTTCGTTGGTCATGGATTTCAGCGGCGCAGGCTGCAACCTTCAAGATTCAAAATGAGGGTGCATTTGCGCCTGTAGCACGCCGGGGGGGCAGTTACAGGCGGCAGCAAGGCCTTGAGTTGAAGGAACAAGTAAAAGCACCGTTGCGGCGGGCATGGGGCGCTCGGGGCAGCGGTTCTGATCAAAGCCGAATCTGCTCATTGCTGGGCATATTTCTACCTAAAACCTTATCCCAGGCAAGCAAAGCTTCGTCGCGTATTGCCTTCAAGCAGGTAACGGTTGCGAAAAAACGGACTTAAACCGTGCAATCCAAGGATGCCTCGGATTAGTCCGTTGCCCACCGTGAATGGCTTTTAAACCTTCGCGCGGCGCTCGTCGAGCACCAGGATTCCGTGGGGCGGCAGGTCATAATTGCCAGACAAAGTGTTGCCGGTCAGGAAATCGTGCATCGGCTTGAAGAATTGGAGCCTGACCGGTGTGTTTTGGTGGTTCAGCAGGAAATAAATCTGTTCCCCCTCCTTTTGGCGCAAACTGACTTCCACCGTGTCCGGCACCTTTAGCAGGGGGAACATATTGCAGAGCTGGCGCAGCCAGGCCACCAGGTCATGGTAGAACGGCTGATGGCTCTGGGTGCCGATGTAAATGGCCTTCCCCAAGCCATAAGTATTCATGGTGATGGCCGCACGGCCGGCATAAAAATCTTTCGCATAGGTGGCCAATACCTGGCAGCCTTTCGGCTCGATCAAATCGCACCACAGGCGGGCGGGATGCAAATGGCTCACCGGGAAACTACTCTTGAAGGACAGGTGGTTATCCTCGCTGGGGGGCAGGGGATCAAATTCCCGGACTTCCATGCCGAATACATCGGTCAAATCATGGGGATACCCCGTATCAGGCGCCATTACATGCTCATCCACCAATCCGGTGTTAAAGGTGGTCACCAGCGTGCCGCCATTCTGCACATACAATTTCAGCAAATCCGCTTCTCCGCCGGCCAATAGATGCAGGGACGGTGCGATCACGATTTTATACCGGGTTAAATCCTCGGTGGGGCGGGCAAAATCCACCGGTATATTTCGATCGTGAAAAGCGTTGTAAAACAGCTGGATATGCTCCCGTAATTTGAAATTCCGGTTCGGATGGAATCCATATTCCAAGGCCCATTCGTTATCATGCGTATAAAGAATGCATGCCTCAGCCACCACCTTGGTGTCCTTGATTTCCGGCGCCAGTAGTTTGAGTTCCTCCCCGATTTGGCAGATTTCCTTGTAGGTTCGGTGGTCTTCCCGACCATCATGGCCCAAAATGGCTCCGAAGAATTTGCCCGAACCGATCCGGGGTTGGCGCCATAGATAATACAATACCCCGGTCGCGCCCCTGGCCATCAATTGGTAGGTGAACAGTCGGGTGACTCCGGGACGCACGAGCGAATTGACATCCTGCCAATCGACATGCCCGGCTTTTTGTTCCATCACCCAAAAACCGGTGTCGCCATCCGGAGTGCGGATCTGGTTTTTTTTCAGGCAGCGCATGATGTCCATCTCACAAGCGAACTCGGCTGACCTGGACTTGATCGTTGCGTTGCTGTCCACCGACACGAAATCGACCGTATCCGCAACATCGAAATGATCGAAGTGCCGGGTAAGCGCCCGCAAATTGGTGGTCACCGGGCAATGGGGGGTCAACTCATGCAGCAGTTCGGCCTGCATTTTCACAAAACAGACGGTGGTATCGCTGGTGAAACGCATCCAATCGAGCATGAGGGCGGGATTATGGATGGTCGGCGCCCGCATCGGCATGGGCACCTGGGTCCATTCCGTGACGACTTGCCCATAATGACGCAAGCCCATCAATTCATTGAGGCGTTCGATGGTCTCATACTTGGCCTTTAACCATGCCTGCCAATCCCGCCGGGTTTCTTCGTTGAAGGAAAACTCGGTGTGATGCCCCCCCAGCGCGTTATCGATTTGCCAGGCAATCAGTTGGGGGTGGTCCCCCAAAGCCCCTGCCATGGCGCGGACAATCTTCTGGCAGTAATCCCAGTAAATGTTGCTGTTCACGCAATAGGCACGCCGTGTCCCCTCGTGCAGCGGCAGTCCGTTTTCGTCCACGGGCAGGATTTCCGGGTGCTTTTGGCCCAGCCAGATCGGGGGGGTCGCAGTGGGTGTGCCCAACACGACCCGGATGCCCATTTTGCCCATGATATCCATGGCTTTCCGCATCCAGGAAAAATCGTAGCGCCCCTCCTCCGGCTCATACAATCCCCAAGCCAGTTCGCCCATCCTCACCACATTGAATCCCGCGCCAGCCATCAGGCTGGCATCTTGTTCCCAACGGGAGGTGGGATCTTCTGCGGTTCCAGCATAGGGATAGACCCAGTGCTCCGGGTAGTAGTCCACTCCGTAATTCATAGGCTTTTTTTTGGCTCTGATTCAATATAGCCCGGGTTATGCGTTTGGCAATGAAAACGTTGCCGCTTTTGGCACGCGGCGTTGCGGCGGGTGGCTTGCGCCTTGAATAACTGAAAAAGATTTTCAGGGGAACTGCTGCCGATAAGATGTCCCATATGCCGGCGATGCACATTTCCTTGGATATCGGCCCTGACCAGTTTGTGGAATGGTATCGGGGGCGGGTGCGCAGCGTTGTGGTTAAAAGCCACGAAGGCCCGGTTGTCGAATTCCCTGCCAAAGTGCTGCAGCGGTTCGTTTCCCCAACGGGCATCCAAGGCACTTTCCTGCTCAGTTTTGACTCCCAAAACCGGTTCCTCAGCATCGAACGGGTGGAACCGGCGAGCGGATTGGATCTTTTTGGCTGACTATTTCCTCATTGCGGTGGGGCTGATTCAAAGGAAGCCAAAAAAAGAACCACCCGGTAAACCAGTAAAACCAGCACGGCGAACAGCGCAAAGTAAGCCGGCTTGATTCTGGCGGTGCGTGGAAAAGTCCGCCGCCACCAATAGCGCAACCTCCAAAATGGGCGGTGCAGCGCTTGCCGGCATTGTTTGCATCGGGAAACATCCCGCGGATTCCTGGCTCCACATGCTTCGCAGGAAACATAAAGAGTCGTGTTGCAATTATCGCAAAAATCCCGGTCGGCGTCATTCTTCATCCCGCATTTCAGGCAATGAATGGCCGCGGCAGTGTTTTTCAATTGGCTGGCTTCAGGCTTCATGACGGCGCCGGTGAATTAAATGAGAGGCAGATCAAGGCGGTTGAATGCATTATCCCACCCCATTTAGCTATATGGAGGGAAATCCCACCCCATTGGCACAGGCGATCAAACTGCATGGTTGTGGTTCGTTAAACAGTGTGTTGACACATCAACGTATCCGGCCTCGATAATAGCCAGTTCCAACGGTTTTGCAAGCCAAGGTTTCTGGTATGGGGGCCCGCCGGTGGAAGACCGGGATCTTCATTTGAGCTCACCCCTCTGGATTCGCCCGGCGATCCCTCCGATCTCCGATAAAAAGTCCTCCCTCTTTTCCTAATCGGCTGCGTTGGTTTCCCCCAGACAGTTCAACCCAATCCAAGCTGGGCATATTACCTCTGAAAGACCTGAAGTGTTTGGGATGAACTGAACGAGCCATGCCTGAACCAACCAAGACAGATTCGGAAGAGGAAATTCGGGCGGCGCCGATGGGCAAAGCGTCACCGCCACGTGGCATCAGGCCCCACTCTTTCAGTTTGCTAGTTTCACTTGCGTGGTTTGGCTGGTCCTTCAGACAGGATTCTTACCGGGCCAAGGAGCCCGGAGGGAACCAGCCGTGAGTCTTTGGTGAAATAGTTCCACGTGGTGAAGCAGTAGCGTCCTTGGGATGGACGGGGCTGTTTTTTTACGAACCAGTCGGGAAATCGTTTGAGGTAGCCGCCACATCCCGCATAACCCGGCAGCCATTCGCAGTCGGGCGGTTCCTGCTCATCGCCGATCAAACGGTTCGCCCAGACGTTGGCAACCTCGATTTCGAGCCGGTTGCCTCGGGCCCGCAACAGTCCCTTTGGAATGGCGACGCCCCAGGGTGCGGTCCAGACCACGCCCAAGTCGCGGCCGTTCAACCGGACACGCGCGATGTGGTTCACCCGGCCGAGGTCCAGATAGGAGCCGGGGCTGGAGTCAAAGGTTGTGCGATAGGTGGCGGTGCCGGAATAATACCGGATGCCGGGCTCTGGGCGTTGCGTCCAGTCATCCAGGCCATCGAACAGGATCCGGGCCGGTCCACCCCATTTTGGATCAAATCGCACTTCCCAAGGTCCGGTGATCTCCGTGGCGGATCTCCGCTCTGGGAAGTTGGATTGGTTCTCCGGTGCTGCTGCTGTTTGGTGGCGGAACACAATGAACCAGCTTTGCGCAGGCGCAAATTCCAGCGTCAGGACTGTCTGCCCATGGTCTTCCCGAAACGAAGGAAGTTCGCGGAGAGTTCCCTGAATCGGATCCCAAAGCTCAGGCTGCATTCCGGAAACTTTGAACGTGCATTCAGCTTTCCCGCCGGATCCGGCGTGAGCGAGAAAGAACACCTGCGTCTGGCCATCGGAACGGTGAATCGATTGGACCGCCAATTGTTGGGCAGCGAAGTCTCCGGGGGCGGCTTGGCCCCACTGTAGCAATGCCTGGCAGCGGGTCAGGTATTCCATCCAGGCCTTGCCCAGCTTCCACCAGGTCTGGGTGCGGCCAAAATGCGTGCCCCACATGCCCATGGTCATACCCGGCTGGATCGAATCGTCCCACGGCTGCAAGGGATTTGTATGGAGCACCAGGCGATTGATGCCGGCACAGAAGGCGCCATCCCCAACCTGTT
The DNA here is from genome assembly GCA_903845125.1 of uncultured Verrucomicrobiota bacterium. Taxonomy (GTDB): domain Bacteria; phylum Verrucomicrobiota; class Verrucomicrobiia; order Limisphaerales; family UBA1319; genus CAIMWS01. The sequence goes on from CAIMWS010000328.1 coordinate 4,849, forward strand.
TGAGGCCAGCCGGCGTTTCAGACCAGGCGCTTATCCCCGGGCTGCCGGTAAAGGCCTCGGCTTCCAGGATATTGTGGCGGCGGCCCGCTCCGGCGTTAAAGATGCCATCCATGGGTGCCTTTTCAAAGACGGACCCGCTCCAGAACTCCGTCATGACCCTATGTACGTAAGGCGCGACTTCGCTGTTAACCCAAGGCCCCCCGTAAGGCTCGCACACAAACCGCAGGTTGGCTTCGTGCAGCATCCGGGATACGGTTGCAAAGTAATTGTCGCGGTAGAGGTCCGCCAGCGTGCGGGCGAAATCCTCCCGGAATTTCTGGGTCACAGCTTCGCTGCCAACCGGGCGCCCGGCGAGGACCAGCAAAAATGGTTTCAATTCGTAGCCGCGGCGCTGGGCGAATTCCTGCGGCAGGAGAGGGGTCCAGGTGGGGGTGCCTGCCTCATGGCTGTCGAAGAGGATGTGCTTGAGCCCGGTTCCGAGGAGCCCTCCGAGGTTTTTTCTGAGGTCCCCGATAAGATGCTCCATGTGGAATGACACAGCCCGCTGGCTGATCTTGTCCACTTCCAGCCCCATGTTCTCCCATTGGTTGGGCTGGGTCAGGAATCCCATGGTTGTGTGGCCGAAACGGTAAACCGTCCACTTTCCGGCTGGAGGCGTCCACTCAAGGTGACCCTCCCCATCCATTTTGCCGGTCAGGTCGATCACCTGGTCCACGGCCACGACCCCTTGTGGGGGGGCCGCCAGCACCGCGACGTCGCGGAAATAAGTCTTTCGGCCTTCGATAATCGGCTTTTCCAGCTGGCCGGTTTGCTTGTTGACCACCGGGTAAAACATATCGCCATGCGGGTCAATTTGCGGGCGAGGCAACACGCCTTTGAAGGGAGTCCCGCCTTCAACCGGCGTCTGGGACGAATAGAGGTGTTGCAGGGATAACTCCGGCGTGATCCATGGGCCGCCACTGGCGGTGTAGCCCGGGCAATTATGCACACCGATGTCAATGCCTGCGCGCTTGCCTTCGGCTGCAGCGTGCCGGACCAGTTTCCACCAGGGCTCAGTAAAGGCCAGCAACCCCTCGGTCGGGCTGTTCTCAATGTGGGCTGCCCAGGGCGAGCAGACGTCCGCCATGCCAAAGATGGTAGCCGTGCCGATCCCCGCCTCCTTGAAGGCCTTCACGTCGCGGGTGATGCCGTCCTGGGAAACATTGCAGCCCATCCAATGCCACCATACGCCCGGCCGTGCCGATTCCGGTGGGGACTTGAAAACCACTTCCGGATTCTTTTCGTTGGCTGGGCCAGCGCACAGGCTGAGCAAACCCGCGGCCATGATGAGCGCACCGAGTGTGCAGCGCGTGTGAGCACGGAGCGGTTGGCCGGGCCGCCGGGCATTTAACCGGTGATCAAAAAGTATTTGGTTCATTGGTGTTGCCAAAGGATTACCAGGCTTTAATCGCGGGATGTTAAAGGGTGAAGCCGATCACAAACAGTCTCCATTATCTGGCTGCCCCGGGGTGGCTGATGGCAGTTGGCCGCTGCGCGTCGGCGGACCTCGGTGACGGTAATTCCCTCATTTTTCAACGGTGAGCGGCTGGTTGTTCTTCATTTCGTCCACTGCTGGGCCGGAGAGTTGCAGCGTTAGGACCGTGTCGGTAGGGTCCTGCTTATCCTTGGGCAGGGTCAGCGTGATCCCTTTTGCCGTTTGCTGGAACTCCACGGAGCACTGGACGATTTTTGCTTTCAGCGGCGGCAGAACCAAGCGCTCGCCGTTCCACTTGAACACATGCAGATAAACCGTGTTGCCCTTATAAGTGGAGCCGCCCCACTTGCCGTTGCGGAAGGGCCCGCCGCGGGTTTGGTAGATGCTCCCTCCATGTTTCAGCATCCACTCGCCCATTTCCCTGAGCCGCCCCGCTTGATCCGCTGGGATCTCGCCCAGTGCGTTCGGCCCGATATCGAGCAGCAAATTGCCGTCTCCGGTCGCGCAACTGGCCAGCATTTGGATGCATTCGCCGAGAGGACGTATGTAGTCCTGGTCGGCACGGTAGGACCAGGCGTAACCACTCGGGGTGTGAATGATCATATCGCACGTTTCCCACGGGCGGTGGTTTTGAAACGAACCGACCGTTCCTTCGGGCGTATCATGGTCTCCACAAAGCGCGGAATATGACGAAATGCGGTTATGGTTGCCGGGGAACCATAGGTTCGACAGGCGATTGTTGATGATCACGTCAGGTTGCAGTTTTTTGATCAGTGCCAGCATCTCATCCGCATGCCAGAACTGGATCGAGTCGCCCGCTCCGAAACCGTCGAACCAAAGGCAGTCAATCTTTCCGTAGCGCGTCAGCAACTCGGTCAACTGGCCTTTCATGTATGAGGTGTATTTGCTGTTATCGCCGACGCCATAATCCGGGTGATGCCAGTCGCGCGGCGAATAGTAAAGGCCCAACGGCATGTTGGCCTCGTGGCAGGCATCGACCACCTGCTTTAAGACATCGCGCTGGTATGGCGCATGCATGATGGAGTAATCCGTCAGCTTCGTGTCCCACATGCAAAAACCAGCGTGATGTTTCACATCGAAGACGATATATTTCGCCCCTGCGTCCTGCGCCAGCCGGACCAACTCCGTTGCGTTGAATTTTGTCGGATTGAACTGCTGGTAAAGATGGTCGTAGAAGGCATCTTCGACCTTCCCGGCGGGGGCTTTGTCCACGTCCAGCGGCCTGGCGGATCGGCGCGACCAACTGATTTCCGTGCCGGGGATGCTGGACATGTCCCAGTTCACGAACATGCCAAAGCGGGCCTCGGTCCACCATTTCATCCGCGTCTCGTGCTGGGTGCGGCTTTCCTGGGCAAGGGATGGCGACGGTGCGGGCTGGTTCTGCCCCAGTAGCTTGGGGTATGGCAGGAGGGCGATGACGGCGATCACCATCAGCAACCTTCCCAGCGTAAAGGCTGTCTGGATTGCCTTGGTTACGCCTGCGGATCCGCGTTTCATAAGCGCCATGCTAACCAGCAGGACTGGCCAGGGCGAGTAGAATTCACAGTTTCTGCCGGGCCAAAAACAATCCGGAATGGCCGTCCGGCTGCGGCTATTCAAATGAGCGCTAACACCCTTCTTTGGTCTTTTTGGGCTTGGCCGCGCCGCCTGCATTCCCGCCGGCGGGTGGCGCGGGTGGCGGCGTCAATTGCGGCAGGGCAGGGGAGGTTGCTGCTTCCCCTCCGGAAGCGTCCCGGGCGGACCCGCCAAAGTATTTGGCCATTTGGGCGCTTTTTTCGAAGGCCAATTGTTCTTCCGGCGTGGGCTTGGCAGGCTTTTTGGGGAAGAGGACTGTTTCTTTCCATTCATCAAGGCCGCCCAATATTGAGTAAACTGCCTGGAATCCCCGGGCCTTGAGCAGCAGCCAGGCTTGGGCCGCGTGGATTCCACCCTCGGAATACAGCACGATTTTTTCCGTGGGGGACATGCCAGCGTCCGGGCGCAAATCGGTCAGCGGGATATTCCGCGCCGACGGGATATGGTAGCTGTTGAATTCCTGCGTCTCGCGCAGGTCTACCAAGGTGAAGTCGGTGCGGCCCTGGATGATCCAGTTGGCCACCTCCACCGCGGTGACATGGTCCGCTTTTTGCCCCACCAACCGGGCCAGTTCCCGGGTATTGATGGTCACCTGGCTGTCCCGGTAAGGATCACCTCCCACTGCCGCCCCCAAGCCCAGCACCACCAGCGCCAGCGCCAGGCCGCGCACCGGGTTCAGTTTCAGGGATCGGCCCAGGAGCGACTGGGCTGGATCCGCCTTCTTCCCGCCGAATCTCTGCTCCGCCCACTCGGCCGCCAGGAAGGCGCCCAAGGCCATCAGGATCACCCCAAAGACCAGGACCCCGTATGGCAGGCTCGTTAATTTGGGCAATGTGATCGTGCCCATGGGGGTGGCATGAAGCCACTTGGCGAAAAACGGGTAAACTTCTGCAAAGCCCAGCAATCCCGCCACCATTCCTCCCAGGTAAACCATGCCATCAATGCGGCCCGTGGCTGCCGCCACGCAGGAGGTGCCCGGGCAGTAGCCCCCGATCACAAAGCCAAAGCCCAGGATCAGGCCGCCCGCAATTTGCGGTACCAGGAAGGTGGGGGTCAAATACACCAGCGAAAGGTCCACCAATCCCAGGCGTGAAAGCGCATAAAGCCCCCCCATGGCGGTGATGATCGCGGTGAACATGACTTTCAGCACGCTGAGGTCAGTGAAGTAGAACTGCGCCGCGAGCTTGCGCGCGCTGCCGAACCCAGCCCGCTCCAGGAAGAAGCCAAAGCCGATCCCGATCACAAAGGCCACGATCAGGCTGAATTCGTCGCC
>CAIMWS010000329.1 GCA_903845125.1 uncultured Verrucomicrobiota bacterium
GAGCAATGGGTGCAGCAACCGTGGCCGTGGGTGGTCCCAAATTTCACACCGCAGGCGTCCTCGGGGTACACGGCGCGGTCGCAAAAGGCACAACGAGTGGCCAGTTCCTTTGACCGCAGCATGCCCCAGCCGAGCAGGTGGCCCGGGCTGGCCTGTTGTTCCTTTTCGCCGGTTGCTTTTTCGGCAAAGGCTTTGATGGTGGGGCGTCCCTTGGGGTCCATCCCGTAGAGATAATGGGCGGTGGTGGCGGCCACCAGGCTGCCGCTGGCCCAATCGGTCACCTGGACCTTCGCCTCCTCGGCTTTGGCATCGGCGCCCACCAGGCTGGAGAAGAAGATGAAATAGCAATGCGGCCCGCACAAGATGCGCTGCTCACTCTGGCCCTGCACCACGGTTTTGGTCCGGGGATTTACATCCTCATCGCACATGAAGCAGACCTGGCTGCGCGGACGGGTGTCCGGCTTGAGGGGTTCTTCGCGGATCAGGGTGGTTGCGGGCTGGCCGGCGCCCAGGTTCACGCCCAGTTCCTGCCACTTGCCCAGGATATCCTCGCGGCCAAAAAATCCCGTGTGCCGGAAGAGTTCCTTGCCATTGGCGGCGTAGAAGATCTGGGTGGGGATCATCTCGATCCCATAGGTCTTGCCGGCATCGGGATTTTTCCAGACATCTATGAACTGGACTTCCATCCGTCCGGCATATTCCTTTTTCAGCTCCTCCAGGATGGGCGCCATGGCCTTGCAGGGAATGCATTTGTCCGCGCCCAGGTCAATGAGCTTGGGCAGGTTGGCGGGGCTGGCTGGTGCGACCTGCGCCGGGGCGGCGCCGGGAGGGGGGCTGACGGTGGCCGGCCCGGCGGGATTGGCTTCCGCAGTGGCTTTGCCTTGCTTGAGGGCCACGGCACCGACCACCGCCATGGCGAGCGTGGCCAGGATTATGATTTTTTGGGTTGTGTTCATGGTTTAAGGGGATTCAGGTTGCACTATTACGGTTACTGGATCCAGCAGTGTCCGCACTGCTGGCGGTCGTGGTCATTATCTTTGTTTGGGATGGCGCATCCATGGTATTTACCAGCCGATTCGTGCCTGGCTGCCACAAGGCTGGGCAATCGCCTCGATCGCACCCTTGGGGCAGACTGGCTTGCATCTCAAACAACCGGAGCAGCTGTAGAAATCGATCCACGGACGTTCTTTTGGGCTTTCCCGAAAAACGGCAGTCATCGGGCATCGTTTTTCCACCGCACACAGGTGGCAGTTGTCGCATCGCTCCGGCTGGATCAGCGCTCGTTTCATTAACCCTTTTGAAATGGCGGCAACGTCGAAAGGCCGAGACTCGAACATAATTCAAGGAACGGGATTCTCAGCTGCCGGTGTTCCTCGGAAAAGACCGGTGCGCAAAGCAACGGGCTGACTTCTCCGTTGCGCAAGCGCAAGGCAAAGGCGAGGCAGGTTTTTTCACCACAAACGCCGCAGTTGGTGCGCGGCAATCGTTTGTAGATTTCCATCGCGGGCGGTTTCTGGCGCATCTCCCAGTTCGGGGCAAGGGAGTGACGCCGGCCCCAGGTGTCATTGGCCCGGCAGCGGATTTTTTCCAGGGAGTGCCAGGCATCGACGAGGTCATCCGCCTTGGCGAGGGTGATGCGCTGGGGATAAAGGGTTACCAGGCGGTGCGCGTCCATGTAGGTAAAAGTTTCGGTCTCCCTGACATACATGGCCTGGGGCATTTCCACATTCAAGTAGGGAAATACGCCGCTGAGATTTCCGGCAATATGCACGATCAGGCGAATTTTGTTTGAATCAGCGATACACGGTGCCATCACGACAATCGAAACCGCCCCGACGATGTCCTCCGGAAAGGTGGCGGGCAGGTCAGTGGGTGCCGTGATCCGGGTGGGTTGATAATCGACCCAACCGGAGCAGATGACCTCGGCGCCGACCTCCCGAAATAAACTCACACGCGCTTCCGGTTCCAGGACCAGGCTATCCACTCCCACTCGACTGAAACCTGGTTGGGGAGAGATTACGGCATAATCCAGTGCCAGGCGATCCAGGCAGGCCCGGGCCTTGGTGAATTCACCCTGGCAGGGAAACGTGAGGATTTCCCGGCCGCCGGTCATGGTTTGGTTTGGGGGGCTCCGGCAGATTGCAGCAGCACTTTAATTTCGGCCACGCTCGGCACCTTGCCGGTCACTTTGATGGTGCCGTTCACGGCCAGGGCGGGCGTCAACATCACCCCCAGGGCCATGATCTGCTTGAGGTCGGTCACCTTGTGGATTTCGGCGTCGAGGCCGAGTTCCTGGACGGCCTGCTCGGTGTGTTGCGCCAGTGTTTTGCACCTGGTGCACCCGGGGCCAATGACGAGGAGTTGCATGGTTATGCCTTTGGTTTTGGTTAAAATAAGGCTCCGTAAAGGAGGCCGGTAATGGTCGCCATGACGATCACCAGCGATACATAGACCACCGTTTTTTTCAGGCCCATGATGCCGCGGAGCACCAGCATGCTGGGCAAGGAAAGCGCCGGCCCCGCCAGCAGCAGCGCCAGGGCCGGGCCTTTGCCCATCCCGGAGCCGAGGAGGCCCTGTAAAATGGGCACCTCCGTCAACGTGGCGAAATACATAAAGGCGCCCACCACGGAAGAGACGAAATTGGCCGTGAACGAATTGCCCCCCACCGACTGGCTGATCCAGGCCGAGGGGATCAGTCCTTCCTGCCCTGGCCGCCCCAGAAGCAGGCCCGAAACAAACACGCCCCCGATCAGCAGGGGGAAAATTTGCTTGCCCAGGGTCCAGGTCGCCGCCAGCCATTCCTGGCCTTCGCCGGGAGTCCGGGCGCAGAGGATGGTCAAACCCGCGCAGCCCAGAAGGAAGGGGATCAAGGGCTGCTGGGGAAGGAGGAAGCCCACGATGGCGACGGGCACCATGACCGCAGCCAACCCTCGCCAACGATAGCCGAACCAACAGCCCAGCGACGCTCCCAACCCGGCAGCGAACGAGGCCGCCAGGGGCCATTTCCACGCATAAATGGCGGCCCACAGGCCGGCCGATTCAACGGGCTTGCTCCAATTGGCAAATACCAGCACGCCCACCAGGGTGGCGAAGAACGCCACATTTTGCCAAAGCGGGCGTTGGACTTCCACCGCGGGCAGCGCCATGGCGGCTTGCGCCTTGGCCTCTTCCTCCTGGCGGAAGATAAAGTGCATGGCCAGGCCCACGATGATGCTGAAAACCACCGCGCCAATAGCCCGTGCCACACCCAGTTCCAAGCCCAGGATCCGTGCCGTCATCACGATCGCCAGCACATTGATGGCCGGCCCGGAATAGAGGAACGCCGTGGCCGGCCCGAGCCCCGCCCCGCGCATCCAGATGCCCCCGAACAACGGCAGCACCGTGCACGAGCAGACGGCCAGGATCGTGCCGGATACCGAAGCCACGCCATAGGCGAGGGCCTTGTTCGCCTGCGGCCCCAGGTAGCGCATCACCGAGGCCTGGCTCACGAATACGCTGATGCCGCCCGCGATGAAAAGGGCCGGCACCAGGCACAACATGACATGCTCCCGGGCATACCACCGGGTCAGTTCCAGTCCTTCCGTCACCGCGTGGTCAAAACGAGGCGTCCCGACCGGCAGGAAAAACAGGACCGCGAAGACGGCCGTGAAGCCCGCCAACACTTTCAGCTCGCGGCCCCAGCCCGCCTCCGGGGTGTTCGTTTCAAAAGAGCCATTCATGGCACCAGGAATTTCAGCAGCTTTGGCATTCAGCTATCTCGATAATATGGCGTTAAAATACCCATCTGACTGGTCGTGGTTGGTTACTTTGGCAGCTTTTCCCGTACGGATGCCACGCACTTGAAGAAATTCATCACGCACGGCGTCATCAGACGATAAAACACTTGAGCACCCCGTTTTTCGTCACTGACGATGCCGGCGCTTTTTAACACCGCCAGGTGGCGCGATACAGTCGGCATCTCCGAGCCCACCAACGTAGCCAGCTCGCAGACGCACCGTTCGCCCCGGGAAAGCTCGTCCACCATCAGGAGGCGGCCGGGGTGCCCCAAGGCTTTGAAGACCTGGGCCTGGGCCTTGAAGTCGACCGATTTTAATTTAGCGATGTTATCTATAGAAGCAATTTAGCAAAATTGCGAAACGTGTCAAGGCGGTGCGTAACCATTTCAGCAGCCCCACTGCGGAAACGGGTTGTTTTTGCGCATGGGGCGCACCGTTCGGCACGTAATCCAAGGCGTGTTCAAGGTATTGACCGGGCTTTGAACCTCTGGCTCGCCTCTCGTCCGCGGTTCGAACTCCGGCGCGGCTTAAACTCACTAGAAGGTGGCCTACACTGCCCGCAGGATTTGCGTGCGGATTGCGCCGCCACTGGCAAAAATCACCACGTTCCCCCCAATTGCATGTTTCTAGCTTGCAACCGGGGGGGGAAAATGATTGCTTGGGTCAGCCAGCGGGCGGTGGCTGAAGCCATGCCACACTGGTGCGGTTGTATATGATTAAAAAATCCACCAAGACCAGCCCGGCTGCACCAACCATGAAGGGCTTCGACAGTGATGCAGCCATCACCCGGGCCTTGCTGGAGAACACCCAAAGCTTGGTGTTGGCGCTGGACCGGGGGGGGATCATTCTGCAATTGAACCAGAACATGGCTGACAGTCTGGGCCAGCCGATCAGGAAGTTGGTGGGCACGCTGGTTTGGCTGTATGTCCCCAAGGAGGCCCAGGCCCGGCAGCAGGCGGTTTTTCAGCGCGTGCTGGAGGAGGGCAAACCGCTCCGCCAGGACGCCTTTTACAATAGCCGATGGTACGACACTCGTATAACCCCGAGCTTTAATGATCATGGCGAGCTGGCCGGTATTGTGGTGGTGGGTTGGGACATCACCGAGCGCAAACAGGCCGAGGCGGCCCTGGCGCGTTCGATCCGGGCCAGCGAACAGCTGCGCGACGGCCTGGTGGCCATCAACGCCTGCCCTGACCTGGATTCAGCGCTGGCCTGCCTGCTGGCCCAGGCGGTCGCGGTGGGGGGAATGGACTGCGGCGCGACCTACCTGGTGGAGGGGCAGGAGGCGGTGCTGCAGCACCAGATTGGATTGGAGCCATCCATGGTGCAGGAGGTGGCGCGGCGTCCGCTGTCCATGGGGATCATTCAGGCGGCGTTGGAAAATCCGCGCGAAATCATCAATGCCGTGGAGCGGTTTCCCGAGCAGCGGCACATCGGCGCCACCTATGGGCTCCGGCATATCCATTGCCTGGCCCTGACGTCGAGCCAGAAGCCTTTCAGCCTGCTCTTTGTGGCTTCGCGCCGGCCGGAGCCGCCGGGCGAGGCGGACTTGGGGGTCATGCGCATCCTGGTCACGGAAGCGGAGTCCGCCTTCCTGCGGTTCCGGGTGGAACAACGGCTGCGGATGCTGAACAACCAGCGGCGCGTGTTCCTGGACACCATCCCGCTGGGCATCGCCATGGTGAGGAGCGACAAAGTGCTCTGGATGAATCCCGCCCACGATGAAGTTTTCGGCTACGAGCACGGGGAAACGGCGGGCATGGATACGGCGGCGTTTTTTGCCCGGCCGGAGGACTGCGAACGCGTGCGCCGCGAAGCGGAGGAAAGGCTGGCCCAGGACAAGGTCTATACCGCTGAATTGGAGATGAAGCGGAAGGATGGCACCCGCCTCTGGTGCGCGTTGATCGGCCGGGCCTTGAATGCCAAGCACCTCCAGGAAGGCATCATCTGGATCGCCAAGGACATCACGGAGCGCCGACTGGCCGGGGAGGCGCTGCGGGACAGTGAGGCTAATTTCCGCGCCTTTTTTGACACGCTCGATGAACTGGTGGCGGTGGCCAGCCCTGGCGGGCAGATCCTCTGCACCAACCAGGCCATGGCGCACAAATTGGGTTATGAGCAGGGGGAACTCGCGGGCCGGCACCTTCTGGAGCTGCATTCGCCGGAGGTGCGGCCCGAGGCGGAAACGGTTTTGACCGCGATCCTCCGCGGCGAGCGCACCCACTGCCCTTTCCCGCTGGTGAGCAAAACGGGGACGCTGATCCCGGTGGAATCGAGGCTGTTTTTTGGCAAGTGGAACGGCGCCAGCTGCATCTTCACCCTCAGCACCGACCTGAGCGCGGAGCAGGAGGCCAAGCAGCGGTTTGAGCGGCTGTTCCGGAACAACCCGGCACCCATGGCGGTTTCGAGCCTGCCTGGCGGCTGCTTCATGGACATCAACGATGCTTTCGAGAAGCGGCTGGGCTACTGCCACGCGGACATCATCGGCAAAACGGCCGCGGATCTGAACCTGTTCCCCAACCTGGAGCGGCTGGCGGAGGGGGTGGCCCGGCTGCGCAGCCAGGGGCGGCTTTCCGATTTTGAATTGCAGGTCCGGTGCAAGGATGGATCGCTTCGGGATGGCCTGTTCTCCGGCGAAATCATCGGCAGCCAGGGACGACAGATTTACCTCACCGTGATGGCGGACATCACCGATTTCCGGCGGGCATTGCGGCGCCTGGAAGAGAGCGAGCGGCAGCTGCGGCTCTTGGGCGACAACCTGCCGCTGGGGATGATCTACCAGTTGGTGGGGGATCTGGATGGGCACCGGCGGTTCGTCTATGTCAGCGCCGGAGTGGAGCATATCCATGGGCTCACCCCGCAGCAGGTAATGCAGGATCCGCTGGTTCTTTACAGCCAGGTCTTGGAGGAGGACCGGGCGCGTTTGGCGACTGGGGAGGCCGAAACCATGCGCACCTTGCAGCCGGTCTCGACGGAAATTCGCATCCGCAATGCGGCCGGAGCCATACGGTGGGTTTACCTGTGCTCCTCGCCCACCCGCCTGGCCGATGGCGGCTTCCGATGGGACGGCCTGGAACTGGATATCACAGAACGCAAACTGCTGGAAGAGAAGCTGCGGGAGGCGCAAAAAATGGAGGGCATCGGCCACCTGGCCGGCGGCATGGCCCACGAATTCAACAACCTCCTGGCCGGGATGCTGATGAACCTGAACCTGGCCAACATGCATGGGCTGGAAGTGGAGGTCCGCCAATTGCTGCGCGAAAATGAGGCCACCTGCCGGCGGGCCGCCGAACTCATCAAGCAATTGCTGGCCTTCAGCCGGAAATCGATGATGCAGATTCAGCCGCTGGACCTGGCGGCCGTGGTATCCCATCAATGCCTGGTCATGGGGGGATTCCTGGGCGCCGGCATCACGGTGGAGTTATCCAGCGCCGGGCATCTGCCGCGGATCCACGCGGACAAGGTGCTCATGGAGCAGGCCGTGCTGAATCTTTGCCTCAATGCGCGTGATGCGATGCCGCAGGGCGGCGTGCTGCGGCTGAATCTGACCCTGGCGGAGGTGAGCAGCAAAAAAGCCAGCCGGCATGACCATGCCCACCCCGGCCGCTACGTGTGCCTGACCGTGTCCGACACCGGCCGCGGCATGGACCAGCCGACGATGGCCCGGTTGTTCGAGCCGTTTTTCACCACCAGGGATGTAGGGCAGGGGACCGGCCTCGGGCTGGCCACGGTGCGGGGCATTGTGGAACAGCACCTGGGCTGGATCGAGGTGGAAAGCCACCTGGGCCGGGGCAGCACGTTCCGCATTTACCTGCCCGCCCGGGACGCAGTCGTGTAGCAGGACGCGGCTTTACCAGGCCGCTTAGCCGCCGGCATGAATCGGTTTGACTGGGCCGCAGTGGCAAGGTATAAGCAACGTCATGCTAACCAAATTGACCGGGGAGCTTTTTCAGGTAGAGATCTGACCTCACACCGGAGGATCCGCTGTGCTGGCCAGGATCATAGCTGATTATAACGAAGCCGTTTTCGACACGGACCGGGAGCGGGCGCTCCAGATTGTGCGCGATGCCGAGCGCCAGGGGATCAGCCCGGAGGATCTGGTGTTCAAAGTGGTGCTGCCCGCCATGGATGCGATGGTCAACGCCCTCAGCGACCAATTTTCGGTAAACCTCGCCCAGCATTTCATGACCGCCCAAATTTCGGATGCGGTGACGGCTGAAATGATCCCCAAGTTTCACCAGGCTCCGGAAGTCGCCGGGCGGGTCGTTATCGGGACCGCGTATGGGGATATGCACACCCTGGGGAAAAGGATGGTCATCGGCTGCCTGCGGGCGCGGATGGTGGAGGTGACGGACCTGGGGGTGAACGTGGCGGCGGAGCGGTTTGTGGAGGAGGCCCTGGCCCACGATGCGCGGGTGATTGCCATTTCCGCGCTCATGCTGCATACGGCCACCGGTGAGCTGGGCTGCCGCAAGGTGCGGCGCCTGCTCCACGAGCGGGGATTGGAAGATCGCATCAAAATCATGGTGGGTGGCGCGCCTTTCCGTTTCCACGACGGCTTGTATCGCATCGTGGGGGCCGACGCGTGGGCCCCCGACGCCATTTCCGCCGGCAAAGCGATGGCGGAACTGCTCCAGGAGGTGAAGAAATGATCACGGGCATGGACCGGCTCACGGCCGCCATCCGGGGGGAGGAGGCGGATCGCATCCCCATTTTTTGCAACTTGCTCGACCAAGGGGCCGCCGAACTGGGGGTGAGCCTGCAGGACTACTACGCGCGGGGCGAGTCCGTGGCTGAGGGCCAGCTGCGGATGCTCAGGAAATACGGGCACGACAATGTCTGGAGCCTCTTCTATGTGGGCAAAGAGGCGGAATTGCTGGGGTGCCAGCGGATTCTGTACTCGGCCGAGGGTCCCCCCAACGTGGAGGATTTTGTGATCCATAGCTGGGATGACATCGCCCGGCTGGAAGTGCCCGCGGATATCCCCAGCCACCCGGCTTTCACCGAGGTCGGTAAATGCCTGCAGATCTTGAAGAACGAGGTGGGCGGGAAAAACCCCATCTGTGCCTACATCACCTCCACGATGACCCTGCCGGCTTTGCTCATGGGCATGGAAAAATGGATGGAATTGCTGTTTGCCGGGCCGCCGGGACCCTGCGAAGAGCTGCTGCGCAAATGCCACGAGTTTTTCGTCAAGGAAGTGGCCGCCTACCGGCAAGGCGGCGCGGATGTGCTGATATACTCCAATCCTTTTGGCTCGGCGGACACCGTGCCGATGAAATACTTCCTCCAGCGTTCGCTGCCGTGGATCGAAAAGGATATCCAGGCGGTGGGCGCGGGGGGGATGGTGTATTATTGCGGCATGGCCCGGCTCAATAGTGTGCTGTCCGCGGTGATCGAGCGCACGGGGATCGGCGCCTGCTACCTGAGCCCCCTGGATGACCTGGCGGTGGGCAAGCGCCTGATCGGCGACCGGGGGCTGACCTGCGGCGTCATCAATGACATCCAGCTGATCAGCTGGACCCGGCAGGAAATCCGCCAGGAGGTGAAGCGCATCCTGGACGTGGGCATGCCGGGCGGCAGGTTTTTGTTCGGGACGGGGGTCATGCCCCTGATGATCCCGGAGGCGAGCATCCGGGCGATGCTGGAAGCGGCCTTTGAATATGGCAGCCAGGGGGGGAAAGGGGCATGAGGGGCAGCGGTCCGGGTTGGGCGGGCAGCGGTGCGCGGGAGGGTGGTCGTGAGTGAATCAGTTGCGCCGGATGCGCCGGGCAGCAGGCCCGAAAAAGAGAAGGCATTGGAGGAGCGGGCCCGCCGGCTGGCCCGGGAAAAATCGTGCCTCCAGTTGGTCAATAACCTGATGAACCAACTCAGCGAGGTTCCCGGTTTGGGGCCGGCGGCCGCCGCCATTGTCCGGCTGATCCTCGACCACTTGGGCGGGACGAATGTGATCCTTTATTGCCAGGTGGGTGGCCAGGTTCATTACACCGATGTTTACGGGGTGCGGAAGGTATTGGAAACGGTGGAGGATCCCTTGGCACAGGCGGCCTGGGAGCGCCGCGAAATGGTGGAGGAAGTGCGGGACTTTGCGCTTACCCGGATGCTCCTGCCTGCCTTCACCAGCGCTTCCTACTGGGCGATGCCCCTGACGGTGGGCAGCCGCGTGGTGGGGGTCATTAAAATGGAAGGCATGCTCATGGCGGCCTCGGAACTGCGGACCCAATTGCAGGCCTTTTTCCATTACGCCGCCCTGGTGCTCAAGAATGAGGTGGATAGCCACCTCAAGCTCCTGGAGGCGGCTCAACTGGCCGCCATTGTCGAGTCCTCCCAGGACGCCATCATCGGCAAGACGCTCCAGGGGATCATCACCAGCTGGAACCAGAGTGCGCAACGGATCTATGGCTACACCAGCGAGGAGGCGATCGGCCGTCCGGTGGGCTTCCTGGCGCCACCCGGCCGGGAGCAGGAGGTGGTGGGCTTGCTGGCACAGATAGAGCAAGGACTGGCGGTGGAAACTTTTGAGACGGTCCGGCGGCGGAAAGACGGCCAGATGATTCATGTGTCCCTCACGATTTCGCCGGTCCGAAATGCGGAGGGGAAGGTGGTGGGCGCTTCGGCGGTGGCCCGGGACATCACCGAGCGCAAGCGGTTGGAGCAGGAGCGCCTGGATTTATTCGAGCAGACCCGGCAGGACGCGCAGATCCGGGCCAGCCTCCTGGACGAGGTGAACCACCGCGTCAAAAACAACCTCCTGAGCATTCTGGGGCTCATTCAGATGGGCCAGGCCAAGGCGGCCGGGGGGCGGACGCCTGATCCAGCCCAGGCCATGGCCAGCCTGCGCAGCCGCATCGAGGGGATGATGGCGGTCCATGACCTGCTCACCCGGGCGCATTGGCAGCCGCTGCCCCTGGGAGATCTCGCCCGGCAGATCCTGGCGGGGACCATTGCCAGTTCGCCCCATCAGGAGCCCGCCGAGTTGCGGCTGGAGTTCAACCCGCCCGAGGCTATCCGGGAGGAAATTATTCCACGCCAGGCGGCGGCGCTGGCCCTCATTCTCAACGAGTTGGCCACCAACAGCCAGAAATATGCACTGGCCGGCCGGCTCCGGGGGATCCTGCAGGTGGAGGTGGGGGTGGCTCCGCAGGAATCCGGCCTGAAACTGCTCCAGATCGATTTCCTGGATAATGGCCCCGGATGGCCCGACGATGTGCTGGCCGAGGAGCGGGAAGGCACGGGGCTGCGGCTCATTCGCGGCACCCTCCGCAGCCTGCCCCAGGGGCAGCTGGTTTTGTTAAACCAGGGTGGCGCCCGGGCGCAGGTCCGCTTCAAGC
>CAIMWS010000330.1 GCA_903845125.1 uncultured Verrucomicrobiota bacterium
GCACCCCGCGCCGGGCATACACTTCCGTGAGCGCGCGGCGCATGAAGCCCAGCTGCCGGTGGCGGACCGCGTGCAGGCGGCCCGGCGGCAGGTGGCAGCCCGCGGCCAGCCCGAGCCAGCCGGGTACTCCAGCGGGGAAACGGCTTATGAAGAGCTTTGCCGCCGGGAGGATCTCGACCTGGTGTATATTGCCACGCCGTGGGACTCGCACACGCGGATCGCGGTTTGCGCCATGCAAAACGGCAGGCACGCGGCCATCGAGGTGCCGGCGGCGCTGACCCTCGAGGAATGCTGGCAGCTGGTGGATACCGCCGAGCGCACCCGCCGGCACTGCCTCATGCTGGAGAATTGCTGCTACGGGGAGATCGAGCTGCTGGTGCTGCGCCTGGCGCGGGCCGGAGTGCTGGGCGAGTTGACCCATGCCGAGGCCGGGTACCTGCACGAGGCGCGGGATTACCTCCTGCAGGAGGCGGACGCGGCGGCCTGGCGGCGGCGTTTTGTGGCCCGGCTGAATGGGAACCTCTACCCCACACACGGGCTCGGGCCGGTGGCCCAATACCTGGGCATCCATGCCGGCGACAAATTCGAGCGGCTGGTCTCCATGAGCTCCCCGGAGCGCGGCTTGAGCCGCCGCAGCGCGGCCCTGCCGGAGGGCAATCCCCGCCGCGGGGAGCATTACGCCTGCGGGGATATCAATACCTCGCTGCTGAAGACGGCGCTGGGCCGCACGATCGTGGTGCAGTTCTCGCTCGTGCAATCCCGCCCCTACAGCCGCCTCAACCTCCTGGCCGGAACGAGCGGCACCTTCTGCGATTACCCACCCCGCCTGCACCTGGACGGCCAGGCCGCGGAGTGGATCACCGAGCTCCAGCCCTGGCATGAAAAATACGGTCATCCCCTCTGGCGCCAACTCAACGCCCAGGCCCGGAAATCCGGAGGCCATGGCGGGATGGATTACGTGATGAACTGGCGGCTGATCCAATGTCTGCGGGAAGGCCAACCGCTGGATCTCACCGTTTACGATGCCGCCGCCTGGAGCAGCATCGTGCCCCTAAGCATCGCCTCCGTGGCCCGGGGCGGGGAGCCGGTGGCGGTTCCGGATTTCACCCGGGGCGCCTGGGAGACGCAGCCCCCAAGCCCCCTGGCGACGATGACCTGAAAAGGCCCTAGCCGGATTTGCCCGGGGGTGTCCGGAACGGGAACCGCGCCTCCTTAATGCTCAGGCCGGCCACCTCGATCCGGGCGGGATTGTGCGTGCCGAGGCCCGCCGCCGCCGCCCAGAGCAGGTGGTTTTCCCCAACAAACGGGAACTGGCCGTGCCCGGCGGTGGGCTGGTAGCCCATGGCGGCCGCGCAGACGGCGTCCGTGCAGACCGCGTTGCGGCCGGCGAAGAGCAGCTTGGGTTGCACCGGCTCGATCCCATCGTTCCAAAAACCTTCGCCGTTCTTCTGGGTATCCACGCCGTCGATGATGGCCAGGTCCACCGGCCGGGCGCCCAGGAGATCCGCCACGATCCGCGGCACGCGCGCCTCGGCGCGGTTGGGCGGATTGGCCCCCAGCTGGGCCGGCAGCCCGGCGGGCAGCGGCCGTTTGTTATCGTGCAGGCAGGAGACCCGGGCGGAGACGCTGTCTTCGTTCGGGGCATCGTCGCCGTAAAGGGCGGTGGGGGTGATGCCGAACATGTTTTTCACCGTCATGGTCACCCCGGCAATGGCGTGGTTCTTCATCTTGCCGAGGGAGACGCACACATCGGTGTGCTCATACCAGCCATTGAGCTCAAAGGCCGGGAAGAGGTAGCCGCCCCAGGGGACTTTGAGCCGGCTGTATTGGCTCCAGGAGCCGCGGTTCTTGGTGTTCTCAAACACCACCTTGTGGCCGCCGGCGGCCTGGATGGCTTGGAGATCCCAGCCGGCGTTCGCCAGGATCGTCTCCGCCGGCTCCTTGTGGTACCAGGCCTCCACAATCGCGATGCGCCTGGCCCCGGCGCGGTCCAAAGCGGCGCACAGGGCGGCCACCACGTGCGGGTGGATGTGATAGGTGCGGGAAGCCGGGAATCCTTTCACCTCCTGGGCCGGCCCGGTCATGTTCACTTTGATCGTGATGGTCTTATCCTTCACCAGGCGGCCGATGCCCCCGATGGCGTCCAGCGCGGCGTCCAGCTTCTGGCGCACCACCGCCGGTTCATAGGAGGGGCAGCGCTGGATGGCCACCGGCAGGCTGGGGGCGGTGTCCGCCTTGCCAGGCGCATGGGCCGGGGCGGGATCTTCGGCCCGCACCAGGGCGCTCCAATCGCCCAAGGCCCATAAGCCGGCCAGCCCGGCATGGCGGGCGAGCCACTGGCGCCGGCTCCAGCCACAAGCGTGAGGAGGTTGAGGTCCGCGGGGGGAGGATTGGTATGGATTCGGTTTGTTCATGGGGGATTAATGCTTAAAGGAATTTGTTTCGGCGGAGACCAGACAGGCCCTGCCGCTTCCCTGGGGTTCGGTTTTGGATATGACTTTGCAATGTCCATTTCCGGCGGGAAGAACATCGCACACCCCACTGGCCGTGTCCAAGTAATTGGCACCGCTCAACGGGCGGAATTATTCGGCAATGGGTGCCATTGGGGGGGAGGGATGGTAGCTGTTCCCCTCAAAAGGGCGCGGCCGGCTACCCCCGGAGTTTCCTACTCACCCGGCCCTCTCCTCCAAAGGTGAGGGAATACGCGTGGGGAGGAAAGCGCCTCGTGGCGGTCAAGCGCCAGCCCGCCGGCGCCGGAAGACCCGGATGAAGGGGCGGGCTCCCGACCGGGGCTCTGGCAGCGGTCTTCGGCGGCCTCCAGGGGCGATGGTCAGAGAGCGGCCGGGGGTTTTCCGGAGGCCTCCTCCCGGGCCCGCTGCTGGATCACGTCCAGGTAACGGTCGGCTTCCTCGACGCTGGCGAAAATGGCGGTGGAGGGGAGGGCGTTGGCGATATCGATGACGGCGCGGATGGGGGGCTGCAGCCGGGTGAGCAGGCATTTGCCGCCGAGGGCGGCCATGGTTTTATTGGTTTTCATCAGCACGCGCAGGCCCATGCTGCTCAGGTATTGGAGGCCGGCCAGGTCGAGCAGGAGGACGCGCGTGCCGGGGGTGATCAGGGAATGCAAGCGCTGTTCGCACTGCTGGTAGGTGGCGGTGTCCAGGCGCCCGGTGAGGGCGACTTTGAGGCGGCCCAGGGTTTGGTTTTCGACGGTGATTTCCAGCTGGTTTTGGCTCATGATGGGTGATGGTTGGTTCGGCTCGGGTGGCCGAAGCCGGGGCCATTAAAGGCGGCGGCCCGGCCAAAGCGGATGGCTTTGGCGGCGGCCGGCAATGTGGTTCTTCCCTGGTTCGGCATCCGATTAAATATAGGTATCATGTAAAAGCGTGGCGGCGGTTTCGTCAAGCATATCCCGCCGGCGCAGCTCCTCGAACCGGGCCAGAAGATCGGGGACGCCCAGGCGCTGTTTGTCCGCGCCCTCGAACTGGCAGGCGACACTGCCCTGGTGCATCATCACGATCCGGTCCCCGAGGTTGACGGCCTGCTGCATCGAGTGGGTGACCATGAGGGTGGTGAGCCGGTGGCGCGTGATGAGCTGGCTGGTGAGGCGGATGACCTGGTCGGCGCTTTTGGGATCCAGGGCGGCGGTGTGTTCGTCGAGCAGCAGGAGTTCGGGCTTGAGCCAGTTGGCCATCAAGAGCGTGAGCGCCTGGCGCTGGCCGCCGGAGAGGCTGCCGATGGCGTTGTCCAACCGGTCCTCCAGGCCCATGGCAAGCTGGCTGACCTGGTCGCGTAGTTCGGCCTTGAGGCGGCCGGGAAGGGCCCAGCCCAGGCCGCGGCGCAGGCCGCGACGCGCCGCCAGCGCGAGGTTCTCGGCGATGGACATCGTGGGGGCCGTGCCGGTGAAGGGATTCTGGAAGACGCGGCCGACCAGGCGGGCGCGGGCATGCTCGGGCCAGCGGGTGACGTCCTGCCCCGCGATGTGGATGCGGCCTTCGTCCACGCGGAAGGCGCCGGCCACCGCGTTGAGCAGGGTGGATTTGCCGGAGCCGTTGCCGCCGAGGATGACCAGGAAGGCGCCCGCGGGCAGCGACAGGTTCACGCCGCGCAGGGCGCGGACCTCGTTGACCGTGCCGGCATTGAAGGTTTTGCGGACGTCATGCAGGGCGAGCATGGCGCCGGCCGGCGGATTCAGGGATGTGAGCGGCTGGGGCATGATCAGGATTTCTGGTTGGGGGCCTGGGCGGCGGCAGCCGCGGACCCGCGTTTCGGCATTTTCAGCAACTGCGGCAGGACCAGGGCCGCGAACACAAACAGGGCGGTGATGAGCTTGAGGTCGTTGGGGTTCAAACCCCAGCGCAGGGCAATGGCCACCAATAAACGGAAGAGCACCGAGCCGGCAACCGCCCCGTAAAGGGCCAGGCCGAGGCTGCGGGAACCGGTGAGGGATTCGCCGATGATCACGCTGGCGAGGCCCCAGACGACCATGCCCAGGCCCATCTGGGCGTCGGCGAAGCCCTGGTATTGGGCCAGCAGGGCGCCGGAGAGCGCGGCCAGGCCGTTGGCAAGCGCCAGGCCCAGGATGCGGTAGAGTTCCACGTTCACCCCGAGGGCGCGGATCATCTGCGGATTGTCGCCCGCGGCGCGCATGGCGGTGCCCACCTCGGTGCGGAAAAACCAGTAGAGCGCCAGGGCGGTGGCGGCCACGATGCCCAGGGACCCCAGCAAGGCCAGGAGATCCCGCACGCCGACCAACCAGCCCAGCAGGCTGACTTCCGGGCGGCCGAACCACCACAGCCCAAACTGCTCCGCCCAGGTGATGAAGCTCCGCGTGGAGAGCAGCGGCACGTTACTTTTGCCCATCACGTGGAGATTCACCGAGTAGAGCGCGGTCATCACCAGGATGCCCGAGAGCAGGGAATTGATCCGGAACCGGGCCTGGAGGATGCCCGTGACCAGGCCCGCCGCCAGGCCGCCGGCAAAGCCGCCCAGGGTCGCCAGCACGGGGTTGGTATTCCGCACAATCAGGACCGCGCAGATGGCGGCGCCCAGCGTGATGGAGCCGTCCACGGTGATGTCGGCGATGTCAAAGACACGGTAGCTGATATAGATCGCCAGGGCGAGCAGCGAGAGGATCAGCCCGATGGTAAGCGCTCCGATTAAAAGGGTCATGGTGGATAGTGGCTAGGGGCGTTAAATTTCCAGGGGGGCGCACCAGCAAGCTCCGCGCAGCAGGCGGCTTTCCCCCGCGCCGTTGGGCTGGCGCCAGTCATGCAGCAGGTGCAGCAGGCCGGTGACCGTCCCGGCCTGAAAGAGGAATTGGACGGTCTCGGCCAGATCCACCCGGCCCTTGCGCAGCGGGCGGTAGGGGAAGGCCGCCGCGTGAAAGTGGCCGTGGATCTCGCCCGAGGGAACCAGGGGCCGCAGCAGCTTGAGGCCGGGGCCGCGCGCCCCGGTGGCCGCGAAGCCCACGATGAGGCAGGTGGAGTTGGCGAAGGCCGGCTCCGCGGTGAAGCTCAGCCAGTCCCGGACCCCGGGGAAATCGAACAGGCCGGGGGGCGGGCTCCCCGGCGGCGGGGCGGGCGGCGTTTTCCGCAGGGCGGCGCCGACCAGGGAGGCGGTTTCCGCGACCAGGACCAGGCCGGCGGCCCCGCCGCCCGCCGCCTCGAGGCTGGCCCGGATCACATCGCTGAGCGGCAGGCCCTGCCGCCCGGGGCCCTGGTCGAACCGCAGCAACTGGCTGAAGGCCCCCTGCCCCAGCATGCCATAAGCCACCTTTACGGCCGGTATCAGCGCGCCTTGCTGCACCAGGTAATCCGGCTGGTTCGCACCGTCGGCCGGCAGGCAGACGGCCGCCCCGGCGGCGGCGAGGAATTCGCCGGGGCATTCCGCCTCGCCCGCGGCGCCGGACGGGAGAACCCCCAAACCCAGGCCCATGACCCCCCCGGCAAACTCCGTGACCACGCCGGTGGAAGGCATCGCGCCGCCGGCCAGCCAGGCCTCCGGGTTGCCGGGCCACTGGACGCGCAGCACGGCCGTGGGATCCAGGGGAAAGACCTCGGCGAAGACGCCGGCCTGCGGGAGCGCCACTTTCCGCGCGCCGCCGCTGGCCGCGGCTGACGCGGCCAGGGTCGGGGCC
Source organism: uncultured Verrucomicrobiota bacterium (assembly GCA_903845125.1). Lineage (GTDB taxonomy): Bacteria > Verrucomicrobiota > Verrucomicrobiia > Limisphaerales > UBA1319 > CAIMWS01. Next base: position 6,140 of record CAIMWS010000330.1, read on the forward strand.
GCCTGCATGAGCGGCTCCAACCCGGAGAGCACCAGCACCTTGCGGACGGGCGCGGAGGCATTGACGATGGTAAACCGCCCCTGGATGTTTTTCAGCTGGCGGGCGTAGAGCATCAGGACGCGGATGCCGGCGGAGCTGAGGTAATTCACCTCCGCCATATCCAGGGCGATGGCATGCTGGCCGTCGCGCACGCAGCCGGCCACGGCCTGGGACACATGTTCGCTCCAGGCGGCATCCAGGCGGCCATTCAGTTTGATCTCACAGCAGTCGGCGCGGTCGTTGCGGGTGATTTCCATAAGCGGGGGAGTGGTTCAAGGCTGGCGGGGGTCCGGGACGCGCACCGCGTCCCGCAGCAGTTCTTCGGGGAGGGTCAAGCCCCGGGCCCGGGCCTGGGCCGGATTGGCGAATTTGCGCACGGTGCCCGGCGGCACAAACGGGATTTTCGCCGGGCTTTCGCCCCGCAGCACCCGGACGGCGATCCCGGCCGCATCGCGGCCCGTGTCGTGGTAATCCAGGGCCAGGGCGAAGACGGCGCCCTGTTTGACGGTGGCGCTTTGGAAGGTGAACACGGGCAGCCTGGCCTGGTCGGCGGCGCGCGCGATGGTGGGGAAACCCGCCACCGTGAGGTTGTCGATCACCTGGACCACGGCATCCAATTGGCGGCCGCACAAGGCCAGCGCGGCGTCGGACAGGTCGGTGGCGGTGTTGGCCGCCACCGCTTCCACCGCCAGGCCGCACCGGGCAGCTTCCCGGGTGAACAGGTCCTTGTTCCCCACGGAGTTGACCTCGGCGGGGCAGTACAGGGTGCCCACCCGCTTGATCTGCGGGAAGTGCCGGCCCAGCAGCTCAGCCATTTCCCGGTAGGGCCCCTGGGTGTAAACCCCGGCCACATTCGGCCGGTGGACCTGGTGCGATTCGCCGGCGCCCGCCAGGATGGGGTCGGCCACGACGGTGAAGATCACCGGCGTGTCGGTGACCTTGCGGATGGCCGCCTGCAACGTGGGGGTGCTGAAGACAACATAGAGGTCCACTCCGGATGCCCTGGCCGAGTCGAAGAGTGTGCCCAGCGCCGCCATGTCGCCCTGGGCGCACAGCGTTTTCAACGTGTAATCCACGCCGGCGCGCAGGCCCGCCTCGCGCAGGCCGTCCGCGAATCCGCGCGCGGATTCCTCCACCATCGGGGATTCAACATAGGATATCTGCTGGATGCGCCATGGTTTCCCGGGCGCTCCGGGGGCGGGCGCTGGGGAGGCCGGGGGAGCAACGGACACCGGGGGTGCCGCAGGCGCCTGGGCGGAGGTCTGCATGGCCAGGACAGCGGCCGGGAAGGTGACCCCCAGCTTGCGGGCCACCTCGAAGTTCAGCCGCACCTGCTTGTGGCTCACGTTGCGGAGCGGTATTTGCGCGGGCTTCTCCCCTGCCAGCACCCGCGCCAGCGGCTGGGCCGCCGCCCAGCCAGCCTGGTAAAAACCGACGCCCACCACGGCCAGCGCACCGCGCTCGAGGAATTCCGGGGTGTCGATCACCAGCGGAATCCGCCGGTCAGCGAGCTGGCTGGAGAGCCCGTCGAAGGCCTGGTAGGCCGTGTTGTCGCTCGGCAGGTAAACTGCCTCCACGCCGCGGGCCGCCAGCGACTGCGTGGCCGGCACCACCTCGCTCGTGCCGTTGGCCACCGCCTCGACCAGCTCGATGCCACGGGCGGCGCACAAGCCGCGCAACACCGAAACGATCTTCACCGAATTGGCTTCGGAGTTGTTGTAGAGCGCGCCCAGCCGCTTGAGCCCCGGCAGCGTCAGCTTTATGAGGGCCACCGCATCCTCCACCGGCGGGAACGAGCCGATGCCGGTGATCTGCGGGAGGTGGTCCTCAAAGCTTTTCCCCACCCCGGCGGCGATCGGGTCCACGCAATAGGTGAACACCACCGGGGTGCGGCGCACCGTCGCGCAAGCGGCGGTGATCACCGGGGTGGAGAAAGGGACGATGGCATCGAGGCCGCTCGAGTCCAGCGCCTGGAGAACGGTGGGGATGCCGCTGATCTCGCCGTTGGCATGGGACCGGCGGATCGTGAGATTGCGCCCCTCCTCCAATTTGAGCTCGCGCAGGCCGGCCAGCAGGCCGGCGATGGCGGTGTCCGTCCCTTCATCCGGCCCAAAATAGGCCAGGCCGATTTTATAGGACCGGTTCGCCGGAACGGCCGGGGCGAGGGCGACCGGCGCCGGGGCGGGCTGGCCGGAGTCTTTCTCCACCCGGCCGTCCGGGCCGAGGATCAGCGCGGCGCGGCTGACGAGATCGGCGGGGAACTGCCAGCCGTCGCGCAACCGGGCCAGCACCTGTCGATTCAGCATCACCCGCTCCGGCATGTAGTTGGAAATGACCACGCTGGCCGGATTCAGCCCGCCGAGGATTCCGGCCGCCAGCTCGCCGATGCGGTGCCCCACCTCGGTGTAATTGGCCCCCAGGTCGAACAGCGTGCCTTCCCGCACCTGCCCGCTCGTGTTGGAGAAAACCGGGATGCCGGCCCGCTGCGCCACATCGCACAGCGTGGCGGTGGCGCTGTTCACGGTCACGTCCGCCCCCGTCCAGAAGGCCTGGACGCCACGCGCCACGAGCGAGGCCGCGGCCTCGAGGACATCCTTGCTCTGCTCCACGTGGGCTTCGAGCAGCTGCAGGCCCAGCTCGCGGCAGACCTCGCGGGCCTTGAGCGTGCAGGTCTCGGAATTCCGCTCCGCCGGGTTCCACACCACCCCCACCGTTTTCAGCCCGGGCCAGAGCCGCCGGGCCTCGCGGAAGATCTCCCCCACCGGCTGGAAGGTCCCCAGGCCGGCCAGCCAGGGCGGCTTGTTGGTGCTGTTCATCCGCTCCACCCCCACCCCCGCCCCGGCCGGGTCCGTGACTCCGCCGAAAACGTGGATCGCCCGCCCGGCGCGGTTGGCGTTGGCCACGCACTGCAGGGAGAGCGTGCTGATGCTGATGGCCATCCGGTAGCTCCCGTCGGTCATCTGCCGGGCGATGGCGTTGGCCGTGGGCAGGTCGCCCTCCGCGTTGAAGCGCCGCAGCGTGATTTTTTCGCCGTCCCGGTAGCCCTCGGCGGCCAGCTTTTCCAGCACCCCGTTCTCGATTTCGTCCAGCAGCCGGTTGGAGGCGTGCTTGAGCAGGGCCACCGGGACCGGCTCCGGGCTGGCCGCGGATGGCCGGCGGGCCCCCACCCGCGAATGGGTGTCGCTTAACAGCAGGATGAGGGCTCCCGCCCCCAGCAGGACCAAGGATAGCCAGACGCGTTTGGCCAGGCTCCAAAAAGTGTTTTCAGCGGTGGTTTTCATCAGTTTTCCTTCCCCGGCAGCGGGCCATTCCCCGCGGCTGTTTCCTGGGCATTGGCTGGCTTCCGGCCCGGGGCGGCGGCGGCTCCGGGCCAGCCCCGGAACCGCAAGGCCAGCACGGTGATATCATCGGACTGCTCGGCCCCGCCGGCAAAGGTTTGCACCGCGCCGAACAACCGCTCCACCAGTTCCTTGGGGGAGCTGCCGGCCTCCGCCTGCGCGAAGGCTTCCAGGCGGCCCTCGCCGAACTGCTCCTGGCGGGTGTTGAACGCCTCGTTCACCCCGTCCGTATAAAGCAGCAGCGTATCCATGGGGCGCAAAACTATCGATTGGGTCCCGTAAACCGCCTCCTCCACCACCCCCAGCACCGGCCCCTTGGGCAGCTCCACCCACTGCGCTTCGCCGGCGCCGCGCAGCAGCAGGGGCGGCAGATGGCCGGCGTTCGTGTGGCGCAGCTCGCCGGTGCGCAGATCCAGCGCCCCGCACCACAGGGTGACGAACATCATTTCCTCATTGTCGATCGCGAGCTCGAGGTTCACCTTGGCCAGGACTTCCGCGGGCGAAAGCTGCTGCTCGGCCACGCCTTTCATCAGCGTTTTGGTGACCGCCATGAACAGGGCGGCGGGCACCCCTTTGCCCGAGACATCGCCGACCAGGAAAAAGAGCGTATGGCCGTCCAGCAGGAAGAAATCGTACAGATCCCCGCCCACCTGCTTGGCGGGATGCAGGTCGGCGTGGATATCGAACTCCGTGTGGTCCGGAAAGGGCGGGAACCGTTTGGGCAGGAAGCTGCGCTGGATGGTCTGGGCGATCTTCAGCTCGCTCTCGATGCGCTCCTTGGCGGCGGTGGTGGTGGCGAGGTTGGCCACGTATTCCCGCAGGGCCAGCCGCATGTTTTCAAACGAATGCGAAAGGTCGCCCACTTCGTCCCGGCTCCGCACCGGCGGCACGGCCAGCTCCAGGTTGCCCAGCGCGATTTCGTGGGTTTGCCGGGCGAGCACGCGGATGGGGCGGGTGATGCCCAGCGAAACGGTCACGACCACCGCCAGCAGCAAGCCGAAGCCGAGGATGCCGATCCAGTAAACCGTGCGGTTCATGGCCCGCAGGCCGGCGAGGATCTCCGCTTCGGGGAAAATGACGCCCACCGACCACCCCCCCGCCACCGGCACATGGTAAACCCAGGAGTCCACCGCGCTGCCGGGCGCCTGGGTCTTCACGAAGCCCTCCTTGCCCTGCACCATTGCCCGGCCGATTGCACGCCACGGTTGGCTCCCGGTCTCCTCGGCCAGGCTGAAGATGCTCTCCTTGAACACCCACTCCGGGTTGGGGTGGGAGATGAACTGGCCGTTTTGCGCCAGGAGGAAAGCGTAGCCGCTCTGGTAAAGCTTGATGGCGGAGACCATCCGCGCCAACTGCTCGAGCTGGATATCCGCGGTGACCACCCCGGCGAAGGTCCGCTTCCCGTCCGCCTGCCGGAAAAAGGGCACGCAATAGGTGCACATGAGCGTATCCCCCCCGCCCTCGTCAAAAAACGGCTCCGTCCAGACCGGCCGGCCCATTTCCCGGGGGAGGAGATACCATTCCCAGGTGTCGTAATGGTAATCCCCCTCCGCCAGGTTTACATACTGGAACCCCCCGCTGCCACGATAGACGTACGGCGCCTCCGGCCGTTTGGAGCCGGGATCCGGGCCGGGGGCGAAAGCGATCGCGCTGCCATAGATGCAGGGGCTTACGTTCAGCTCCTCCTGGAGTTGGCGGATCATTTCCGGCACGGTGAGCGATCCGTTCCCCAGGTTGCGGGCCAGCCATTGCGGCAGCGGCTCCACGGCGCGCAGCACGGACTCGATCCGGCTGGCCGTGCTGCGGGCCAGGTTGCGGGTGTTTTCCTCCACCGCCTGGAGCAGCAACCGGCGGGCCACCCGGTTGCTGTAACCGAAAGCCACCAGGAAAATCAGGCCCGTGCTGGCCAGCACCAGCAAGCCCAGCTTGAACGCCAGCGTAGGCCGGAATGCTTCAAGGCAGCGCCGCCACATGGAACTCCTTGAAGGCGGGCGCGGCGCGGATCTCGCCGGTGTCCCGCAATTCACGCGCCACATTTTCGTAGGCGGGCACCGGCAATTCCCCCATGGCCGTTCCCGGCGGGGGCTGGATCAGGTCACACATCCGGTCCAGCATCCAGCGTTGGTGGGCGCGGTTGGTGCCCGTGCGGGCTTGCTCGGTGCGGCGCATCACCACCCGCAGGGCCTCCTCCCGATGCGCTGCCGCGTAGCGCCAGCCGGCCAGGCTCGCGGCCACAAACTTCCGGCACTGATCCGGCCGGGTGCGCCACGTTTCCGCCAGGCAGAGGAGGCAATCCTCGGGGAAATTCAGGCCGTGCTGGTCGTAAAACACCAACGTCATCTCCTCCGCGTCGATGCCGGAATTCAGGATGAGATGGTATTCGTTGTACCACATCGCCGAGGCGGCATCCACCGCCCCATTCAGGAACAGCCCGGGGGAGGAGCCTTGGGTGACCGTGCTGACCCGCAGGTTGTATTTGCGGAACAGCGCCTGCGGCTGCACCGAGAAGGACGGCCAGACGCTGACCGTCTTGCCATCCAGATCCTGCACCGACGCGATGCCGCGCGACTTGCGGGCCACCAGCAGCAGCGCCGACCGCTGGCTGATCTGCGCCAGGTGGACCAGCGGGAGCCCTTCGTCCCGCAGCTTCAGCGCCGAAGAAAGGAAATGGCTGGCAATCACGGCTTCCCCGGAGCGGAGGGCTTTTTCCACCGGCTTGCGCGGGCCGCCATCCAGGATCGCCACCTCCAGGCCGGCCTGGCGGTAAAAATCTTTTTCCAGCGCCAGGTAATAACCGGCAAACTGGGCCTGGGGGATCCAATGCGGCAGGAAGGCCAGGCGGGTCGGCGCCGGGTCCCCAGCCTCCCCGGCCGCGGCCATAACTCCGCCGGCGGCCACCAGCAGCGCTGCCAGCAGGCCCGCTTTTCCCATTTGACCGGGGTGGTTGCCTCTCATAAGAATGCGCGCAGTATGTTATCTGAACCGTCATCGGGAGCCTGTCCGCCGGAGCCATCGGGGCACCGCCGGCCATCCCCAACGGCAACCCGCGCTGCCCTCAACTGATGAGCACCGAGCCGAACCAAACCTTCCAGATCCAGTTCCTCAACAACTTCGAGGCCCTCGCCCGCGCCACGGAATCGGCGATGCAGTTCCTGGAGCAGGCGGAAGCCTCCGCCGGGGCGATTAACGTCGCCAACCTGGCGCTTGAGGAAATGGCCACCAACATCGTCAAATATGGGTACGACGACCAGGACGCGCACGAAATCCTGCTCCGGCTGGCGCTGGTCCCCGGCGCCATCGTTCTCACCTTGGAGGATGATGGGCACCCCTTCGATCCGCTGGGCGCGCCGGAACCGGATATTCATCTGCCTTTGGAGGAGCGCGAACCGGGTGGCCTCGGCATTCATCTGATCCGCAAAATGGCCCAGCGGATGGCCTACGAACGCTCCGGCGGCCGGAACCGCCTCACCATCACCATCCGGGCCTGACCGCCCGCTCCGTGGACACAGCCGAGCCGCAGCCATTGAAGCCGGGGCTGATTTTCGCGTGTCCAGGCAAAGTGTCATTGGCGTTTATCCAAGCATTTGGGTAAATTGATGTCTAACAAAATCGCGACGACAAAATCGCGATTTTGCCGTCTCTGCCGCCCGCGGTTTGTCCCGCACCAGGGCCGGCCTGGCGATTAAAAGCGCAACGGCGGAAATATTCTTGGCACCATTTCTGCCGGTGGTAGCCTTGGCCCATGACAAAATATTTATCCCTTAAAATTCTGGTTTTGGCCCTGGCCGCCGCGCCCTTTTGCCCGGCTGAGGTGGAAGAAGGCTTCGTATCCATCTTCGATGGCAAAACTTTCACCGGGTGGAAACCCGCCCTGGAAAACACCAATACCTGGAAGATCGAGGATGGCGCGTTCGTCACCCGTGGCAACCGCTGCCACCTTTACTACGTGGGCGATAGCAAGCCGTTCAAAAACTTCGAGCTCAAGGTCGACGTCATGACTGCGCCCAATTCCAACGGCGGCATCTATTTCCACACCAAGTATCAGGAAAACAGCTGGCCCAAATACGGTTTCGAAACCCAGGTCAACAACACCCACAGCGACTGGAAAAAGACCGGCAGCCTGTACGACGTGGTGAATGTGCCTGGCTCCCCGGCCCGGGATAATGAATGGTGGACCCAGCACATCATCGTCCAAGGCAACAAGGTGACCTTGAAAGTGAACAACACCATCATTTTTGAATACACCGAACCCGCCGGCGCCCAGCCCGGCCGGGCCTTCACCCGCAAGCTGGATGAGGGAACCTTCGCCCTGCAGGCCCACGACCCCAAGAGCGTGGTCCGTTACAAAAACATCCGGGTGAAGCGGCTCGATTAACCGCTCGCACAAAACCTCAATTCCCACTTTTCGGGCCTGGCTTTGAGCCTTATGCAAGGTTCAAAGCCGGTTTTTTTTGGTTCCCAGCTTTTTGCTGCAAGCGAATCCTCCCCGCCAGCCTCGGCCTGAGCCCTGGATCCGTCTTGTGAAAAAAAATGCAGCGGCCGCGATTTTTATGGGCGGCCGCTGCCAAGGGAAGGCTGCCGATCAGTAAATCACCGGATCAGAGGCTTTGGGAGTCAGGATGCGGATCGATTTTTCCACCTTTTCCGGGGCCGGGGCATTCGGCAGATCCCCCAAGTGCTGCAACTGGTGGCGGACGGCTTCGGGCAGCTTGCTTTTTTCCTCCGGGGAATTAATGGGGCCGTCGTAGAGGATTTTCCCGGCGGCATCGAGGGCCATCAACCGCTGGCCGTTGCCCTGGCCTTGAATGATGATTTCCCCGTCGTTGGATTGCAGGCGCAGATGGGTGCCTGAGGACTGCGGACCGGTGATGGTGACGGTCTTGATCTGGGTGGATTTGGTGTTTTTTTGGTCATCCGGCTGGAGGTCTTTGAGGATGTCCTTGAGGTAGGATTTGGCATCCAAACGATTGATGATCACCCGGTCCATGGAACCGGGCGGCAAACCTTTCACCACCATGTCCTTGCCCACGACGACGCTCGATTGGAAGGGATCCAAGCCGGCCAAAGCCTCCTTTTCCGCCAGCACCGCTTTGAGTTCCACGGGTTTGCCGCCGCGCAGGACGTGGAGGGTCACCGTGTCGCCTTTTTTCAGCTCATGAATGGCGCTCACCAATTCGCCGCACTGGCCAATGCTCCGCTCGTTGATGCGGATCACGATGTCGAATTTTTTCACACCCGCTTGGTCGGCTGGGCTGCCCGGCTCCACCAGCGTAACGAGCACCCCTTTCTCGAGGCTCAATTGAGCGCCCAACCCGGGAGGCAGTTCTTCCACCCCCACCCCCAGATAGGTGCGCTTGACGGGATTCCTGGCGGATCCGCTTTTTACCTGATCTTCAAACCGGAAAACCCGCAGGGTTTTGGCCAGCGGATCAAAGGGGTCGATGGGCTCCACCCGCCATTCGTCGGCGGCCTTTTCCGCCAGGGCGACCTGGATGGTTTTGGGGGAGCCTTCGTGGATGATGGCCAGGCTGAGGGTGTCCCCCTTTTTATGGCGGCTGATCAAGGTGGCCAACTGCTCGCTATTCACCAGGAGCTGGTCATCCAGTTTTTGCAGAATGTCATGCACCTGCAAGCCGGCGGTTTCCGCCGGGGAGCCCTTGACCACTTCCTGCACCACGATGCCCGCGCCTTCCCCAAGCTTCAGATGATTCCGCAGGACCGGATCGACCGGCCCCACTCGGACGCCGAGGTAGGCCTTCATCTTTTGGGGTGCGGCATCCAAGGCAATGAGCTGGTAGCTGACATCCTTTTCCGGGCTGGCGGCGGATAGCACACCGCCCCCGCCCCCGGATCCAGCGACATAGATGAATGGTTTTTCCTGCGGGTCGGCCGATAAAACCGCCCGGGAATCGACCGCGGAGAACAGGCTGGCGGCCAGGCAAACAAGTTTGAGTTGATTCATATTTAGCTTTCGTTGGTTCAGGTTGATTAATAAGTGCTGATGGGCAACAGGACCACCTCCTCCACCGGGGTGGCCAGGTTGACCGACAAATGGTCGCGGGAATTCTGCCACTGGGCCGCATCGATGAACTGGCAGCGCACCTGGCGGAACGGCTGCTGGCCTGGCAGGTAAACGATGCCTTCATCCTCGGCCCGCCATAAATAGCGGCCCTGATCCACCATTTGGAAGGGGGAGGTGGGCGGCTGGGCGGCCGCCGCCTGGACCGAAGGGGCCGAGCCGGGGGCGGTGGAGGGCTGGCCGGCCAGCGGCCAGAACCAGTGCCAGCCCGCCAGCAGCAGGGCCAGGGCGGCGGCCAGGGCGAGGCAGACGGTCCGAATTGGCCGTGGGGAATGGAGCAGGCGAACTGGGGGGGCGGCCTCCAGGTCGCACATGATTTTCAAGCGCAAGCGTTCGGGTGGCGGCTGCGGAGCCAGTTGTTTCAGCTCGGCTTCCAGGTTGTCCAAAAAACCGTTCATAACATCGATACAACTAAAGTTCGTTTGAGGTTGTCCAGGGCATACCGGTAGCGGGAGGCGGCGGTATTGGCCGGGATATTCAAAACCTCCGCGATCTGCTCGAAGGTCAGGCCGCCCCAGATTTTCAGCACCAGCGTTTCCCGCTGGTTGGTGGGCAGGTTATGGAGCGCGTTTTCGATCGCGGCACTTTGTTCACTCGCTTCGCAAGGGCAGACAAAACAGGCCACCGGCTCGCCCGGCTCAGCCTGGGCTTTGGCTTCCCAAAACTGCCGCCGCTGGTTGCGCCGCCAATGATCCACGGCGATCTGCTTGACGAACCGGAATAACAGGGTGGAGGGCAGGCCTGGCTGTGCCTCACGGCTCCTCCAATACCGCACAAAGGCCTCCTGCACAATATCTTCCGCCTCATTCAAAGCCGGCGCCAGCTGGCGGGCAAACAACAGCAGCCGGGCCCCGAACTCCTGGTATAGGCCCGTCCAATCGTGATTTGATTTTTGCCCGTCGTTTTCCATGACTTGCTCTTAATGGTTTAAACGCCAGCCGCCCCCATTTTTGTCTATTTTTATAAAATATTCCCCCCCCGCGGAGGAAGCCTTAAACCGCCGCTGGCAGTTCCCAGGGAATCCCGCTGCCTGGGCCGCCTGGCCGATCGCTTCCTCCCTGACGCCGCAGACGGGCCGGGGCGGTTTTCCGGAGCATTAAAAAGGGCTTAACGTGCACCCCGAAAAATGGTGTATTGTGGGGAGCATGAAATTGGTGCGTTTATTGTTGTTTTTGGGCTGGGCCGCCAGTGGGGTGGTTCCCGCCCGGGGGGCAGCCCGGACTGAGGCGCGGCTGGTATTATCCGCGGAGGCCGTGCAGCCCGGCCAAACGGTCATGGCCGGATTGCGCCTGGCGATGCCGTTCGGCTGGCATACCTATTGGCAAAATCCCGGGGATACCGGCAGCGCCACCACCCTGGATTGGGCGCTGCCGCCGGGCATTACGGCGGGTCCCCTGCTGTGGCCGGTGCCCGCCAAGCATGCCGAATTGGGCTTCTTCACCTACATATATGATAATGAGGTGGTGTTGCCGATGGAGTTAACCATCGCAGCCAGCGTGCCGCCGGGCACGGTGGAACTGGCCGCCAAGGTCTCCTGGCTGGAATGCCAGACGGAGTGTGTGCCCGGCGATGCGGAAGTCAAAGCCAGGCTGACGATCGGTCCCTCCAATGTGATTTCCCGGGAGGCCCCGCTGGTCACGGCCGCCCTACAGCAGTTGCCCCGCCAAACGGGCGCCCCCCAAGTGGACGTGACGTGGGCCCCCGGCACCAACCAGGCCGAACGCAAGTTGGTGATGGAATGGGCCGGGGCCGGGACGCCGGAAAAGTGGGATTTCTACCCCCTCAGCGTGGCCGGCGTGGAAATCGCCGGGAATACCGAACAGACCAATGCCCTGGGCCGTCTGCGGTTGGTGAAAAGCGTCAAGCTCCTGGGCAAGTCCTGGCCAGCGGAAATCCGCGGCGTGCTGGTGCAGGAGACCAAGCCCCCTTCAGGCTTCCAGGTTTCCCTGAAACCGGCGGATCCGGCCCCTGCCAGACCGCCCGGCGCAGGCCCGGCTGCCGCCCGGGAAAACCTGGCCCAGCCCGGCCCAGAAACAGCCGCTGAACCGCTGTGGCGCATGGTGCTGTACGCCTTCCTCGGTGGTTTGATCTTGAACATCATGCCGTGCGTGCTGCCCGTGATCTCGCTTAAGATCCTCGGCTTTGTGAACCAGGCCCGGGAAACCCCCGGCCGGGTGCGCCTGCTGGGCGTGGCTTACCTGGGGGGGGTGATGGTGTCGTTCCTGGCCATGGCCGGGGCGGTCATCGTGCTCAAGCTGGCAGGCCGGCAGGCAGGCTGGGGCATTCAATTCGGCAATCCCGTGTTCCTGGTGGGCTTGACCATCCTGGTTACCCTGGTGGCCTTGAACCTGTTCGGACTGTTCGAGGTCACAGCCGGGGGGCGGATCATGAATTCGGCCGGCCAGGCCGCCGGGCGGGAAGGTTTGCCGGGCGCCTTTTTCAACGGGGTGCTCGCCACCGTGCTGGCCACGCCTTGCACCGCCCCCTACCTGACGGTGGCCATGGGCTTCGCCTTTGCCCAGTCGCCAGCGGTCATCGCCCTGATGTTTGCCAGCGCGGGCTTCGGCCTGGCCTTGCCCTATGTGGCCTTGAGCTGGCAGCCCGCCTGGCTGCGGTACCTGCCCAAGCCGGGCCTCTGGATGGAACACTTCAAAGTGGCCATGGGCTTTCCGCTGCTGGCCACCGCCTGCTGGCTGTTCAAATCCGTCCTGGCCCATTATGGCAGCAACTTCTGGTGGCTGGGATTATTCCTGGTCGTCCTGGCCATGGCGGCGTGGATTTATGGCGTGGGGGTGCAGCGGGGACGCAAACACCGCGGACTGGCGGCAGCGGCCGCCCTGGCCCTGGCGCTGGGCGGGTATGTGCTTATCTTGGAAGGCCAACTGCAGTGGCGGCATCCCCCGGCAGCGGCCAATCCTGGATCCGCCGGTCTGAAAGAGTCCCCGGAAGGCATCGACTGGCAGCCCTGGACGCCGGAGGCCGTCGCCAAAGCGCGGGCGGCAGGGAAGCCGGTGCTGGTGGACTTCACCGCCGATTGGTGCCTCACCTGCCAGGCCAATAAAAAATACAGCCTCGAAATCCCTTCGGTGCGCGCCAAGCTGGCGGCCACCCAGGCCACGGCTTTCCTGGCGGATTACACCCGGACGCCTACGAATATCACCGCCGAATTAGCCCGGCATGGCCGTTCCGGCGTACCCATGGTGCTGGTTTTCCCCAAGGACGCTGGCCAACCGGAGCGGGTGCTGCCGGTATTCCTGACCCCCCAAGTTGTTTTGGAGGCTCTGGAATGGGCGGCGAAGCGACCGGTCCTTAATTCAAAGTTTGGAGATGCTTCTGAAAAAAGGAATTCGTTGGGGGGTACCAGATTGCACGACCAGCGGCACGGCCAGCGTCCATTGATTCTGCGGTCCCGTCAGCGTAAGCTCCTCCCGATGCCGATGACTTCGCATCCAATCGCGGAAGAAACCCGCCCCTTGCCAGCCGATGGGGTGGCCGGATTGGTTAACCGCATCCGGCTGGCCCGGCACGGTGGGATGGAACCGGAGCTGGACGCCGCCGAATCCCTGGCTCGCGTTGGAGCTTATCGCCCAGTAAATCACTGGTTCAGGCACCTGAAACGGCGCCCGGGCTATGGGAAGCAATACCTGGACTGAGGCCAAAACTCTCCGCGAATGGAAAACGACTTGTGTGCAGGAAACCATGGAAACCAGCCTGGTGATCATTAAACCTTCCTCCATCCAAGGTTCGGGTGGATTTGCCAGCTGCTTTATCCCAAAAGGCAGGCAAGTCATCGAGTATGTGGGAAGGAAGGTCACGAAGGCGGAATCCCTGGCCCAATGCGAAATCAACAACGAATACCTCTTCTGCCTGGATGAACACCATGACCTGGACGGAAACGTGGACTGGAACCCGGCCCGGTTCATCAACCATAGCTGCTCGCCCAACTGTGAGGCCGAGTGTGCTGACGGCCGCATCTGGATCCTCGCCCTGCGGGACATCCAGCCCGGGGAGGAACTGACTTTTAATTACGGCTACGACTTGGTGGACTATCAGGAACATCCCTGCCGCTGTGGGGCGCCCCATTGTGTCGGATACATCGTGGCGGAGGAATTTTTTCCTGAACTTCGACGGCGGTTCGATCGCTCGGCGGGTGCGGAAACCAACGGATCGGAAACCGGCGGATAACTCCGGCCGGTAAATGATCAACCACCCAGGCTGGCTTGCACGTCGCGCGCGCCGTCAATTATTGGCACGATTTCCAGCCGGATCCCCTCAATCCAACCGATGATCCGCATGGGCGAACGGGCCGGAGACGCAGGGGATTGGTTCCCCGGCCGCCGGCTCACCGCGGCGGCCAACCGGCAGCCACAGCAAATCAACACCGGGCCAGGCTTTGCCGCCCATTGTGCTTGGCAGTGGTGGGGAGGTTTGGTATCCACGTGGCCGAGCATGAAAATGATTATTATTGCCGTTGCCGCCGCCGGGCTGGCGGCGCTGCCGGCCGCCGATGTGCGCGCGGAATCGGAGGAGGCCAGGCTGCACGCCTTTTTCACGAATTACCTGGAGCAAAGTTTTATCCGGCGCCCACTGGACGCCACCCGGTTGGGAGACCACCGGTTTGATCACCTGCTGGATGACCTGGCGCCCGAGCGCCGGCAGGAGTGGGATCGGTTCACCCGGGAAACCCTGGAAAAGCTGCCCAAGGAGGTGGCGGCGGCGCGGCTGACGCCGGAGGGGAAATTGGATTGCGCCATTTTCGAGCACGAGCTGCGGAAATCGCTCTGGCTGGCGGAGAACACCCGGCCCTTCGAGCACGATCCGCGGGTTTACAACGAGTATATCAACGACAGCGTCTACCTGCTGCTCACGCAGTCGACGCTGCCCCGGGAAACCAATATCGCCAACGCCATCGCGCGCGTCCGGCTGGTGCCCCGGGTGGTGGCGGCCGCCCGGGCCAGCCTGGATAATCCCCCCCGGGTGGTCACGGAGACGGCGATCCGCCAGAACCGGGGATCGCTCGCGTTTTACGAGCGGGACTTGCTCGACCTGGTGGGGGAGACACCGCAAAAAGCCGCGCTGCAGACGGCGGCCGCGGCGGCCGCGGCGAGCCTCAAGGAATACCAGGAGTTCCTGGAAAAAGATCTCCTGCCCCGGGCGCAAGGCGAGTGGCGCATTGGCCCGGAGAAATTCGCCCGCAAGCTGGAGTGGGAGCTCGACTCGGGCCGGACGGCGGCGGAGCTGCTGGCGGATGCCGAGGGGGAGTTCACCCGGGTGGTAAATGACATGTATGTGATCGCCCGCCAGCTCTGGAGCCGTTATCACGCCGGGAAGGCGCTGCCACCGGACGACCCAGCCGGGCGGCAGGAAACCATCCGGCTGGTGCTGCGGCAGGTGGCCCAGGACCACGGCGAAGCGCAAAACGTGTTCCGGGACGCCCGGGCCACGGTGGCCGGGATCAAGCAATTCATCGCCACCGGGGACATTCTGCGCTTGCCGGACCCGGACCGCTGCCAGGTCATCGAGATGCCGGAGTTCCAACGCGGCAACTCGACCGCCTATCTGAATTCCGCGCCGCCGCTGGATCCCCGGGCGGACAGCATCTACGCGGTGAGCCCGCCGCCGCAGGATTGGGACGCGGCGCGGGTGCGGAGCTACCTGGAGGAATACAACCGCCACATGCTGCAGATCCTCACCATCCACGAAGCCTATCCTGGCCATTACGTGCAGCTGGAGTACGCGAACCGCAACCCGTCACCCATCCGCAAGATCCTGCAATCGGGTGTGTTCATCGAAGGCTGGGCCGTTTACACGGAGCAGATGATGCTGGACCAGGGTTACGGCGGCGGGGATCTGCCGCTGCGCCTGACGCAGCTGAAATTCTACCTCCGGGCAGTGGCCAACGCCATCCTCGACCACCACCTGCACTGCCGCGCCATGACCGATGAACAGGCCATGGACCTGCTGGTGAACCGCTCCTTCCAGGCGGAAGGGGAGGCGCGGCTCAAAGTCATCCGCGCCAAGCAGGGTTCCTGCCAGCTCTCCACTTATTTCGCCGGGCGCATGGCCCATTACCGGCTGCGCCAGCAGATCGAGCGGGAGCTGGGCGACCGGTTCGACCTCGGCCGCTACCACGAAGCCGTGCTGGCCCACGGCTCAGTGCCGGTCAAATTCCTGCCGGAATTGGTCCGGCAACGGCTGCAGCGGGACCGTTGAAACACCCTGGTTTAACCACCCTTTACTCCATTATACCCATGGCACAAGAAATCCAGGCGGCGCCGGAGCGGCACCCGCGCGGGCTTTACACGCTGTTCCTCACCGAAATGTGGGAGCGGTGCAGCTATTACGGCAACCGGGGCCTGCTGATCCTCTTCATGACGGCCGCGATGGCCAAGGGCGGGCTGGGCATGACCGACAAGGAGGCGGCGGCCATCTACGGGCTGTATACCGCCGGGGTTTACCTGGCGGCCCTGCCGGGCGGCTGGGTGGCGGACCGCCTGCTGGGCGCCCAGCGGTCGGTCTGGCTGGGCGGTTTGCTGATCATCGCGGGCCAGTTCACCCTGGCGTGGCCAAGCCTGCCGACGTTTTACCTGGGGCTCGGCCTGCTGGTGATGGGCACGGGCCTGCTCAAGCCCAACATCAGCACCATGGTGGGCCAGCTGTATCCCGAGGGCGGCGCGCGCCGGGATGCGGGTTTCACCTTGTTTTACATGGGGATCAACCTGGGGGCGGCGATCGGGCCGCTGGTCTGCAGCACCCTGGGCGAGAAATTCAGCTGGCGCTACGGCTTTCTGGGCGCCGGCGCCGGGATGATCCTGGGGCTGATCCAGTTCGGCCTCACCTCCCACCACCTGGGCTTGGCGGGCAAAAAGCCCGGGCACGGCGGGCAGGTCAGCCCCCGGGATGTCCGCCTTCTCCTCGGCGCCCTGGTGGTGGTGGCGGCGGTCGTGGGTTTGGCGCTGGCCGGCGTGCTCAAGATCAACCCGCTGCGGCTGGCGGAAGGCGCCACCAAAGTCATCGTGGCCATCGCGGTCGCCTATTTTACCGGGCTGTTTTTATTCCTGAAACTGGACCGCACCGAGAAGATGCGCCTGGGCGTGGTGGTGATCCTGTTCGCCTCCTCCGCCATGTTCTGGTCCGGCTTCGAGCAGGCTGGCTCGTCGTTGAACCTGTTCGCCGACCGTTACACGAACCGGGTGCTGGGCTTCCTGAAGTATGAAATCCCCGCCGGTTGGTTCCAATCGGTCAATCCCTCGTTCATCATCCTGCTGGCGCCGGTGGTGGCCGCGGTCTGGATCCGCCTGGAGCGGCGGGGGCTCAACCCCTCCCTGCCGGTGAAATTCGCCTTGGGCCTGTTCCTGCTGGCGGGTGGGTTCCTGGTGATGGCGGTGGCCGCCACCAGCGTCGCTGCCGGGGTGAAAGTCCTGCCGCCGTGGCTGATCGTCACCTACCTTCTCCACTCGCTGGGCGAGCTGTGCCTGAGCCCCGTGGGCCTGAGCTCCATCACCAAGCTGGCGCCCCAGCGCCTGGTGGGGCAGATGATGGGCCTATGGTTCCTGGCCACCTCCTTCGGCAACCTCATCGCCGGCCTGATGGCCGGAAATTTCAGCGCCGACGCCGTGGACCAAATGCCCGCGCTGTTCCGCCAGATTGTTATGACGGCGGTCATCACCGGCACCGTCATGCTCATCCTGGCCCGGCCCATCAAACGGATGCTCACCGGGGTGAAATAGCCCCCGGGCCGGCGGCGGATCGGGGTGCCGGACCAACGTGCCCGGCGCCGCCCACAGCGCCGCGGACCCGACGGCGGGCACAGCCGCTGGCGCTGCGGAGGATCTCAAGCGCCGGTGATCACGGCGTAGTTCTTCCGGCCTTTGCGCAGGAGCAGGTATTTGCCGAAGAGCAGATCCTGGGCCGTGATCAGGCGCTGGGGATTGCCCTCGCGGTTGTTGTTCAGGTAGATGCCGCCGCCTTCGATATCCTTGCGGGCCTGGCCCTTGGAGGGGCACAAGCCGGCCTGGAGCAGCAGCTCCAACAGGCTGGTGGTCCCGCCCTGGAGCCGGGCCAGCTCGAACGACTGGTTGGGGGCTTCCTTGACCACCTCGTTGAACACGGTTTCGGGGATGCCTTCCAGGCTGCCGCCGAAGAGAATTTCGCTGGCGCGGATCACGTCCGCCACCGCCGCCTCCCCGTGGATCATGGTGGTCATGGCCCGGGCCAGCGCCCGGTGGGCGATGCGCGCCTCCGGCTTCGGGTTGTGCTCCTGTTCCAGCGCCGAGATCTCCTCCTGGGAGAGGAAGGTGAAATACTTCAGGAACCGGATCACATCCTGGTCGCCGGTGTTGATCCAGAACTGGTAGAACCGGTACGGGCTGGTTTTGGCGGCGTCGAGCCAGATGGCGCCCCCGAGGCTCTTGCCGAACTTGGTGCCGTCGGAATTGGTGATGAGCGGGAGGGTGAGGCCGAAGGCCGCCCGGCCGAGCTTTTTGCGGCAGAGATCGATGCCGGCGGTGATGTTGCCCCACTGGTCGCTGCCGCCAATCTGCAGCACGCAGTCATAGGCCTGGCACTGGTGGTAAAAGTCAAAGGCCTGCAGCAGCATGTAGCTGAACTCGGTATAGCTGATGCCGGTGTCCCGGTCTTCCATGCGGGCGCGCACGCTTTCCTTGCCCATCATCACGTTCACGCTGAAATGCTTGCCCACATCGCGCAGGAAATCGAGGAAGCTGACGGGGGCGGTCCAATCGGCGTTGTCGAGCAGGCGGGCGGGATTGACCGGGGTGTCGAAGTCGAGCAGCAGGCGGAGCTGTTCCTTGACCTTGGAAATGTTGTGGTTGAGCACCTCGCGGGTGAGCAACTGGCGCTCGGAGGAGCGGCCGCTGGGATCGCCAATCAGCCCCGTGGCCCCGCCGGCCAGAGCGATGGGCCGGTGGCCGAAGAGCTGAAAGCGGCGCAGCGTGAGCAGCGGCACCAGGTTGCCCACGTGCAGGCTGTCGGCGGTGGGGTCGAAGCCGCAATACAAGGTCGTGGACGCGGCGTTGAGCCGCTCCAGCAAACCGGCTTTGTCTGTGCAATCGGCCAGCAATCCCCGCCATTCCAGATCTTCAATGATATTCATCCGGCCCGCATGTTAGCACGCGCACCCCGCCCCAACTCAAGGGGAAATTGGCGGAAGCGGGGGGGGCGTGAGCCCACGACGGGCAGCCTCCCAGCCTTGGGGCCGGGTGGTGGCTGGCCCGCGTGGCGTCCGCCGGCCGGCGTCCGCAGGCCGGCCTTGAGAAATCGCCCCGGATCGCTTACACTGCCTGCAGGCAGGCAGCCGTGGCGGCAGTCCCGCCCGGCCATGAACCAAACCGGCCGCTGACAGGAAACCGAACATGACCCAAGACGCACCTTCCAACCGGCGCCCCAATCGGCTGGCGCGCGAGAAATCGCCCTACCTGCTCCAGCACCAATTCAATCCCGTGGACTGGTTCCCCTGGGGCGAGGAGGCGTTCCTGGAGGCGCGGACCCGCCAGGTGCCCATCTTCCTGAGCATCGGCTATTCCACCTGCCACTGGTGCCATGTGATGGAGCGGGAAACCTTTGAGAACGAGGCGGTGGCGGCCTGGCTCCAGGAGCATTTCGTGGCCATCAAAGTGGACCGCGAGGAGCGGCCCGATGTGGACAAGATCTACATGACCGCCGTGCAGGCCATTGCGGGGCAGGGCGGCTGGCCGCTCAACGTGTTTTTGACACCGGACCTGAAGCCGTTTTACGGCGGCACCTATTTCCCGCCGCAAAGCCGGCAGGGGATTCCCGGCTTCCTGCCCCTGCTCAAGCAGATCCACCAGGTATGGCAGAACAAACGCCCGGAGATCGAGGCCTCCGCCCTGGAGCTGCACCGCCGCCTGGCCCACCTGGCGAAGCCCGAGCCGCTGCATGAATTGGAGCTGACCGCCTCCGAGCTGCACCACGCCGCCGCCGAATTCAAGGAGGAGTATGATCCCCAGCACGGCGGCTTCGGGCCCGCGCCCAAATTCCCCCGGCCCAGCCAGCCGCTTTTCCTCCTGCGCTACGGCCAGCGGTTCATGGACCAGGACGCGGTGGACATGGTGCTGCACACCTGCGAGCGGATGGCGGCCGGCGGCCTCCACGACCAGCTCGGCGGCGGCTTTGCCCGCTACTCCGTGGATGAGCGCTGGCTGGTGCCGCATTTCGAGAAAATGCTCTATGACAATGCGCAGCTCGCCAATCTCTACCTCGAGGCCTTCCGGGTCAGCGGCCAGCGCGAATTCGCCCAGGTGGCGCGCGGCATCTTCCGCTACCTCCAGCGCGACATGACCCACCCCGAGGGCGGCTTCTACTCCGCCGAGGACGCCGACAGCGAAGGCAAGGAAGGCAAATTCTACCTGTGGGACCTGGCAGAGCTGAAAACCCTCCTGGATCCCTCCGAATTCCAGGTGGTGCAGCACCACTACGGGTTGACCGAACAGGGGAATTTCGTGGACCATAGTGATCCCCACCCACTGCCCCATCAGAACATCCTGAGCGTCGTCCACCCGCACCTCCCCGCCGCAGACCTGCCCCGCCTGGCCTCCGCCCGGCAGAAAATGCTCGCCGCCCGCAGCCACCGGGTGCGGCCACATCTGGACGACAAGATCCTGGCCTCGTGGAACGGCCTGATGCTGGGCGCGCTGAGCCGCGGGTATGCGCTCCTGGAGGATCTGGCCTGCCGCGAGGCGGCCGCGAAAAACCTCGCCTTCCTGAAGGCCCGGCTGTGGGATGCCGGGTGCCGCACCCTCCACCACCGCTGGCGCGACGGCGAGCGCGACACCACCCAACTGCTGGACGCCTACGCCTTCCTCGCTTCCGGCGTGCTGGATTTCTACGAGGCCACCCTCGAGCCCGAGGCGTTGGAGTTCGCGGTGGCGCTGGTGGAAGCCATGATCGCCAGGTTTTACGATCCCGCCCAGGGCGCCTTCTGGCAAACCCCCGCGGACGCCAGCCACCTGATTCTGCGGTTCAAGGAGGACTACGACGGCGCGGAACCTTCCGGTAATTCGGTGGCCGCCATGGTGCTGCTGCGCCTGGCCGCCATCACCGGCCGGGACGACTGGCGGGAAATGGCCGGCCAGACGCTGCGCTTCTTCATGCTGCGGATCCACAAAATGCCACAAGCGGTGCCCTGCCTCCTGGAGGCGGTCGATTTCTGGCTGGCCAGCCCCCACAAAGTGGTGGTCGCCGGTCCACCCGGCCGCCCGGATACGTGTCTCCTGCTGCACCAGATCCACCGCGTTGGCCAGCCGAACAAGGTGGTGCTAGGCACTGCGGGGCCGGTGGAACCATCCGCCAGGCAAATGGGCATGGTCAACGGCGAACCGGTGGCCCACATCTGCACCAACCGGGCCTGCCACCCCCCCACGCGCGACCCGGCCGAGCTGAAGAAACTACTGCGGCAGTAGCCTGGTGGCGGCACCTTGCCGACCTCCGAGCGCACCGGACCTCTGCTCTCCGCCCCGGCTCTCAGCTCTCAGCTCTCGGCCCTAAGCCCTCGGCCCTCCGGGCCTGGGAGAGCCAGGGAGGCAGAACTGGAACCGCCTGATGAACGACGCAGCCATCCTCCTTCACGGATCAGCCACTGCCACTTCCGGCACATAAACGCGGACCGCCAGGTTTTGGTTCTGGCCAATCTCCAAGGCCAGCCAGCCTTGCTGGCGCTGGGCCAGGTCATGAACCAAGGCCACCTCCAGGCCCGTATCCGGGCCGGGCTCCCGGGCGCTGTAAAAGGCCACCGAAGTCTTCCACAGGCTGGTTTCCTCCAGCGGGTAGCCGGCCAGGCTCACCTGGAGGCACACGACCCGGCCGGTGCTCCGGCGGGCCTGGACCCCGGCCAGCGGCAGGCGGATGGCACCGGGGAAATACTCGGGTGGCCGCCATTGGTTTCTGAACAGGAGCCCCGGGGCGCCAAGGCACTGCTTCCGGAAAGCTCGTTCCGCGGCCGCCACACAAGCCTTCGCCGCCAGGGGCCTTGCGGGATGAGCCAGCACGATGGAAACGCAATCACTCACCACCTCGCCCAGCATCCGGCTCTGCCACCACGCCGCCTCGGCCAGGTCGATCGCCACCGGTTGCCAGGCGGATGGGCCGGCACTGCCAGGCATTTCCCGACAGAGCTGAAGGGTGCCCTGGCTCAAGATTTCGATGTTCCGCATGCGTTCATGGAATTCCGAAGCTGGATTCCGCTCCCGCATCAACCTCAAGTCCATGCAGAGGGCGGCAATGAAAAGACTGAGATCACGCGCCAGCGGGCCCGATACCCGGCCCATGCTCTCCTGCCTGGCCGGCTGGTCTTTGCCATGCTCCCGGGCGGTTGTGGCATGCTTTTCACATGAGGCCAGCAGCGGTGCAGGCATCATTCCCGAGCCCGCGGCTTGGGCTGTGTGGTGCTGACCGTGATCTTTGTGGTTCACTGCCGACACGTGGTAAAGGTAGTTGGGGGAAACAGCTGACTGATTTTTCCCGCGCCGGATTCGACCGGGGCGGATTGCTGCGGCCGGGAATTCACCTCCGGGTTACTACGGTTCAGCCGGTTATTACGATTCCATTTCATGGTTTGGAATGGGTAGGCGCGAGCCAGGTACAGCCGGGGCCGCCAGCCAGGTCAAAAGGTCTGGCCTCTCCGCGGAGGGCGCTGGAATCCGGTCGGATCATTTCACTACTGCATTAAATTGCAGATATAAGCAGAGATCTTAGCAGACTATCGCGGCAGCTAAACATTTTATTTTACCTTTTAAAAGGTAGTCATGGCTGATCCAGGACAAAGCCAAGGAGCAGAAGTCCGGCCAGCCACTGCCCGGCGGATGCCCACCGCTCCAGACCGCCGGCCCCAGCCAGGTGGCATGGCTATGGCTGCTACGCTTCCAGGACCGCCTCCAGTTGGAACCGGTCCGGGGCGGCGAGTTTTTTCATGAGCCAGGCCTGGCAGCGGCACGAGGGCTCTCGCCCAGCAACCTGACCATCGCCTAATACCCGCCCATTTTCGTCATTCGCCAATTGGAGATCTTTAAAGATCTGCGACGGCGCGGCAAGTTTAGCCTGTTTTTTGCCCGCCCAAGGGCGATTTTGCCTAGGGCTGACCTCCAGGAAAGGGATGTTCCCCACGGCGGCTTTTTTCCAGCGCCTGAGGCGTGGATTTGGGCCGATCAACCTGGCCGGTCCAAGCCGGGGCCATTCATTGGGGAGGGAAATGATTGCGCTGCAGATTTTTGCGCCAACCGCACCGCAAGCCAGGAGTCCCAAACCGGTCGGGTGAAATGACGCATCGCAACGGCCTGGGGCAAAAAGATCCAGCCAAACCAACGATCGAATGACCCCGAGGCCGCTAAAGCACCTTCGATTCGTGCCGATAGTGAATATGCAACGCCGCCCCGGCGCACAGTTCAAGCGGTTGGTTCGAGGCTGCAAGGTGCCCCGGGGTGGCGAGCGAGCCATCAAGTTTATGAGAGCATTATCGACCCTCGTTGGGTACCTGTTTTTCGGATTAGGAACCATGGGTGTTTTTCTAATGATGGGCATGAATCCGATGGTTTTGGTTAACATCCCGTTTATGATCGCGGTGGTTCTGGCGCCGCTGGGAAGCGCTGTCCTGGCTTTTGGATTAAAAGAGGTCCTGGAAACGCTCTATGCATTTCGACTTTTTTTCCTTTCCCCGGCGCCGGCTGCAGGGTCAAACCGGCCCGCTGCAATCCTGCGCTACCTTATTGCTTCCACCTACGCCATCGGCGGACTCACTTTTCTGATCGCAGTTCTGGTCACCATCGCCACCCGGGGAAGGATGCCCGCCCAAGCGGACTGTTTTTGGGAACACTTGGCGGGGGCTTCGATAGCGCTTTCCTATCCGGTTTTCATTTCCGAGGGATTATTGCGTCCACTCAAGTCCAGGCTGCAGTAGTCGCTGCCGCTCCGGCGATTGGGATTGGATTTTGCCGGGCGACCATCCCCTCCCCAAGAAGGGCAAAATCGCTCCCGCAGGATCCATTCCGGATTCCCGGGCCAGGCACGCCACCTTGCTGGAATCCGCGAAAAATTTTGAGGGGGAATGGCTGTCCCGGGGGGTGGTTTTCGCGATTGCCAAACCGCTCGCTCTGGCGTCATACTATCCATGCTAGATTGACCATGCCTGTTTTTGCCACGCCGCATAGGCGGATTCCGACCGGAGAGGTAAGCCGGGGGTGGCAGGGCAAAACGGCTGGTGCCTGGTCCAATCCAGGCTGCAGCCAGCGCAGGCGGAAAAAATGATGAGGAACCATATGAAGATGAACACGACCAACCGGTATCCCATGCCAGAACCTGCACGTTGTGCCGCCTCGCTCCTGGCAGCGCTGACCCTGTTGTCCCTCGCTCCCGCCGCCTTGCCCGCCGCGCCTCGCGAAATCACGGAGGAGGCGTTTGCGGCGCGCGCCGTGGAGATCGGGGCACCCCCGGCGGCCAACTCCCTGGTGGCCCCCATCGAGTTTGCGGCCCGCGAGGCGCGTTTTGTGCGGCTGGCCATTCGCCGGCCGCAGTCCGGCCAGCCCTGCATCGACGAACTTGAAGTTTACGGAACCGATCCCCAAAAGAACCTGGCCCTGGCCAGCCGCGGCGCCGTGGCCCACGCCTCGTCCGCCCTGGCCGGCTACGCCATCCACCAGGTGGCAAATCTGAATGACGGCCTCTATGGCAACGACCATAGCTGGATCGCCGCCACCGGCGGCCTGGAGGAATGGGCGGAAATCGAACTGCCGGCGGCGCAGCAAGTCTCGCGCGTGGTCATTTCCCGCGACCGCAACGGCAATTTCGCCGACCGCCAGATCCTGGAGGCGGAGGTGTTGCTCTCCGCCGATGGCCGCACCTGGCAGGCGGCCGCCACCCTGAAACGCGATCCCAGCCAGTTGCGTCCGCCCATGCCCAAGCTCACCTTCCCGACCGCCGAGCTTGCCGAGAAAACCTGGGCCGGGGCGGTCACCTACGCGTTCCTGCGGGAGCGGGACACCTGGAGCCGGATGGATGCGAAGGATTACCTTTCCCCGCTGGTGAATGATCGTCCGGCGGCGCCGGGCGGCGCACCCTACTGGGGGCGGCTGGCGCGGCTGTCGCCGCTGGAGCGCGTGCTGGTCCAGTTCGAGGAAATGCTCGCCCGGCTGGAGGCGGCGGGGCTGGAGGTTGGCACGGAGCGGGCGGAACTCGCAGGCTTGCGCCGGCAGGCACAGGATCCGGCCGCCGCGGCTTCGGAACCGCTCTACCTGGCGGCAAGGGAGGCCAAGCGCCGGCTCTTTTTCCGCGATCCAAGGCTGGCGCCCCTGGAGCAGGTGCTCTTCGCCAAGCACCACCCGCTCCAGCCCTCGCACAATTACAGCGAGCATTTGGATTCCCTGTTCGCGCCCGGCGGCGGGGTATACGTGCTGCGCATCCCGCGGGACGCCAGCGGCCGGCTCAACCCGGCCCGGGGCGAGGTGGAGATGCTCTTCGACGGCAAGGCCGGCATCGTGCGCCACCCGGTGGCCGATTACGAGGCGCAGAACATTTACTTCGCCTATCGCCCGGACAAGCCGGAGGTGGAGGGCTGGCAGTCCTACTGGCACCTGATGTCCATGCGCGCCGATGGCAGCGGCCTGCGCCAACTGACCGACGGCCCCTTCCACGACTTCGATCCCGTCCCGCTGCCCGATGGCGAGCTCGGCTTCATGTCCACCCGGTGCAAAGCCCGGTTCCTCTGCTGGGAGCCGCAGGCCTACGTGCTGCACCGCATGCAGCCGGACGGCACCAACGTGCGCCGGCTCTCGCACGCCAACCTCAGCGAATGGGATCCCGCCGTCATGCGCGACGGCCGCATCCTCTGGACCCGCTCCGAATACCTCGACAAAGGCGCTGACTTCGGCCACACGCTGTGGGCCATCCGCCCGGATGGCAGCCACCCGGAGCTGGTCTTCGGCAACGACACGCCCTACTGCTATGGGCACGGGCGCGAAGTGCCCGGCACCCAGGAGATCGTCTGCACGATCATCTCGCACGGCGACCACCAGGGGCCCATCGCCCTGATCAATCCCGCCAAGGGGTTGTTCGACACCGCGGCCCTCACCAGCATCACCCCCGACACCCGGCCCCAATACCAGATGGACCGCTCCCACAGCGAGACCTTCCGCGATCCCGAGCCCGTCTCGCGCGATCACTTCCTCGTCAGCCACAATCCCGGCCGGCAGTCCCATTGGGGCCTCTATGTCATCGACCGGTTCGGGAACCGGGAAGTCCTTTATATGGACCCGGCGATCAGCAGCAAACGCCCCTCCCTCCTGATGGTCCGCCCGCGCCCGCCCGTGCTGCCTGAACCGCGCGATACCACCCTGGCGCAGCAGGGGCTCGGCCAGTTTACCGTGCAGGACGTTTACACCGGCCTCGGTTCGGGGGTCGCCCGGGGCCAGGCGAAATACCTGCAGGTCTCCCAGGAGGTGCCGGCGCCGCTCCAGCTCCTGGCCCGCGGCGAATACCGCGCCTCCCATCCCAGCTTCCAGGATTTCTACGCCACGCCGATCCACCTGGTCAATGGCCCGGTCCAGTCCTACGCCACCCGTAGCGCCAACGCGCTCCAGCCGCATGCCTTCCGCCAGGGCAGCGCCGCCCAGGCGGAGGACGGCAGCGCGAAGGTCACCGAGCGCAACGGCTGGCCCAGCTATGTGGCCAAGGCGGTGCTGGGCACGGTCCCCATCGCCGAAGACGGCTCCGTTAATTTCACCGCCCCGGCCGGCAAGGTGCTCTATTTCCACCTGCTGGACGAGAACTTCAACGAAATCCAGCGCATGCGCAGCGTGGTCCAGCTCCAACCGGGTGAGCAGCGCAGCTGCGTTGGCTGCCACGATGCCCGTCCCGAGGCTCCCCTGCGGCATCCCGGCCTGGCGCTGACCCAGCCGGCGCTTCCGCTCACCCCGCCGCCGTGGGGCGCCGAGCCGTTCGACTACGAACGCGTCATCCAGCCGGTCCTGGAGGCCAACTGCGTCCGCTGCCACGACGGCAAAGGGGGCGCCAAACCCGACCTCCAGGCTACCCACGACGCCAACCGTGTCCCCGCCTCCTACCGCTCGCTGATTACGGGCGGCTGGGTGCATTACTTTGACTGGCATTACGGCTCCCGGCATTTCAAGGCGGAGCCCCTCACCTTCGGCACGACCCAGAGCCGCCTGTTCAAAGCCCTGGCCACGAAGCCGCACGAGGCCGTGGCCCTCAAGCCCACGGAAATGCGCGCGCTGAAGGCCTGGATCGATCTCAACTGCCCCCCTGTGGCCCGACTATCGATTCCGCACAGAGCGCCCGCTTTATTCCGAGCTGCGCCCCAGATAAGCTGGAGCCGCGCCGTGGTTTGACCCGCTGGCGAAACGCCAGCGGGGCGCCAAGCCCCCGTGATCGGCGGCGGACCATGCCCGCGCGAGGGGCTGATGCCTGGGGATCGGTAAGCGGTAAGGGGCCTGCCACGCCGCCAGCCGCCCAAAGATCCGCCGACACGGCGGTGAGCCGAAGGGCTGGAACCGGTTAAGGTTCCTGGCCGGCGGGCAGGCAAACGAAGGCTTCTTTGATCACCTGGGGCAGGGCGCAGGGGCGACCGGTGCGCACCTCGACGAACACCCAATCGGTCTCCGCCCGGGCCAGTATCGCCTGGTCCGGCAGCCGCCGGACCTGGTATTTGCGCAACGAACTGGCCTGGCCGAACCGGGTCACCCACGTCCAGACGGCGAGTTGGTCGCCGGCGAAAGCCGGGCGCAGGTATTCGATCCGGTGGGCGCGCACCACCCAGGTGGCACCCGCCGCCAGCGTGGCGGCGGCACAGCCCGAGGCTTCGTAGTGCAGTTGGGCGGCCTGCTGCATCCAGCGCAGGTATTCCACATTGTTTGCGTGGTGGTTGGCGTCCACCGCCCCGGGTGGCACCTGCATGGTATATTGGAAAATGGCTTCCACTGGTTTTGCGGGCGGCCCGGGCGGGGCCTGCTACACCTCCGGGCGCCACACGGTGCGGCGGCCCTGGGTCACAATCTGGTCCTGGGCCAGGGCGCCGATCACCCGCGGGTAGAGCACCCGCTCGGCCTGCTGGATGCGCTCGTGCAGCGTGGCGGGGGTGTCGTGGTCCAGCACGGGCACCACCTGCTGGCCGATGATGACGCCGGTGTCCACCCCCTCATCCACAAAATGCACCGTGCACCCGGTGAACTTGACCCCATATTCCAGCGCCTGGCGCCAGGCTTCCAAGCCCTGGAAGGCCGGCAGCAGGGAGGGGTGGATATTCACGATGCGGTGGGGAAAGGCCTTCAGGAATCCGCTCTTCAGGACGCGCATGAACCCCGCCAGCACAACCAGTTCCACCCCGGCCTCGGCCAGCGCCTGGCCATAAGCCTTTTCGGCGGCCTCATCCAGCTTGGTGCGGAACGGGCCGGGCGGCAGGTACCGGTGCGGCAGGCCGCGCGCCTGGGCGTGGCTCAGGATGCCGGCGTTGGGCACATCGCTCAACACCAGGGCGATCTCCACGGGGATCTGCCCCCCGGCGCAGGCCTCGGCAATGGCCACCAGGTTGGAGCCTTTGCCCGAGCCCAGCACTCCGATTCGAAATTTCCCTCTCGTTGTCACGGGCCTGATCCTAAAAGAGCGGCCCGCGGGCGGCAACTGATAATCGAACCCGATTGCCCGCCGCGGCGAAAAGGCGTATGAATCAGGCATGAAACCGTTTTTGCGCTATGCGCTTTTATTTGCCGGGGTATGCGGTATGCTCCCGGGCGTTATGACTGCTCAAAACCACTCTTCCACCGCCCAGGCCTGGTTGGCCAAAGCCCCCCTGGCGCCCGCCTTCACGCTGCCCGCCACGCGGGAAGCCTGGGAAACCCGGCGCCTCGAGGTGCGCGCCCAAATCCAGCAACTGCTCGGCCAGCTGCCGCCCCGGCCCGCCCGGCCCGCTGTCACCATCCTGAAGCGCGAGGACCGGGGCGGGTACGTGGTGGAGAAATTCGAGTTCGACAATGAGGCCGGCGCCCGGGTTCCCGGCTATTTGCTCCTGCCGAAACAAGCGGGGCCCGCGCCGGCGATCCTCTATTGCCACTGGCATGGGGGCGAATATGGCATCGGCAAGGAGGAGCTGTTCCAATCCGCGCACACGCCGGAAGCGCCCGGGCCGGCGCTGGCCCGGCGCGGCTATGTGGTCCTGGGCATCGACGCCTATTGCTTCGGCGAGCGCAGCGGCCAGGGGCCCGACGGCCCGGGCCAGACCGGCGGCAGCGAGGAGATGAGCGCCAGCAAATTCAACCTGTGGGTGGGGCGCTCCCTGTGGGGCATGATTTTACGGGACGACCTGATGGCGCTGGATTATCTGTGCACCCGGCCGGAGGTGGACGCCAAACGCCTCGGCGTCACCGGCATCAGCATGGGCGCCACCCGCACCTGGTGGCTGATGGCCCTGGATGAACGGCTCAAATCCGGCGTGGCGGTGGCCTGCCTCACCCGCTACCAGGACCTGATCCAGCAGCAGTTCCTCCACGCCCACGGCATTTATTACTTTGTCCCCAACCTCCTGAACCACTTCGACACCGAGGCCATCATTTCGCTGATCGCCCCGCGGCCGGCGCTGTTCATGACCGGCGACCAGGATGGCGGCTCACCCGTCTCGGGCATCCACGTGATCGACCGCGTGGCCCGCCAGGCTTATCAGCTGTATAACCAACCCGCCGCGCTGGAGAACCTGGTATATCCCGGCGTGGGCCATGCCTACACCCCGGATATGTGGGCGCGCATGCTGGCCTGGATGGAAAAGACCCTGCGGCCGGACGCCCCCTAAAACCAGGCCTCACAGGCTCCACCACCAGCGCCCGTCATACACCCCGTTGCCACCCCACTTGGGATTGCCGGTGGCGACTCCTCCGCCCGGCCCGGTGCCGGGCCAATACTGCAGCCCCAGGACGCTCACGGGCAAGGTTTCGGCATGGCCGTCGGCAAAGCCCTGGTTGGCCCGCTGCTGGTGGCGGTTCACTGGTCGTTGGGGAATACTGTCGAAAGTGACCGTGGCATGCGATACCAGGCTCCCGGCGGTGACGGTTTGTCCAGCCCCACCAGCGGGATCTGGTCCGCGCTGGCGTCCGCATACAGCACCAGGGCAAGGCTGATTTGGTGGATATTGCCGACGCAGTGGATGGCCTTGGCTTTTCCCCTGGCCCGGGAGAGCGCCGGCAACAGCATTGAGGCCAGGATCGCGCTGATGGCGATCACCACCAGCAACTCGATCAGCGTGAAGCCTGGCGCATCGATCCGCCTTTTCGACGCCTGCCACCGGGTGCAGTCGCGTGGTGTTCGCAGCCCTGCGCAACTTGTCACGCCCGCCGCTGGGGTGCCGCCGTTATCAGTTCTTGGAACCGGCCGGCTGATACCAGAGCGATTCCCAGTATTTGCGCTCCGTGGCGTAAACATCCACCGGGCTGCCCACAAGCGTTTCGGCGGGCAGCACCCCGTAGCGCTTCATCTCCCGCACCCATTCGGGACGGGGCTGGAACCCGTCCATGTCGAACCGCTTGAGCTCCTGCAGGCGGTCGCGCCCGGCGGCCGCCATGGCCAGCAGCCGGGCATAATCGGGATCGGCGGTGGAGGTGAACACGGCCGGGGCGCCGTTGGTGGCGCAGAGGCCCCAGCCGCCGGCCGCCGGCGCCAGCGGCGCCAGCAGCAGCAGGGATTTCGCCGGCTGGCCGAGATTGAACACGTAATGGCGGCTGAAGCGCAACCGCGGATCGTTCAGATCGAACCGCCAGAAGGAAATGTCCAACTCGTCGGCGATGGCCTTGGGCAGGGCGCGCTCGCGCTGGTGGCAGCCGGCGCAGCGCCGCTGGATAACCTCCGCTCCGGCCCGGGTGGTGGGCCATTTGAAATCCGTCTCCACCAGCTCGTTCTGGGCGTAGCCGCCGATCATGCCGCTGCCGAGGGCGGCGTAGGTGCCCGGGTAGGGGGCGCCGGTGTCGATCCACAGGCGCACCGTGGCCAGCTGGGCCGGCGTGGCGCGGGCGCCGTGGTGCGAGCCGTCCATGAGCCGGAGCAGCCGGCTGGCGGCGCTGCCGATGCTGCGCGGCCGGAGGTTGCTCTTGGGGTCGTTGCGGCCATCGACAAACAGTTTCCGCACCGTCAGGGTGAAATAGCTTTGCGAGAACATGGGGCCGGGATCTCCGGTCAGCAGCACGCGCCCGGCGAAAGGCCCGCCCCGCCCGGTGCGCTCGCTGCCGTGGCAATCCACGCACAGGGCGTCGAGCACGGGCTGGATGTCCCGCGGGAAATCCAGCACCTCGGGCACGCCGGCGACCGGCTCGATCCGGCTGGGCGCCCGCCGGGCCGCCAGCGGGGTGGTTGCGCCGGCGGCGGCCGTCCGGGTGCGCTGCTCGTGGCAGCCCACGCAGCTGGTGGTCTCCCCGGGCTGCACGGTCACAAAACTTTGCATCCGTTTCACCGCCAGGCTGTCCTCATCCAGCGCCACCATGAACACGCTGCGCAGCGCCGGCACCTCGAAATAGGCCGAGCCGTCCGGCTCCACCGGCACCGTGCCCAGGATGCGCTCCAGCGTGAAGGTGCCGCCATAGCTCAGCGGATCCATCCCGCCCGTGAAATTGATCGGCTTGGGCAGCGTCTCCAGGATGAGCAGGTTTTTGATCTCCCCCCGCCGCACTCCCTCCAGGTTGCGCCCCTGGTAAACATCCGCCAGCAGCAGTCGCCCGGTCTTCTCCTCCGGATGCATCCGCGGCTGCAGCACCGTCTCGCGCGGCCGCGCCGCCACGGGGCGCGGCTCGTGGACCTTCAGCCCCCGGGCCCGCTCCGCCGGCGGCAGGCTGTAGAGTTCACCCACCTCCCCCCGGCCGTTCACGGCCACCAACCGGTGCTCCTGCGCGGCCAGGAAGGCGCCCTCGGAAAAGGCCCACGGATCCCGGAAATCATCCCCCCGCGTGATCCGCCGCGCGAACGCCGTGGCGTCCGGCCCGGCGGCGGTATCCACCACCGTAATGGCCCCCGCGTGCTCCGTCTGGCCGTGGCCCGGGGAGAAAATGGCCACGACTTTGCCGGAGCCTGGAATGGGCTTGGCATCGATCATCACCGTGCCGGGGTGGAGGTTGCCGTAGAACGTCATCTGTCCGGTGCCATCGGGGTTCACCACCCACAGATGGTGGTAATCCACCTGGCTGCGGTCCACATATTCCCAGCGGGTGTAGAGGATGCGCCCGTCCGGCAGCGGCCAGGGGGTGTTGTCGTGCTCGTTGTTGCTGGAGATCGGCCGCAGCCGGCTGCCATCCGCCTCGCAGCGGTAGAGCACCGCCACCTGCGACACCCAGCAGTTCACCCAGCGGTTGCACCGGCTCGAGACGAATACGATCCCCCCATCCGGCAGGTAGCTCGGCTCGAAGTCGTCGTGCTCCCCGCTGGTGATCTGCCGCAGGTCCGAGCCATCCAGGTTGCACTCGTAAAGCAGGTAATTCTCCGTGCCGCCCCGCCGGTAGGAAAACAAAATCCTTTTCCCGTCGTAACGGACCTGCGGATCCCGGATGCCGCCTTTGGCGTCGGCCAGGATGGTGGTGGCCTGCCCGGTGTTCAAGTCCAGCCGGCACAGCCGGGCTCCCTCGAGGTACAGCTTTTCCGTGGCGAAATACGGTTTCCCCACCTTGGCCGCATAATACCCGAAGTTGGCATACCAATGCTCGGGGATCACCGGCCGCACGGCGAACACGATCTCGTCCACGCCCCGCAGCGCGGTTTCCCGCAGGGTGCGGACCACCGTGGCGCCCGGCTCCGCCGCCGCCGCCGCCGCGCCGGCCAGCAACACCAGGGCCAGATTCAGCAAATTCCGCTTCACATTCGTCTTCATAATCATCCCCATAACTCAAAATGCTTGGCTCACCGGGACCTACCTTAGCGGCTGGCGCGGTTCGTGGCAAGCCACTCTCCCAGCCACTCTCCCAGCTGCCAGCGGGCCCGGGCGGCTCACCTGGAGGCGGGCAATCTGCTTGTCTGGACGCCGGAATCCGGCTGTAATCCGCGGCATGCACACGCATCGCGGATTCCGGAGACGCAAAATTTCGCCCGCGGGCTGGCTGGCCCCGCTGGTCCTGCCCCTGTTCTGCCCGGTTTGGCTCTTCGCCCTGGGCGGGGTGGAGGCGGATTGGCCCATGCTGCGCGGGGAAGCCCGCCACACCGGATTCGTCGAGGAGGAGATCCAGCCGCCCTATCACCTGGCCTGGGCGCGCGAATTCACGGGCGAGCGCCTCGGCACTGCAATGGAGCCGATCCTCGCCGGGGGCCGGGTGTTTGTGGCCACGCACGCCGGCGGACTCTATGCGCTGCGCGCGGATACGGGGGAGACGGAATGGCGTTTCCGGATCGAGGGCGCGTTCCTGCATTCGCCGGCGGTGACCCAGGGGGTGGTGATCGCGGCGGGCACGGACGGCTTCCTCTACGGGCTGGAGGCGCCCACCGGGCGGATCCAGTGGCGCCTCGAAACCGGCCACGGGGGCTTTTCGGCCGCGCCCGTGGCCGCGGGGGAAGCCGTCTTCATCGGCCACCGGCGGGGCGATTTCCTGGCGGTTTCCGCCCGCGATGGCCAGCTCCTGTGGTGGCAAAACCTGGGGGCGCCCCTGCGCCAAACCGCCGCCGTGGCGGAGGGATTGGTCTTCGTGACGGCGGAGGATATGCGCGTGCGGTGCCTGCGCGCCGGGAATGGCACCCCGGTCTGGACCTCCCCGCCGCTGGCGGGCCAAACCGCGCGCGATTATTACCCGGTGGTGGTCTCCCACGGCGGGCGCACCCGGGTGGTGGTGCGCACCAACCCCCTGCTCAACATGGGCCAGCGCCTCGGCCGGGACCGCACCCTGCTCTGCCGGAACGCCGGGGTGGACGATGGCGGCTGGCAAAAGGTGGAGGCCTGGATCAAAAGCGCGGCGGCGCACGGCACTCCCGCCTTGTGGCAAAAGGAGCAGGAGACCGTGGCGGAATATCTGCGGGCCGATCCCGCCGCGCGCAGCTTTTTCGTGCTGGACGCCGCCACCGGCGCCGCATCCACCCCCGCCCCCGTGCTGTGGGCGGCCGGCTGCCAGGGAGTGGGCGCCCCGCCAGCCCTGGCCGCGGATGGCCGCCTCCTGGTTTTTCACCGCAGCGCCTATGGCAACTGGAGCCTCGGCGTGGCGCCCCTGGTCGCGCTGGGCCTGCTGGACCCCGCCGAAAACCGCATCACCCCGCTGTTCCATCAGCGGGGCCAGCAACCGCCCTGGAACTGCTTTTGGGGCACGGCGGACGAAAGCCAGAATTTCCTGGTCGCGGGCCGGACCGCGCTGGCAGTGCACCAAGGCACCTTGAGCGGCTTCCGCCTGGACAGCGGCGATCTTTTTCCCATCTGGGGCGAACGCGACAGTTACGGCGGTTTCCGGAATCCACCCTGGGCGCGCAACGAGTGGCACGGGCCGGGGCGGGGCGGCGTGGCGGTGGCGGGCCGCCGGATCTATTGGCTCACCGGCAGCCGCCTCTTGTGCCTGGAAACCGGCGGCCCGGCAGCCCGGCCAACGCCGAAGCCGGAACCCGTGGCCAAACCGGGTTCGGTGGGCCAGGCCGCCATCCCCATGGGGCCGGGGCGCCGGGAAATGATCCGGCAGCTGGAGGCCACGGTGGAAGTCGTGCTTTCCCGGCGCTGGGCGCCGCTGTTCACCGATCCCGGCCTGGCTGGCCGCTGTCAGACGCGTCAGGCTCATAGCGATGGGCGCCGGCATATTCAACATGGTCCGAAGGGACGCGCTTGAGGCC
>CAIMWS010000331.1 GCA_903845125.1 uncultured Verrucomicrobiota bacterium
CGTCTAGGCAATACCCGGACCGAAAAACGCCCTGAAACACCCCCAGCGTTAGAATGGGCGTTGGCATGGCTTCCAACTAGCTGTTGGCACCTGGTTTTGACCGAATTAGGCCGGGTGTCCCACGAAGAACGGGCTTCCACCCGCAGGGTTTTGTTTTTATCATCGCCGGCGTGAAAATTGAAAAGATCACCTCGGGCGCCGGCTTGGCGCCAAAACGCGGCGAAACCGTCACCGTTCATTACACCGGATGGCTGACCGATGGCACCAAATTTGACAGTTCGGTGGACCGGAATGATCCGTTTGCCTTCGTTCTGGGCACCGGCCAAGTCATCCGCGGCTGGGATGAAGGGGTGGCGACCATGCGGGTGGGCGACAAGGCGCGGCTGACCATTCCACCGGAGCTGGCGTATGGCAAGACCGGTTATCCGGGCGCCATTCCCCCGAACGCGACGCTTATTTTCGAGGTCGAGTTGCTGTCGATCTCGTAAGCGTTCCCGAGTTGGCAGGGGGAGAAGGGCTTGGACCATCCGATGCCCACGGTTTGCGCAAAAACCAGGCGCAGGTTGCAGGGTTTTGGGCGAATCCTATGTGGATGGAACTTTGCCCACCGCCGATCCGCCGCGTTACCGCGGCGGTTACCCGCCGCTGGGGCGCTGGTGCCACTGGCATTTCCGCCGGCCCGGGAGGCCGGCGGAGAGGTCGCCCTACCGGAGGCTATTCCGGGAATTGAGCGGGCACGGCGATTTCAGGCAGCTTGCCGTTGAGCGATTTGAGGAAGGCGGCCACGTCCCGCACTTCTTCCTGGGTCAGTTTCAACTCCGCGGCGCTGGCAGCGCCGGCGCCGGGTTTGAAGCCGTTGGCCCGCACGAACACCGCATCCTCCAGCGAGGCCACGGAACCATCGTGGAAATAAGGGCCGGTGAGGCCCACGTTGCGGAGGGTGGGAATCCGGAATTTGGCCTTGTCGGCCGCGTTTTTGGTCACTTGTGCGCGACCGTCGTCCCCGGGGAGGTTGGAGGCGGCATACTGGCCGGTGGTGAGGAACGGACCGCGGTGGCAGGTGGTGCACTTGCCCTTGGTGAGGAACAATTCGAGGCCCTTGATCTGCCGCTCGGAAAGGGCGGAAACGGAGCCTTTCAAGAAATCATCGAAGGGGGAAGGGCCGCTCACCACGGTGCGCTCAAAGGCGGCGATGGCTTGGGCCACCCGCTCGGAAGTCACCTGCGCCTCCCCGAAGGCGGCCTTGAAATACGGGGCATAACCTTTTACCTGGGACAGGGCGGCGACCATCTTGGGCAGGTCGTTGCCCATCTCCTTCGGGTTTTGGATCGGCCCCAGGGCCTGCTCCTCCAGGGTCTGGGCGCGGCCGTCCCAGAACAGGGCGTGGTAATAGGCTGAATCCAGCACGCTGGGAGCGTTACGGGGCCCCAGTTGGTTGCGGATGCCGGTGGAGGTGGGTTCCGCTTCCGCCCAGCCCGTTTTGGGATCGTGGCAGGTGGCGCAGCTTACGGTTTTGTCAGCCGATAAACGCTTGTCGAAATAGAGGAGCCGGCCCAGCTCCACTTTTTCCTGGCTGAGCGGGTTGCCGGGGGGCACCGGCACCTGGCCCAGGGGGGCTACGCTGGCCTTGGCCAGCGCCTCCCGAGCCGGGGCGCTGAGCCTGGCCAGGGCGGCTTCGGATATTTCAAAACCGTGGCTGCGGACCACCCAGGCGGCGCACCAGGCGGCCGCCAGCAGGGCTTGGCGACCGGTTCCGTGTTTTATTAAGTTTGGCGTGTTCATGCAATATTTCTGGTTGTTTCTCTGGCGCTGCCCATTATAACGCGGAACGATCGTCCAGGCAAGTCCGCACCAGCCTCGCCACGGAGGCGGACTCATAAGGCTTGAGCAGGTAATGCAGGTTTCCCGAGGCCAGGAGGCGGGGGTTGCCCAGCTCGGTTTGGTAGCCGCTGGTGATGATCACTTTTAATCCCGGATTCTCCGCGCGCAGCTTTTCCGCCAAGGCCTGCCCGCTGATCCCTTCGGGCATCACCATGTCCGTGAACAGCAAATCCACCCGGCCTTGCTGGCGCTGCCAGACGGCCAGGGCTGCCGGTCCGTTGGGCGCCTCCAGCACCTGGTAGCCCAGCCGGCGCAAGGCCTGGCCGGTGACGCGCAACAGGGGGGCCGAATCCTCCACCAGCAGGATGGTTTCCCGGCCGGGCGGGAGCGGCATCCCCAGGCCGTCCGGCTCCGTCTCGAACTTCGCCTCCGCCAGCTCGGGTGCCGCGGGCAGGAATACCCGGAAGGTGGATCCGCTCCCGAGGCGGGACTCCACCTCGATCCATCCTTTGTGCTGGGCCACGATGCCATGGACGGTGGCCAGCCCCAGGCCAGTCCCCAGGCCCGCCTTCTTGGTGGTGAAAAACGGCTCAAAAATATGCTTGAGCGTCTCCTCCTCCATGCCGAGGCCGCGGTCCGAGACCCGGAGGCAGGCAAACCGCCCGGCGCGCCGCTCGGGATTCAGCCGAGCCTGGGCGGCCGCCAGCGTCACCGCCTCGGTGCCGATCACCAGCCGGCCGCCCTGGGGCATGGCGTCGCGGGCATTCACGGCAAGGTTCATCAGCACCTGCTCCAGCATGCCGGGATCGGCCTCCACCGGAGGTAGTGGATGTCCGCACTCCAGCACCAGCTGAATGTCCTCGCGGATGAGCCGGCCGAGCATCTTGAGGAGGTTGCGGGCCAGGTCATTCAGATCCACGATCCTGGTTTCCAGGACCGAGCGGCGGCTGAACATGAGCAGCTGCCGGGTGAGATCGGCGGCACGCTGGGCGGACTGGACCACCTCCTTCAGAGCCGTCCGGATCCCGGGTTCCAGGCCGGGGCATTCCAGCACCAAGTTCATCTGCATGAGGATCGCCGCCAGAATGTTGTTGAAATCGTGGGCCACCCCGCCGGCCAGCTGACCGATCGATTCCAGCTTCTGCGTCTGGCGCAGCTGGTCCTCCAGCTTCCGGCGCTGGGTGATGTCCAGGAAGACCACCACCCCGGCCAGGATTTCCCCCTGCGCGCCGCGCACGGGGGCCGCATTGGCCAGGATCCAGCGTTTTTCGCCGCTGGAGTGGTGGATGACGGCCTCCAGGTTGTGCACGGTTTCCCCTTTGTAAATGGCGCGGCACAACGGCAGATCAGCCGGGGCCATAAGGGCGCCCTCCGGGGTGTGGACCTGCCACTGGTGTGGGTGCTGCTCCGCGGAGATGCCGGTCAGCTGGCCGGCATTTCCGCCGCGGATGCCCAGGGCGGAGGAATTCGCCAGCCGGATGCGGCAGTCCGGAGCGTCGGCGATCAGGATCCCGGCCGGGCTTTGCTCGATGGCCGCATCCAGCAAGGCTTGGACGCGCCGCAATTCCTCAGCTCCCTGCTGGCGCTTCAAGGCCCCGCCGATGGCGTCGGCGGCGGTCTGCAGAACGGCGATCTCCGCCTCCTGCCAAACCCGGCTATGGGTGCAGTCATTGAACTCCGCCAAACCCCAGAGTTCATTGGCCACGTGAATGGGCACCAGGAGGAGGGACCGGATGCCCCGCCCCCCAAGGATTGGCCGCGAGGCGGGGTCCAGTTCCTCCACCAGGCATTGAAAGGCCTGTTTTTGCGACAGGTTTTCCAGCCGCCCGGGGGGCAGCAGTTCAGCGGGCAGCCGGGCCGGGCCGGCTTCCGCGGCCACCCTGCCGCCGGCCCATTCCCAGCGCGGCCGCCAGCGCAGGCCGCCCGCGCCGGGTTCCGCCACTTTCTGGAACACGCAGGCACGGTCCGCCCCGGCCGCCCCACCCAGCACCCCCAACGCCGACCCCATCTCCCCCTCCAGCGGCTCGGCGGTCAGCAGCTGGCGCGTCATTTTTGCCACGCCATCCAACAGGCGGTCCCGTTGCTGCAGGCGCTCGTTGGCCAGGGCCAGCTCGGCCGTACGCTCGCGGATGCGCTGCTCCAGCTCGGCGTGCGCCCGGAGCAGGGCCTCCTCCGCCCGCCGGCGCTCCGCCATTTCCCGCTGCAGGTCCGCGGTACGCTCCCGCAGCTGGTATTCGTGCTGCTGCAGCCGCACCAGGGCCTCCAGGCGGGCCAGCAACTCCTGGTTGGTGACGGGCTGGGTAATGTAGCCGTCCGCCCCCTTCCCCAAGCCATCCACCTGGTCTTCGGTGGCCGTCCTATTGGCCGAAAACATCACCACAAACACGTTGCCCAGGTCCGCATCCATTTTGATGCGGTAGCACAGTTCCCGCCCGTCCGCGTCGGGCAGATCGACATCGAGCAGAATCAGGTCGGGCCGGGCGGCGCGGACCAATTCCCAGGCCTGTTGCCCGCTGGCGGCCGCCAGGGTTTGATAACCGGCTTTGCGCAGCACCTGCAGGATGCCGAACCGCGCGGTTTCGTCGTCGTCGACCACCAGGATGCGGCATTGCCCGGGCTGGATCGTGATCATAGGGGGGGGCGGGCTTGGCCCGGGGTTTCGGCTGGGGCGCCGGCGGGCGGGGGCGTGTCCGTGGCGGAAGGCTCATCCAGGCAGGCCCGCAGCAGGGCCGCCAGATCCTCGGGAGGGAACGGGACGGGCAGATGGATCGTCGTGGGCCCCCCGGGGTTGGGCACGCGGAAAACCTCCGTGGTGAAACCGCTGGAAATGATGGCCTTCAACTCCGGCCGGTCCGCGCGCAGCCGGGTGGCCAGATCCACCCCGGAATGGCCATCCCGCAGGCCTTGCGCCACAAAGAGCAGGGCGATCTCGGCCCAGTGCTGCTGCCAGAGCCGGTGTGCCGCCGCGCTGTTTTCGGCCTCCAGCACCCGGTAGCCCAGATGCTGCAGGAACTTGCCGGTGACGAGCCGGAGGACGGACTCATCCTCCACCAGGAGGATGGTCTCCCGGCCGCGGGGCATCGGGGCCGGCTCCGGGGCCTCCGGGGCGGCGGCCTGGGCTTCGGCCAGCGCGGGCAGGAACAGGCGGAAGGTGCTGCCCTGGCCGGGGGCGCTGCTCACCTCCACCCAGCCCCGGTGCTGATGCACGATGCCGTGCACGGTGGCCAGGCCGAGGCCGGGCCCCTGGCCCACCTCCTTGGTGGTGAAAAACGGCTCGAAAAGCCGGCTCAGGACCGCTTCGTCCATGCCCCGCCCGGTGTCGGCGACGGAGAGGCAGACAAACTGCCCCGGGCGGGCATCCGGGTGCCGCCGGGCCGCTCCGGCGTCCAGAGTGGCCGCCTGCAGCCCGAGCTGGAGGCGGCCGCCGGCGGGCATGGCCTCGCAGGCATTGAGGCACAGGTTCAACAGGGCCTGCTCGAGCATGCCGGCATCCGCCTTGACCCGCGGCACGGGGCCGCCGGGCACAACCTCCACCGCCACGCGTTCGCTGGCCACCCGGCGGATCACTTTGGAAAATCCGGCGAGTTGCCGCGCCAGGTCGAGCGGCCGGGCATTCATGGCGGACTGCCGGCTGAACGCCAGGAGCTGGCGGACCACATTGGCCCCCTGCGTGGCCAGGTCTGCCACTTCCCGCAGGGAATTACGCTGCTCGAACCCGCTGGCGGAGCTTTCCAGCAGGTTCACGTTCAGCATCACGGCCGCCAGGATGTTGTTGAACTCGTGGGCCACCCCCCCCGCCAGGCGCCCGATGCACTCCATTTTGCGGGCCTCGAGCAGGCAGGCCTCCAGCCGTTTCCGTTCCGTGATATCCCGCTCCACGCTCAGGTAATACCGTTTCATGCCCAGCAGCACCGGCGAGGGGCGAACCTCCACCTCGAAAAATTGGCCGTTCTTGCGCCGGTGGCGCGTGGTGAACAACGGCGCCCCGGCGGTTTCCATCAACTGCACGCGCTCGCGGTGTTCCGGCGTGGAAAAATCGGGGTCCAGCAGGGTGATCGACTGGCCCACCAGCTCCTCCCGGGTATAGCCATGAGCCCGCAGCGCGGCCTCGTTGGCATCGGCGATGACCGGGGGGCCATCCAGCCGGGGCTCCAGGAGCAGCACGTAATCCCCCGCCCGCTCGAAGAGGGACCGGTAGCGGATCTCGCTCTCCCGCAGACGCTTTTCGGCCTCGTGCTTGGCGAGCGACATCTCAATGACGATCTTCAGCTCGCGATCCTCCACCGGCTTGAGGATGTAGCCATAAGGCTCGGCTGCCTTGGCCCGCTCCACGGTGGTTTCCTCCCCAAAGGCGGTCAGGAACACCACCGGCGCCTGGTGCTGCCGGTGGATCTGGATGGCCGCCTCGATGCCGTCCATGTCCCCGGGCAGGTGGATGTCCATCAGCACCAGGTCGGGCGTTCGCTGGCTGGCGGCCGCCAGGGCCGCCGCCCCGGTGCACACCTTGTCCATCACGGCATAGCCCAGCCGGGCCAGGCGCTGCTCCAAATCGCAGGCGAAGACGAACTCGTCCTCCACAATCAATATCTCGTAGGGTTTCATGCTCACTGGTTCTGCCCGCCGGGCAGGAAAAAAATTTCCACCACCGTGCCGTTTTGCCGCCGGACACACAGCTCGCCTTGCAGCTGCCGGGTCAGCCCGGAAACGAGCTGGAACCCCAGTGTTTCGGTCCGCTGGATATCCAGGTTTTCCGGGATGCCCACGCCGTCATCCGCCACGCGGAGCATGGCTTTGCCCCCGGCCGGCAGCCGGGTGACCTGCACCTCCACCACCCCGGCCCGCCCCTGGGGAAAGGCGTGTTTGCAGGCGTTGGCCACCAATTCGTTGATGATCAGGCCGCAGGGCACCGCCTGGTCCACCTCCAGCGACAGCGGGGCGGCCTGCGCCACGATATGGATGCGCCGTTCCGCGGCCCCGAGGGACCGCGCCAGGTGCGCGCACAAATGCTGTAAATACTCCGGGACGGATACGCGGTCCATGCGGCCGGATTGGTAGAGCGTCTCGTGCAGCAGGGACATGGAGCGCAGCCGGGCCTTGGTATCCGCGAGGGCGGCCAGGGCTTCGGGATGGGTGATACGGCCGGCCTGCAGGTTGATCAGGCTGGTCATG
The DNA here is from genome assembly GCA_903845125.1 of uncultured Verrucomicrobiota bacterium. Lineage (GTDB taxonomy): Bacteria > Verrucomicrobiota > Verrucomicrobiia > Limisphaerales > UBA1319 > CAIMWS01. The sequence continues at coordinate 6,991 of CAIMWS010000331.1, forward strand.
ATCTGGAGGTTGTTTTTCACCCGGTGGTGGATCTCCTTGAGCAAGGCCGTTTTCTCCGCCACGGATTGCCGCAATTCCGTTTCCATCCGCTGGCGCTCGCTGATGTCCCGGGAAACGCCGTAAACGCCGGTGCCTCCGCCGTCCAAGGTTTGGTAGCGGGTGGAGGTTTCGGTCCACACCGTGGTGCCGTCCCGCCGGGTTTGTTCGATTTCATCCCGGTAAACCTGGCGATTCCCGCGGAGGAACTCCGCCAGCCGCCCGGGCATCACTTTTTCCAAGTACGCCAGGGAGGCGGGAGTCAGCGCCTGGCCCAAGTCCATGCGCATCACCTCCTCGGCCGTGTAGCCGCGCAGCCGCTCCACGGACGGGCTCACGTAACGGAAGGTCCGCCGCTCCAGGTCCAGCACCCAGATGACATCCGACACATTTTCGACCACCAGGCGGAAGCGCTCCTCGCTCTCCCGCAGCGCCTGTTCCACCCGTTGGCGCTCCCGCACCTCATGCTGCAACTCGGCCACCATGCGCTCGGCGATGCACCGGGCTTCCAGCGCGCGCTCGGTGGTCTCGCGCAAAACCTGCTGGGCAGTCTCCAGCTCACGGTTGGCGGCCAGCAATTCACCGGTGCGCTGGCGCAGGCTCCGCTCGTTCTGCTGCAGGCGCACCATCGCCGCCACCCGCGCCAGCAATTCCTGGTTGGCGACCGGCTGCGCGATGTAGCCGTCCGCCCCTTTCAACAGCCCCTCGGCCTGGGCTGTGGAGTCGATTTGCGAGGCCGAATACATGACCACGAAGGTGTTGGCCAGCGCCGGGTCATTTTTGATCCGCTGGCACAGGTCCCGGCCGTCCAGATCCGGCAGGTGGACATCCAATAGCGCGAGGTCGGGCTGGCGGCGGAGCATCAGCTCCAGGCCCGCGGCGCCGGTGGCGGCCTCGCAGATGCCGTAGCCCGCCGAACGCAGCACCTGCACGGTGCAGAAACGGTTGGTCTCGTCATCGTCAACCACGAGGATCAAGGGGGCTTGGTTCATGGCGCTGGCTTCCGGTTCAGGGGGGTTGGAGGCTCCCGGACCGGCAGGCTGAAATGGAAGGCCGCCCCCCGTCCGGGTTCGCTCTGGGCCCAAAGGCGGCCGCCATGTGCCAGGATGATCTTGCGCGAGATGGCCAGGCCCAGGCCCGCGTTGAGGCGGCCGCCTTTGGCCTCGCGGCCCCGCTGGAACGGCTCGAACATCCGCGCGAGATCCGCCGCGTCCAGCCCCGGCCCTTGATCCCGCACGCAGACCACCACCTCATCCCGCTGGGAACCGACCTCCACCCGCACCACCCCGCCCGGGGGGCTGTGTTCCGCCGCGTTGCCGATGAGGTTGGCCAGCACCTGTTCGATCTTCGAGGCATCCAGCAGCAGCGCGGGCAGCGCCGGATCGACGGCCACCGCCAGCCGGACCTGGCGGCGGCGGAGCAACGGCTCCACCAGGCCGCCCGCCTGCTCCACCACCTCTGCCAGCCGGGCCGCCTGGACCTCGATCCGCAGTTGGCCGGACTCGATCACCGCCAGATCCAGGAAGTCGTCCACAATCCGCTTCATATGTCCGCCCGCCTGCCGCAGGCGGCCCAGCCAGCCGGCGTGTTCGGCGGAGAGGCTTCCCGCCAGCTCGTCCTGGAGCAGCTCCGCCAGGGAAAGGATGGCGTGGATGGGCTTGCGCAGGTCATGGGCGGCCATGCCGAGGAACTGGTTTTTCAGCTGGTTCAGCCGTTCCAGCTGGGCTTTGTCCTGCAGCAGCTCGCGCGCCCGGTTGGCCAGTTCGGTGTTCAGGGCGATGATTTCCGCGCGCAGCCGGCTCGTCTCGGCCGCGTTTTCCCGGCCCAGGGCGAGGATCTCCTCCCCGGCCGGGAAAAAACGGAAATGATACGTTTGGGGCAGCCCGCCCGGGGTATTCAGATCCAGCATCCATTCCCGCTCCGGAGCGGCCAGTGCCGCCGGCAGACTGAAAACCTGGTGGGGATCCCAGAGCCAGCTGGTGAAGGCCGCCTCCGGCTGGACCGCCCCGAGGATTTGCTCCAGCAGGCGGTTCTGGCGCAGCACGCGGCCCTGGGGGTCCAGCACACAGGCCAGCACGGGCGCCGCTTCCCAGCAATACCGCCAGCCGGCGGAATCGAAAGCCGGCCCCGGGCCGCTGGTCTGGAGGCTGGGCGGATTCACCAGGCAGGCGTTTTGCGGTTTTGCCCCCAAGCCTCGATCTGGGCCTCCAGCGCCGCGATCGTCGGGAGGTGCAGCACATTGGGGAAGCGGCTGGCCAGGTCGGCCCCGCCCCACCGGAAGGCCTGGCCCCCCACCAGGATCGGCAAGGATGGGAATTGGCGGGTCAGCTCGGCGAGCGCGTCCGCGAGCAGGGGCAGGTGGCCGAACAAGCTGACCGACAAGCCGGCCACCGACGGCTGTTTTTTCTCGATCAGGTTGGCCAGGTCGCGCAGGGGTGTATTGGCGCCCAGGAAATATCCGTCCCACCCGTGCAACTCGAAGATGTCCGCCACCATCTTGCCGCCAATCTGGTGGAATTCGTTCATGGTGCAAGAAATCACCGCGCCCTGGCCCGTCCGCGGCCGGGCGAATAATCGCGGGTAGACCAGGGTGAGCATTTGCTCCGTGATCCCGGTCGCCAGGTGTTCCACCGCCACGGAAATCCGGTGCTTTTCCCACAGGCTGCCTACTTCATACATCGATCGCTGGATCAGATCCAGGTAGAGGGTTTTCAGCTCCAGGCCCTGATCCAGCAACCGCAGCACAATCTCCTGGCAGGGGCCTTTTTCCCCGGCCAGCAGTTTTTGGAGGTAGGTTGGATAAAGGTCATCCGGAATAGCCGCCGTTGGCTCCGCCGGGAGGTTCGTCATCAGGCTCATGGGCGATACGGGGCGGGGTTAATGGTGAGCTGGCTGGCAGCTCCCCCAATGGGTATCGGCCGGCCCCCCTTGAGCGGGCCGGCTGGCCGAAGGCACCCGGCTGCCAGGTACGCTCTTTTACGCGGTTCATTCACCGGCTGCCATTTTAGCCGACAGCCCTGCCATGGCCAGCCTTATCCGCAGCCTGATCATCCAGCCTAATTGACTTGGCGGGGCTCCCTGAATCCCTTTGGGCAAGGTATGCATCCCCTGCAGATCGGTAAAAAACCGGCTCGCGGCTCGATTCTCGTTGGGCGCCAATATCTGCGGCGCCAGCAAGTCCCACCCGGCGGGCAGGAACCGGGTTTTTCCCAGCTGCTTGGGCGCGGGGCGATGGCGGATCCGCCCCCCCGGCGATACGGCCGGAAAGCCCCTCTCACACGAACAGCTCCGCCAGCTTCGCCTGGCGAAACCGGAAGATCTGGTCCAGGTCGCGGCGGACGAACAGGCGGTCGGCCAGCCAGCCGCCGGCGACGGCGTAATGGACAATATCCCGGGCCAGGGTGCCCCCATTCCGATCCTCAAAAAGGTGCTCGTGCACCCAAAGCCGGTAGGGCCCGCGGCGCTGTTCATCGACGAACCGGGCGGGCGGGTCCCAGGCGCTGATCTCGCTTTGCCACCGCAGCGGCAGCCCATGCCAGCGCAGCCGGTAATCGATCCTCAACCCCGCCCGCATGGTTATGGGGGCCGGGGTCAGCACCTCGAATTTCAGCCAGGCTGGCGTGAGTTGTTCCAGGTTGAAGGCGTCCCCGAAAAACGGGAAAACGGCCTCCCGCCGCCGAGGCAGCCAGAGTTCGGTCGCCAAGCGGAAGCACCCTTCGGGAGTGCGACTGAATTCCATCATGCGCCCAGTATAACCGCCGCCGGCGGCCCGGGCCAGCCCGGTTTCCCGGGGCACGGCGGTTCGGCATCGGCGGTGGTTTTGCGGCCCCGGCACGCCCCGTGGCCTCCCCGCCACCTTCCCAGGCGCCCGGGCGGCCGCCGCCCGCCTGGCGGCGGGCTGAAGATCCCGCTTGGCAGGGGAACCGTTCAAGTGTACTGGTTGGGCTGGACCGGTTTCGCGAACACGGGTGTGCCGCGCGGAACGGGCCGGCCTGATTCCGGCCGCGGGCTGGACGAATCATCCATTGCATTAAACGTGTGACACCGAACGAAGCAAGCGAACTGCTGGAGCAATTCCGGGCGGGCAAAGTCAGCAAGGACAAAGTCCTGCAGGTGCTGCGGGCGGCGCCCGTGGCCGAGCTGGGGTTTGCCCAAGTCGATACCCACCGGGGGTTGCGGACCGGCTTTCCCGAGGTCATCTACGGCGCCGGCAAAACGCCCGCGCAGGTGGCGCAGATCGCCGCCGCCATCCTCCAGCGCGAAAAGCGCCTGCTGGTCACCCGGGTGACGCCGGACCACGCCCGGGCGGTGAAGCGCCGGTTCAAAACCGCCATCCACCACGAAATCGCCCGCTGCATCACCCTGGAGAAGGAGCCGCTGCCCAAACGGCCCGGGACCGTCGCCGTGCTGTGCGCCGGCACCAGTGACCTGCCCGTGGCCGAGGAGGCGGCCATCACCGCCGACATCATGGGCAACCGGGTGGACCGGCTGTTTGATGTCGGGGTTGCGGGGCTGCACCGGCTGCTGGGCCGGCTGGAGCTGGTGCAAAGCGCCAACGTGCTGATCGTGGTGGCCGGCATGGAGGGCGCCCTGCCCAGCGTGGTGGCCGGACTGGTGAGCAAGCCGGTGATCGCCGTGCCCACCAGCGTCGGCTATGGCGCCAGCTTCGGCGGCGTGGCCGCCCTGCTCGGCATGCTCAACAGCTGCGGCAGCGGCGTGCTGGTGGTGAACATCGACAATGGCTTCGGCGCCGGCTTCGCCGCCAGCCAGATCAACGCCCTGGCCGGGCGGGGCTGAACCAACCGACTCTTGTTATGGCGAATACCCTCTTTTTGGACCTGTTCAGCGGCATCAGCGGCGACATGCTGCTGGGCGCCTTGATCGACCTGGGCGTTGATTTTTCCGGGCTGGAAAAGCAATTGGCCACCCTGAATATCGATGGCTACCATCTCCACCTCGCCCGCCAGGAACGCTCGGGCATCTGCGGCGCCAAGTTCGATGTCCACCTGGCCCAGGCGGACCACGGGCATGGCCACGGCCACTCGCATGCCCACGAAGCGGGGGAAGAAGACCACCATCAGGATCACCACCCGCAAGGGGAGGAGGAGGCCCACGGGCACACCCATGAGCATGAACATGAGCATGAACATGAGCATGAACATGAGCACGGGCATGAGCACGGGCATGAGCACGGGCATGAGCACGGGCATGAGCACGGGCATGAG
>CAIMWS010000332.1 GCA_903845125.1 uncultured Verrucomicrobiota bacterium
CGGATGGCGCCGGCGATGTCGGCGGCCGTTACTGGTTTGGCTGTCATGGATTTTGGTTTTCTTTATGGGGTGCCGCGATGCCCGCCCGCCCCAGACGGGCGAGCCCGCTCCCGGCCGTCACTTCTGGACGGCTTCAAGCTTCTGGATCATGCGGCGCAGCTTGCTGAGCGCGATATTCTGGATCTGCCGGACCCGCTCGCGGGTCACCCCGAATTTTTCGCCCACTTCCTCCAGGGTTTTCTCCGAGCCGCCGCCCAGCCCGAACCGGTACCGCAGGATCGTGGCCTCGCGCGGATCGAGCGTCTTGACCATCTCCTGCAGCATCTTGGTGATGGTCTTGTCCTCAAGTTCTTCGTAGGGCGTGTCGGCGTTTTCGTCTTCCACGATCTCGGCGAAGTTGTTCGATTCGTCGTCGCCAATGGGCGCATCCAGCGAAGCCGGGCGGATGGCGGCGGTGCGCAGCTGAGACACCCGGGAAGCGGTCATCCCCAGTTCCTCGGCCAGCTCCTGATCGGTCGGTTCCCGGCCCAGTTCCTCCTGCAGCCTCATGGTCATCCGGCGCATCTTGCTGATCTTATCCACCAGGTGCACCGGCAGGCGGATCGTCTTGGACTGGTTGGCCAGGGCCCGCTTGATCGATTGTTTGATCCACCAGGCGCCGTAGGTGGATAATTTACCACCCTTGGCCGGGTCAAACCGCTCCACCGCTTTCATCAGCCCGATGTTCCCTTCGCTGATCAGATCGAGCAGCGGCAGGCCGAGGCCTTCATAATCGTGGGCGATTTTGACCACCAACCGCAGGTTTGCCTTGATCATCAACTCCCGGGCCTTTTTATCCCCCTTCTTGATCCGCCCGGCTAATTCCACCTCCTCGTGCGGCTTCAGCAACGCCACCTGGCCGATTTCCCTCAAGTAAAGCTTGATGGCGGTGTCTCCGTCGTAACTTCCCCGGTCCGCCGCCGGCGCACGCACCGGGGCGTCATCGTCTTTGACGCTGCGCGCAGCAGCCTCCAACTCCTTCTCATCCGGCTCCACCATCGCCTCCTGATTGGGATCCACCTCTTCCCCCCCGGCGCCAGCCTCGATCTCCGCCGGCGAAGCGGAATCGGGCTCCGGTTTGGCAGGCTTGGGGATCCGGGCTTTCCGGCCCCGCGCTACTGAACTCTTTTTTGCCAACATATCCGCTAAAATTGGTAATCGAACCCCCTATCTCAGGCAAGCAAATAAACCAATTATCCTACCGGATGAGTCGTTATTGCGGCCGGCCCCACCAGTGGATCCTCCTGATGGCCATCAGACGGAGTAATAAACTATTTCAACTCCACTTTTGACTTTCCCGGCGCCTGCGCGATATTCCCGCATGACGAAATCAGTCTTGATGGCGGCCGGCCTGCTGCTGGCCTCCTTAACCTCAACTCGTGCCATGACCAACCTCTGGGACATTCCCTTGAACAATATCGACGGCCAAGCAACTTCCTTGCGGGCGTTTGCCGGCAAGGTGGTGTTGGTGGTAAATGTGGCCTCGCAGTGCGGGCTGACGCCCCAGTATGCGCAACTGGAATCCGTTTACCTCAAATATAAAGACCAAGGACTGGTGGTGGCCGGCTTCCCGTGCAACGATTTCGCCGGCCAGGAACCCGGCTCCAATGCCGAAATCAAACAGTTTTGCTCCAGCAAATTCCACGTGTCCTTCCCTTTATTTGACAAATTGCATGTGAAAGGCCCCGGACAACATCCTCTGTACCAAGCCTTGACCGGCAAGCAGGCCCCCTTCCCCGGGGATGTGAAATGGAATTTCGGCAAATTCCTGGTGAGCCGCCAGGGGACGATCTTGAAACGGTTTGAGCCGGCCATCAAACCGGATGCCCCGGAAGTAATCCAAGCCATCGAATCCGCCCTCAAAGCCAAAGCGGAATAAGGCTGCCGGTTCCTGCCCAGCCTCGGGGTCAGCGGTCCGGCGATGGACCAAAACAGCTCGCCCGCAGCTTTGGGCTGATAGCCGCGGCTCAGGGAAACGTGATCATGGCCTTGACCACCCCATCGGCGTAGCCACTGACGAGTTCGAAAGCGGCTTGGGCCTGGGCGCACCCGAAGTGATGCGTCACCAGGAAATCGGCCTGGATTTTCCCCGCCGCCAGCAAGTCCACCACCTCCTGCACGCAGCGGTTTTGGCGCCGCACGTTGACCAGGGTGATTTCCTTGCGGCGCAGCAGATCAATCGGCAGGGATATCCGATCCGAGCGCGGAATGCCGATCAGCATCAGCCTCCCCCCCGGCTTGAGCAGATCGATCGCCTGCTCCATCGCCTCCGGCTGGCCGGCGCATTCAAAGACGACATCCAATCCCTCCGGCTCGCGGGCCAGGATATCCGGCGCCACCTCCTCGCGGCCGGGAATCCCCACCCAGGCGGCTCCCGCCTGCGCGGCCAGCCCGGTGCGATGCTCGATCAGGTCCGTCACGAACAGGCGGCGGGCGCCCCGGTGCCGCGCGCAGAGCAAAACGCTCAATCCGATGGGGCCGGCCCCCAAAATCCCCACGGTCGAGGCCGGGCTGATGCCCGCCTGCCGGACGGCATAAAGGGCGATGGACAGCGGCTCACAAAGCACCGCCTGGTCCAGCGTCATCGCGGGGGGGATCGGATAAAGGCACGCTTCCGGCATCACCAGGAATTCCGAAAGGCAGCCCGGCGCCTCCCCCGGGCAGCCCAGGAAGCTCAGCCGCCGGCAGGTATTTTCCCGCCCGGCCCGGCACTGGTCGCATTGGTGGCAGCTGATGGCCGGATCGACGGCCACCCGGTCCCCGGCTTGGATCCGGCCCGCCTCCGGCCCGGCCTGCAGCACCGTGGCGGCGCATTCGTGCCCGAGGATAAAAGGGAACTGCACCGCCCGCGGCCCGATGCACCCATCCTCGAAATAATGGATGTCCGATCCGCACACGCCCACCCGTTCCATTTTCAGCAGCACCTCGCGGCCGCGGGGCGCGGGGGGATCGGGCATTTCCAGGCCCTCCACCTTCCGCAACCGGGTCAAAGCCAGCGCTTTCACTTGTCCCTTTTAAGCAGGTAGGTGGCCATGGCTTCGAGGGCGGCGGCCTGGCCTTTGAACTGCCTCAGGGCGGCAAAAGCCCGGTCCGTCAACTGCCGGGCGATGGCCTGGGATTTGGGCAGTCCAACCATGGCCGGGTAGGTCGCCTTCCGGGCGGCCACGTCCTTGCCGGCGGTTTTGCCCAGCTGCTCGCTGGTTTGGGTCACGTCCAGGATGTCATCGATGATCTGGAAAGCCAGGCCGACATTATAGCCGAAATCGGTGAGCGCCTGCAACTGGGCCGGGGTGCAGTTGGCGCTCATGCCCCCCAACCGCACCGCGCAGCACAGCAGCGCCGAGGTCTTGCACTCGTGGATGTATTTCAGCTGGGCCAGGGGAATGCTTTTGCCCTCGGCTTCGAGGTCGGCCACCTGGCCGGCAATCAGCTTTTGGGATCCGGACGCCTGGGCCAGTTCCTGGACCAGCTCCCGGGTGGAATACCGGGCGGTGGCCGGGGCCTGGGCCAGAATGGCGAACGCCGCCGTCAGCAGGGCGTCCCCGGCCAGGATGGCGATGCCTTCGCCAAAGACCTTGTGGTTGGTGGGCTTGCCCCGCCGGAAATCGTCATTGTCCATGGCGGGCAGGTCGTCGTGGATCAAGGAATAGGTATGGATGCACTCCACCGCGCACGCTGCGTGCAAGGCGTCCTGCCGGGCGCCGCCGCAGGCTTCGGCGGCCGCCAGGCACAGGGCCGGGCGCATCCGCTTGCCGCCCGCGTAAAGGGAGTAGCGCATGGCTCGGTGGATGGTCGGCGGCTTGGCGGTCGCCCGCGGCAGCAGGCGGTCCAGCCCGCGATCCACCAACCGGCAGACCTGCTGCAGGTATTGGCCCAAATCCAGCCCCGTTTTATGGTCACCCGCGTTTTGTTTTTTGTTGCCTGGCATATCCGTATCCAAAGTTTTCTGAGACTTGCACGATAAACCACCGGCATGCAAGCTTCTTTCGCCGGCCATTCAAGCCTTGCCGCGCCTCCCCCAAGCCGGTAACCTGACAATATATGATGGACGATAAAATGCCCCCGATGATGGCCAATCCGCCTCCCCCACCCTATTATATGCATCCCATCCGCCAGGGCCGGGGCTGGAAATACTTTGCCTTGTTTCTGCTTTTCATTCTGGTCTCCATCATGGGGTTGAATTTCCTTCTCTTCCTGGCGGGCGGCAGCACGCTGCACTCCGGCAGCCGTTTCCAGGAAGTCATGGTGGAAGACCAGGGTTCGGAAAATAAAATCGCCGTCATCAAGGTCGAGGGCATGATCACCGGCGCCGTGCTGGACGGCGTGCACGACCTGGTGGCCCTCATCCGCGACCAACTGAAGATCGCCAAGCGGGATACCGCCGTGAAAGCCGTACTGCTGAAGGTGGATTCCCCCGGCGGCGAGGTCATGGCTTCCGATGAAATCCACAACCTCATCCAAGCCTTCCAGGCCGACTCCGGCAAGCCGGTCATCGCCTCCATGGGCAGCCTCGCGGCCTCCGGCGGCTATTATGTGAGCGCGCCCTGCCGCTGGATTGTCGCCAATGAGCTGACCATCACCGGCAGCGTCGGCGTGATCATGCAGGGCTATAATTACCGTGGCCTCATGGACAAGGTGGGCGTCCGCCCGCAGACCTACAAGAGCGGCAAGTTCAAGGACATGCTCAGCGGCTCCAAGAGCGAAAACGAGATTCTCCCCGAGGAAAAGCAGATGGTGCAGGCCCTGATCGACCAGACTTATTCCCGGTTCACGAACATCGTCGTCAAAGGCCGCGCGGAGGCCGCCAAGGCTAATAAAGAAAAGGGCCGCGCCCTCAGCCCCGAATGGCGCCAACTCGTGGATGGCCGGGTTTTTTCAGGCAAAGAGGCCTATGAGCACGGCTTTGTGGACCAGGTGGGCAACTTTGAAGCCGCCGTGGCGGCCGCCCGGGACCTGGCCAGGATCGGCTCCGCCAACCTGGTCCGCTATGAAGTCCCCTTCGACCTCATGAGCGTCATGCGGCTGCTGGGCAAAACGGACACCGGAAAATCGGTCAAGCTCGACCTCGGCCTGGACCTGCCCCGCATCTGGCCGGGCCGCATGTATTTCCTGGCGCCCAGCCTCTGGGAATAAGGCGCCATGAAATCGCTGCTCATTTTTCTGGCCGCCCTGGCGGCGCTCCTGGTGGGATGCGTGCTGGTGCTGTGGCTGCGCAGCCCGGGCTCCTTCAGCCCGGAACCGCTGCCCGTGCCCAACGGCTACACGAACCTGCTGCAGGCCGCCAAAGGGCTCGTGGGAGAAACTCCGGGCGGCGATTCCACCAACTGGGCCGCGATCCAGTATTACACGGAAAAAAACCAGCCCCACCTCCGGCAGGCACGGGCTGCCCTGGAGCAATCCTTTCAGGTTCCCCTGGAAAGCACCGAAATCTACCTCGCCCTCCACCTGCCGGAAATCAGCCGGCTCAAGACCGCCGCCCAAGCCCTGGCGCTGCAAGGGCGGCTGGCCGGCCATGAAAACCGCTGGCTGGAAGCCGCCTCCAATTATGTCGATATCGTCCGGCTCGGATACAAAATGTCGGAAGGAGGTGTCATCCTCGACAAAATGGTGGGCGTGGCGTGCGAGGCCATCGGCTTGGGGCAACTCGAGCAGTGGCTCCCCGCCACCCCCGTCAAGGGCGGGCTGGGGCCACTCCTGGCGCTTCTGGAATCCGTCAGCACCAACGGCCAGGCGCAGGTGGAATCGGTGATCCGGCGCGAAAAAGTCTTTGCCTCCGAGGTTTACGGCTGGCGCGGCCGGCTGGTCTCCATGGTAAATCACCGGTCTTTGCAGGACGCCATCGACCGCACCCGCCAAAAATCCCTGCAAACGGAGCGGCGCAAGCGCTGGCTCCTGCTCCGGCTCGCCCAGCACGCCTTTGCCTTGGAGCGTGGCCAGCCGCCCGCCTCCGCGGCGGACCTCGTGCCCACCTGCCTGAAGGCCATTCCGCTGGATCCCGAAACTGGAAAACCCCTGGAGCTCGGCCGGTAATCCCCCCGGGCGCTTCAGGCGAAATAGCCCAGCTCGCGCAGCGACACGAAATCGTTCGTACGCTCCTGGTTGCGATTCCCCAGGATGATGTGGTCCAACACTTCAATCTTCAGCAGCTGGCCGGCCCGGATCAAATCCCGCGTCACCTTGATATCCGCCTCGGACGGAGTGGGATCACCGCTGGGGTGGTTGTGAACCAGGATGACCGCGGCGGCGCTGCCCACAATGGCCGGCCGGAACACTTCCCGCGGGTGAATGAGGATGGTGTCCAGTGTGCCGTCCGAGATTTTGGCCACGGAAATCAGCCGCCGCCGGGTATTCACCAGGACCACCCGGAATTGCTCCACCCCCGCCAGGCGGCTTTCCTCGCGCATCAGGCTCGCCACGGCATCGGGCGTATCCAGGAGCGGCATTTCCCGCTTGATCTCCCGGGCCATGCGCCGGGCCAGGGTGAAAGCGGCCAGCAAGGTCACCGCCTTGTCGCGCCCCAACCCCTTGCAGAGCAGCTCCTGCCAGCTGGCCCTTGCCAGATCCTCCAGGCTGGCATGTTTCGCCAGCAGCTTCTGGGCGATGTCCATCACCGATTCCCCCTGCGTGCCGGTGCGCAGCAGAATGGCCACCAACTCCGCCGTGCTCAAGGCGTCCGCCCCATGGACCATCAACCGCTCCCGAGGCCGTTCCCCCTGCGGCATATCTTTGATCTTCAGTGTAGCCATGCGCCAATTCCTTTCCCTTGCTGCCCGGCGGCGGTTGCCCCCATCCGGGACGCGCTCCATCCTGCGTCTTTTCCCTGCCCGTGCGGCCGCTCCACCATGGATCGGCAGCCCGCCTGCGCTCTCCCGGAGGCAGTTGCCAGGCAATGGCTGCAGGATCTGGCGCCGAATCTAAACCCGGAATCCCTCCGCATGCAATGCCTGTTTCCAGCCTGGACAAACCACGTGGCACCCTCCGGGAAGGACGGATTGCCCCCCGGCCGCGGACCCGCTCCCGCGCTTCGCCTCCAGGACCGCGATCTCGGGGGCGGTTTCCAAACTGATTCCCCGCCGGAAACACGCCGGCGGAACCGCTTTCGCCTCCCCGGGCACCCGCGGGAGGTCTGTCATGGACAATTGAGCGGGGCGCGTTATGATCGGCGCCATGATCTTGGAAGACCATCTTGGCGATATCATTGGCAAGAGCCGGCAGGCCCTGAAGCTCTCGCCCGAAACCGTGGCGCGGATAGCCGGCCTTTCGGTGATGGACCTGGCGTCGTTGGAGACCTCCGGCCAATTCACCAAGCGCCCGGATTTTTTGGCGCTCGGGGATTGCCTCGAACTCGACGGCCGCAAGCTGGCCGCGCTGGCTGATGGCTGGCAGCCCGCTCCCGTGGATCTTTCCCTGTGGCGCGAACTGCGGCAGATTGCCACCGTCCAATCCGGTTACGCCGTGAACAGTTACCTGGTCTGGGACGAGGTGTCCCGGGAAGCCGCCCTGTTCGACACCGGCTGGGAGATCGCGCCCGTGTTATCCCTGGTGGCAGAAAACCGGCTCGAATTGAAACACCTGTTCATCACTCACTCTCACGATGACCATAACGGCGGGATCAACGCCCTCCGGGAAAAATTCCCCAAAATCCGCATCCACACCGGATCCCGGCAGTCGCCGGTGGAACAGCGCAACCGCGCCAACGATTTCATCCACCTCGGCAGCCTGCGGATCACCCACCGCGAAACTCCCGGCCATAGCGAGGATGGCGTCACCTATATCGCCGGCAACTTCCCGGAGGACGCCCCCCATGTGGCCATTGTGGGCGACGCCCTTTTTGCCGGCTCCATCGGGCGCGGTTTCCAGTCCTTTGACCTCCTGCGCCAGAAAGTGCGGGAGCAGATCCTCAGCCTGCCCCCGGCCACCCTGGTCTGCCCCGGCCACGGCCCGCTGACCACCGTGGCCCAGGAACTGGCCCATAATCCATTCTTCAAATAGCCCAGGCTCGCACTGGCCCACGGCAAACCCCAGAACCCGGCATCTTCCCCAGCGATATGAAACGCGATTCGAATTCCCCGGCTTACGACTTCAGCCTTTTAACCGAGGATGATCTGCATCTTTTCAACGAGGGTTCTCATTTCCGCATCTACGAAAAACTGGGGGCCCACCCGGCCACCCGGGAAGGCGTGCCCGGCGTTTACTTCGCCGTTTGGGCTCCCAACGCCCGCCAGGTGTCCGTGATGGGCGCTTTCAACAAATGGCATAAAACCACCCTTCAACTCCACCCGCGCGGCGCTTCCGGCATTTGGGAGGGGTTTGTCCCCCATGTCAAATCCGGGGACACCTACAAATACCATATCGTCTCCCGTTTCCACGGCTACCGGGTGGACAAGGCCGATCCGGTCGGTTTCCGACATGAAAACCCGCCCGAAACCGCGTCGGTCGTGTGGGGTCTTGACTACCAATGGAACGACCAGCCCTGGATGCAGAAGCGCCACCTGCACAATAAGCTGGGCGCCCCCAAGTCCATCTACGAAGTCCATCTCGGTTCCTGGATGCGCGTGGCCGAAGACCGTTTCCGCTCGCTGCATTACCACGAGATCGCCCCCAAGCTGGCCGCCTACGTCAAGGATCTCGGCTACACCCATGTCGAATTCCTGCCCGTCATGGAGCATCCTTTCTTCGGCTCGTGGGGCTACCAGACCACCGGCTTTTTTGCCCCCTCCTCGCGGTACGGATCGCCCCAGGATTTCATGCACCTGGTGGACACCCTCCACCAGCATGGCATCGGCGTGATCCTGGACTGGGTGCCCTCCCATTTCCCGGGGGACGAACACGGCCTGGCCTTTTTTGACGGCACCCACCTTTACGAGCACCAGGACCGCCGCCAGGGCTACCACCCGGATTGGAACAGCTATATTTTCAATTACGGCCGCCACGAGGTGGTCAGCTTCATCATCAGCAGCGCCATGTTCTGGCTGGACAAATTCCACATCGATGGCCTGCGCGTGGACGCCGTGGCCTCCATGCTCTACCTCGATTATTCCCGGCGCCAGGGCGAGTGGGTGCCCAACCCCTACGGCGGCAAGGAAAACCTCGATGCCATCGCCTTCTTGCGCCGCTTCAACGAAGCCGTTTACCAGGAGTTTCCCGAAGTCCAGACCGTCGCCGAGGAGTCCACCGCCTGGCCCATGGTTTCCCGGCCCCTATATGTGGGTGGCCTCGGTTTCGGCCTCAAATGGGACATGGGCTGGATGCACGATGTCCTCAGCTATTTATCCCGCGACTCCGTCCACCGGAAATACCACCACCACGAACTCACTTTCCGTGGCCTCTACGCTTTCTCCGAAAACTACGTCCTGCCGCTGTCCCATGACGAGGTCGTCTATGGCAAAGGCTCCCTGATCCGCAAAATGCCGGGCGACGACTGGCAAAAGTTCGCCAACCTGCGCCTGCTCCTGGGCATGATGTTCGGCCAGCCGGGCAAAAAACTGCTCTTCATGGGCGGCGAGTTCGGCCAGTGGCGCGAATGGAACCACGACTCCAGCCTGGATTGGAACCTGCTCCAATATCCCATGCATGCCAGCCTCCAGAAATGGGTGCGCGACCTGAACCATGTCTACGCCGCCCAGCCCGCCCTGTATGAGCTGGACCATTCTCCCGAAGGCTTTTACTGGGTCGATTGCAACGACGCCGAGGAAAGCACCATCAGCTGGATCCGCAAGGGCAAGTCCATTGAGGACCAGATCCTGGTGGTGTGCAACTGCACCCCCGTCCCGCGCCCAAACCGACGTGTGGGCGTCCCCTGCGGCGGATTTTGGGCGGAAATCCTCAACAGCGACGCCGTGGTTTATGGCGGTAGCGGCATGGGCAACCTGGGGGGCGTGCAGGCCGAAACCTGGGGCTGGCACGGCCAACCCAACTGCCTGACCGTCACGCTGCCCCCGCTGGCCGCCGTGTTCTTCAAATACCAGCCCACCAAGGTGTAACCGGGCGACGGCGCCGCCATCGCCCCCCCGGATTGCGTTCCTGGCCGATCCCCGGGGATCAAGGCGCCCGCACCAAAAAGCGCGCGCCCAGGGCCGGGCGCCCGGCGGACGCAAAATCCCCCCGCCAAGTCAGCCAGCCATCCCGGAGTTCCGCCCCGGGAGCCACCCGGAGTTCGGCCTCAAACTGCTGGCGAGCCATCGGTTCCAGGCTGGCCGCCCATTGCCGCGGCGTGAGGGTCCAACCGGCGGGCAGATCCCCCACGCACACCGTGCCCTCAACCCTGGCCGAACTGAAATTATAAGCGCACAAGGATAGCTTGACGGATTCCTCCTCCGCCACGCGATAACCGTAGCTTTCCGACCACGGCCGGTCTTCCAGCCGGATTTTTCGGACCCGGGGCAGCACCAACTGCAGCACCACCGGAGAGGCCTCCACCTCCGGCCGGAACACCGGATGCAAGGGCGGCTCCAGCGGCAGGCGGAGCGCCTGCCCGGGTGGCAGCAGGATGAACACCGGGCGGGACAAGCCGCCCGCCAGCCCGCCCGGCTGCGCCCGGCCGAGGCAATCGTAAACCGCCTGCACCTGCAGTTCAGCCGGCAGCGGGCAGGGAACGCTGATCTGGCCGCGCTCCGGCCAATCGGCTTCCCGCTCGGCCCACCCCACCAGCACATCCTGCTCCTGGCCGTCCGGCCAGGCGCGGAAAGCCGCCAGGAAAGCCTCCGGGGCTGGCCGCCAAAGCCCCAGCGGACGGGCCCCCGCCAGCAATCTCCCCACCGCCGCCAGCGCCAGATAGGCCGGGCGGGGGGTGAAATCCTGCCGCAGCAATCCGAACTGCACCCCGTTGGGCTCATGGTAGTGACCGAGGATGAAATGGTAATGCCGGCTGGCGCCCGCCTGCAGGCTCAACGCGTAAGACTCCGCCATGAACCACGCCTTCAGCCGTTCGTCCCGCGGGGCCAGGTCGTACCAAGGAGGCTGGTTCTGGTGCTTCGCGCCGCGGTCGCTTTCCGTGATCCAGATCGGCCGGCCCCCGGCGGCGAGCCGGGCCGGTCCCCACAAGCCGGCGTAGCCATGGGGCCAGTCATAAGTGTGGATGTTGTAGGTGTCGAAATACGGCCACGCCTCGTTGAGCGCCACACCCCGGGCCTGCTGCTCGGAGGGCACCGCCGCCATGGCGTTCCAGCCCACCACCCCGCAGCCCGGGCTTTGCTTGAATCCGAGCCAGGCAGCCTTCTGCCAGGAACACATTTCATCCATCGTATGCCCGCCGAAAGAGGCCACATTGGCTTCGTTCCACGGCTCCCAGGCCTGCACCGTTCCCGCATAGCGCCGCCCCATTTCCCGGGCAAACCCGAAAACATGGCGCAAATCCCGGGCAAAGTGACCGCCCGGCTCCCCGGGTTCCCGGGCCCAGGGGGGCGTGTCGTGGAACACCTGCAACACCTCCAGCCCGGCCTGGTTTTGCGCGGCGGCGGCGCTGTCATACACCGTGTTCGTGGCGAACCGCCCGGCCGCGGGCTGCACCGCTCCCCAGCGCAGCCGGTCCCGTACCCCGTTCACTCCCGCCAGCGCCGCCAGGCTGGCCAGCGCGGACTGCTCCTGCTCATCTTTGGCAAACCACGAGGTGGCTGAGTCCACGCCGATCGGCGAATCCGCCGGCACAGGAGCTTTCAGCCGCGCCAGCACCGCTGCCGTGGTCCAGCCGGCCGGCTTCCCATCCGCCTGTTTGAAGTCGATCCGGTACCAGCCGATCCCCGGATGGCCCAGCGGCAGCTCCCCCCGGGGTGAGCCCACCATCACCCGGCCGGACGCCACCGTTTTCCCTTCGAAATTGGCGGCCGTCCAATCCAGCGCGCCCTCCGGCAAAGCAGCGGGCAGCGCCACCTTCACCATTTCCCCCTCCAGGTAAATATTCCCGGGATGCCCCGCCGGCGCCGCCGGAATGGTGCGCACCAAGGGCGGGCTGCTGACCCTCCGCCCCCGCGGGTAAAGCCCTTGGTGGATCAAGGCGGGATTATCGCTGATAATCCCATCCACCCCCAGCTGGACCAGTTCCCGGGCCACCGCCGGATCGTTGATCGTGTAAACCCACACCCGGCATCCCCGCGCATGGGCCAGGGCTACGCTCCCGGCGGTCACCTGCCGGTTCCACACAATCAGCTGCGCGCCCAAGCCGCCAATTTCCGCGATGAAAGCAGCCGACAAAACCTTCTCCACCTCCTCCAGCTTGCGCCCATCCTTCGTCGCGGGGGGCCCCAAAGCGCCGAGCACCAGGCCCGGCTCCAGTTCATGGCATTGCTTCACGAAATCCCAGTCGAACGATTGCACCACCACCCGGTCCACCGCCTGGCGCGCTCGCAGACAGCCCAGCAGCACCGCCGCCTCCCCTCCTTTGCGCTCGATGAGCGTCACCGATCCCCGCTGGATCACCGCCAGCGCCTCCTCCAGCCGGGACAGCCGCACTCCGGCGAAGGCCGGTTTGAACCAGGCCCCCGCATCCAGTTCCGCCAGCTCGGCCATGGTCTTGCTGGAAACCGCCTGCCGGGTGCCCCCCCAGCGCCGGACCGCATCGGTGGTGCGGTCCAAAGTGCCATCGTGGATCACCGCCAGCTGCCCGTCCTTGGTTTGATGAACATCCAGCTCCACCAGGTCGGCTCCGGCAGCCAGGGCCATCCGGAACGACGGCACGGTATTCTCCGGCGCCTCCTGGCAAAAGCCACGGTGGCCGATCACCAGCGGCCGGGCCTGGCCCACCCACTCCCGCGCCACGCCGCCGCCGGGCGCGGATTCCCCGGTTCCTCCCCGGGCTGCTTCCAGGTTCCCCAACAGGGCCACCCACAGGTTCACCGTTACGACCGCCAGAATGCTTCGTATCATGAGTCCCAGATTGCCTCAAATCCACCCGCCTGAACAGGCCGAAGTCATCCCGCCTTTCCCCGCCTCCCCTTGCCCTTGCCCTTCAATCAACGCCCCGGTGGAACCTGAGCTTCCCCCGGGCTGGAACCGACCAGATCCAGCGCGTCCCAGGACCACCAGCCCTCGCCCTGGCTGCGAATTTCCAGGAAGTTCTTGCCTGCCCGCAATCGTTTCGCCGGAATCGAAAACTCCAGCGTGGCCGGGAATGCCAAATGGGCCGGATCGATGCGCTGAATCCCCAAGCCCAATGGAAGGGATCCTGCCATCGGCTGGCCGTTGATCGTCACCACCACCCTGGCTGGCGTTTTATCCGACTGGTCCGCCGTGTGCATTCGCAGGCGTGCCGGGTGCTCTGCCTGCACCTGGCTTGCCGGAAACTCGAAGCTCAAGGTCCCCTCTCCATCGGCCAGATACCACACCTGGGCCGGGTCGGGACGCGGCCCCCTGGCCTGAGTGAGGGCCGCTCCGGTGGCTGCACCTGGATTGGAGCAGCCCGCGAATTCACGGCACATCGCGTCCCGCCGCCCCAGCGCGAGCAGCACGCTGGGTCCAGGCTCGATCACGCGCTCGTCCGCGTTCCAGGCGCCGAGGCGCCAACCCGTTTCCACCAGGCTTAATCCGCCTTTCGGCTGGCGGGGCGCCCGGATCGTCATGGTCCGTGATTCCCCGGGAGGGATGAAGCAATGGTTACCCTCGATGAACAGGTCGGTCCGATACTCAATCAGCGGATGTGGCTCACAGAACAGCGCCGTCATGGAACCGTGGTTCGTTACCACCAACTCCAGGATCTCCTGGCCGCCTTCAAAACGCGCCGGCCGCGCCTTCGCCTCCAGAGTCGTTCGGGCGACCGGCCGGGGGGCAAGGCCGCTGCCAAAGGTAATCTTCGGGCCCCCCCCTTCGGCATGGGCGGCGGGCGCATAAACTTCAAACTCGTCCAGGCAGGCGCCCGCTGGCTGGACCGTCGCCCGCACCCATCTCGCCGGTACCGGGGCCACCTCGATCTGCATCGTCTCTCCCGGCCACCAACCCGGCAGGGAGGACAGACCTTGACGCTCGAAGATCGGCTGCCATCGCGTGCCATCGACGGAGACTTCGAGTTTCAGTGCGTCCAACGCACGGTCAGTAAAGGCGCCCGTGCGGTCGCGGCCCAGCCGAAACCGGCCAATGGAACCGACCTTGGCCATCTGGATGGTGAACGCAGCCCCCGCCACCCCGCCAATCCAACTGTTGGAATTCCCGTAGCGGCCGTCGTTGAGTCCCTGGGCACGATGCATTTCAAATCCGGGCAATTCCGCGGTGGCGATCGCTGGCGCAGCCCCGTTGCCCACCCACGCCAGGTTCTCCGGGCTGCGAGGATCTGGCGTCCTCCCGGCGGTGTCCTGCGTATCGTTTGGATCCGGGAGCCCGCTGCGCAGCAGACCGGAGAATGGGCCTTGCACCGAAGCGGCGCCGAACAGGTGCAGGCGCTCCACCCATGGCCCGCCGCGGTCGTCGCTCAAACCCAATTCCACGAATACCGGTCCCGCTGCGGTCTCCGGCGGCGGGTGCAACGTGAGGGATTCCAACTGCCTTACACTCTGCGGCTCGATCGCATCCACAACCCCCTGGCCCTGCGCAAACACCGCGCCGCGCCGGTCGCGGGCCTTCCAACGCCAGTTGAGCTGGCGCGCGGTGGCCGGCGCATCACTGGCCAGGTACAACTGGGCTGCAATACCCTGGACTGGATCATAAAGCAGGGAAGGATATTTCAGGCTCAGGCTCAACGGCGCCAGCGCTTGTTGGGCAAAATAGTAGTTCATCAAGGGCCGGCCGTCGTAGTCCACCATATAGCTGCCAGCACCATTGGGCCATGGCTCGTTGTAGTTCCACGACATAAACCCTCCGCCCAGCGCCGTCCCCTTGCGGCGCAGGGCATCCATGGCATAGCGCAGGCCTTCGGCGCCGAGGAATTGGCCCGCCGGAATGAGTTGTTCCAAGCCTGCCAAGGGGCCAAACAGCCGCTCGGTGATTTCCTTGTGCAGCCAGTTCTCCTTGAACACCGCCCCCCAAAAGACGTTCTTGCGGATGAGGACCGGATCGTCGTAGTGGGTCAGCGGCCACTGGGATGCGGGCGGGATGGTTCGCTGCCATACTTCCCAGTTCGCCGGGGAGTGCGTGCCGAATTCGCTGAGGCGCATCTCGACGCTCGTGTCATACCGCTGATACAAGTTCTGCTTTCCGGCCCCGAGCCAGGTGAGCCAGGGCGCCGGTTCCGTATGGTAGACGTAGGTGTAGCTGCCGTGCGATCCGGAGCCTTGGGCCGGCTCGGTCGCGCGAAAGATGCGCCCGTCCTCCTGGCGCACCACCTTCTCCAGGAGGAGCAGTGCCGGATGCGGATCCCCGTTCTTCCAGGGCATCTCGTTGCCGCCATCCCATTCGACAATGCTCGGGTGGTTGCGCACTTGCCTGACGATATTGATCGCCGTTGTTTGGAGATTGGAAAGCATCACCGCATTGGTCTCCGGCAAATTGTTGGCCAGCGGGAACTCCTGGAGGAGCATGATCCCCAACTCATCGGCCCGATTATACATGGTTTCCGATAGAATGACTCCCCCACCCCATAGCCGCAGATAATTGATCCCCGCGGCGTGGGCCAGCTCCATCAGCCGCGGCCCGCGCGCATTCAAGCGCCCGAACAAGCTGTCCGGCGGGAGCAGGTTCGAACCCATCGGGCGCACCGGACGCCCATTGACGACCAGCTTCAAAGGATTGATGAAATCGGCCGGCGTGCCGGGCGTTTGTTCCCAGCGCAGCTCCCGCACCCCAAATCGAGTCGCGCGCCGATCCGAAACGATGGCCGGCGAACCATCGATATTGCCGGCCAGGGCCAAGGTCGATTCCAGCTCGTAAAGCGGTTGCCCCCCCTGTCCGTTGGGCCACCACAAATCAGGATTCGCGACCGCCAGCTCGGCATGGATTTCGTTTCGCCCCGGCTTCAGCTCGGCGTTTACGACGGCCCTTGCGCCAATGCGGGATTCATTCAGCCGCCGCACACAGAAAACCGCCTGTGCGCGCCTGGGGGTGGCGCTATCCACTTCGAGCGTGGTTTGGACTGTGGCCCGGCGGTAATGGTCGCCCAGCGGTGTTTGTACGCGCACCCATTCGATCCGCGCCGGCCCGCTGGTTTCGAGCCTTACGTCTTTCCAGATGCCCAGCGTATAAACCGCCACCGCCCAATCCCAAGCGTGGTTGGTTGGGCTTTTCAGTTCCTTGAGCCGTTTCAGTACCGCGCTAACGGCGTGGCCCACATTCGGTCCGCCCGGCGCCTCCGCCTCGCGCACGGCGGTGCGTAATTCCTCCGGCATCCGGGCGATCCGGACCGCCAGCCGATTCACCTGGCCGGGCTGGAGGGCTTGGCTCACGTCGAACCAGAACCGCTTGAACATGCCGGCGTTTGTTCCGATCCTTTGTCCGTTGAGGAAGATTTCGCATTCATGGTCCACCCCATCGAACACCAACGTGACCCGCTGGCCGGCGAAGGTGGCGGGCACGGCGACATCGGTGCGATACCACCAGTCCTTTTCAGCCACCTCGTGCAGGCGCGCATCGCCCAATCCGTACCACAACGGTTTCAACCGGTGCGCTGCCTCGAGGTCGGCCTGGATGTTGCCCGGTACCGTGGCGGGAATCCAACCCGGGGCCTTGGCATCAGCCTTCGGCATGCCGTGTTCGACGCCCTGGCCATCGGCATCTTCGTGGATCCACCAATTCGTGCCCGAGAGCAGGAGTTCAGCCGGGGCCTCTCCCGCCAGGGCGGGGGCTATTCCGACACGCCCCAGGCTCATGGCCAGGAAAATATGGAGCAGGAACCTCATGGGGCCCTCCCGGGTGGGATCACTACCGCTTGGGGTCCGGCGCCTCCCACCGGTGCGGAGCGGCCCGCGCTGCCCAGCGGCTGGACCACCTCGGCCGAATTCCAGGCTTTGGCCCGCAGGCGCAAGGGACGGGCTTGGCTGGTGGCGTGAGCCGGCTCGGGAACGGCCACGGCAAGCTCGCTCGTGCCGCCGGCCAGGAGGGTGAAGTAATTGTCGCTGATGCGGCCCGACAGCGGATCGCTGGCGCCGGTATCCAGCGCGACAAACAGCGCCGGCACCTGGCCGCGATTGTGCACCGTCACCCGATAGCCTGAGGTGGCATCGCTTCCGGGATGAACCGATAAATCCAGTTCGGTGGCCGGCGCGCTGAGCAGCGGCCGCAGGCAGCCACGTGGCCCACCCGGCTCCGCAGTCACCGGCTTCGGGCCGCGGACGGCGCTGGTGTTGGCGGCGGTTCGTTTGCCGGCCGGCAGCGGGTCCGCTTCATAGACTTCGATTTCATCCAGGCGGGCGCCGGGGCTCCCGCTGATGGCCAGGCGCACCCAGCGAGCCTGAATCGGCGGAAAGTCGAACCTCTTGCAGCCTGCCAGCGGCTCTCCGTTGTGGGTGGCGAGCGTCCTCCAGGCCGCAGCCTCTGTGCCTTCATGATACTCGGTTGCCGCCAGGATCCGCAGTTCCCGGATGCCGCGGTCCCTGAATTTCCGAGTATGGTCGTTGCCCACGCATACGCTGGCGATGGTGTAAACCGCGCCCAAGTCAATTTGGGCCCAAGCCGGACTTTGCCCGGCAATCCAACTCGCCTCGTTGCCATACCAGCCATCGTTCAGGTGCGCCACCTGGTGGATGGCGTAGCCGGCGAGGACGGAGGATGCCGCGGCTTTCGCACCCGGCAGCAGGGCCAGGTTGCGGCGGCCTTCAGGGGAAAGCGCCGGCGCCAGCAGTTCCGCCGGCCCTTCCGCCGTTTCCTGGGCGCCAACGCCGAACGTGTAAGTTTGCGCCGCCAGCTCCCTGCCTTGGGCATCACCCAACGTGAGCTGGACCAGCACCACGCTGCCGGTGGTTTCCTTCGGCAGTTTCAGATTGAAGGTTCCCACACGGCTGGCTGCCTCCGGGGCAAGATCGAATCGCCATTGCTCCCGGGCCTGCTCGCGCCCGCGAATATCCACCACCACCGCCGTCAACTGGCAGCGCGGCAAAAGGGTTGTCCGATCGCTGACGGCAAAGAGCTGGAGCGGAAAGGGAACCTCCGCCTGGCAGGCCAGCGATTCATATTCGGCGCTCACGTCCACCGGCGCATAGGCATTGCGCGTGTAGTAATAGGCCATCTTGGGCCGGCCGTAAAACTCCACCACGCAGCCATGGGCGGCATTGGGCCAGGGTTCGTTGTAGGTCCAGAAGGCGCAGGCGCTGCGGTGCCATTGCTGGCGGCGCATCGACTGGTTGGCATAGCGCAACCCTTCCGCCTGCACAAATTGGCTGGCCTGCACCGTGGTTTCGAGGCCGGGCAGTTCGCCAAACAGGTGGAGATACTGCGCCGAGCCCATCCAATTATCGGGGCCATAGGCCCCAAATGCCTTGTGCCAGACCCAGTACGGGTCGGACGCCCGGATGGGCCAGAGATGCTCCGCGGGCATGATGCGCTGCAGGGTCTCGACGGAGGCGGCGCCGCTGCAGCCATATTCAGTCCACTCGAGGGGATTGTCCGGTCCGGCCGTCAAGGGCAGTCCCGTGTTATAAGTTCGATAATGCTGGATGCCCTCGTAGCCATGCGGGCCGTGCCGCTGTGCGATGCACTCGGGATCGGGGTCGTGGTAGGGCCGCGTGGGGTCAATCTCGTTGCAGATCCGGCGCAATTGCGCCATCTGGCGGCTGTTCCCGGCGTTGCGATACCATTCGTTGCCCCCGCCGTAGCGGACGATCGAGGGGTGGTTCATCAACTGCGGCAGAATCTGCCGCACCTCCTGCCCGGTGATGGCCAGGGCGGCTTCGGTTTCCGGCAGGCGCACGCCGCCGTTGGGAAACTCCTGGAAAAGCATGATGCCGTAGCGGTCGCATAAATCGAAGAACTCGGGCTTGTCGATCAATCCGCCGCCCCAGACGCGGAACAAATTGAAGTTGGCCCGCGCCGCCAGGCTGATCAGATGCTCGAAAAATGGCGGGCGCGGGCGGCCGTAGAGCAGATCGCACGGAATCCAGTTGCCGCCCCGCGCGAAGATGCGACGGCCGTTGATCTGGATCAGATACTTACGCTCGGGCAGCGGCTGCGGCAGACGGTGTGTCACGGCCTGGCCGGTATCGTAATCGAGGTAGTCAACGCTGCCGGCGGCCTCCGGATTCTGCAGCATCTTCAGGTCGCGGATGCCAAAGGTAACCGCTGCCTGCTCCATTATCTTGGTTCCGTCCGGGGCCTGGATGGAGGTTTCCAGTTCATAAAGAGGCTGCTGGCCGTAGCCATTGGGCCACCACAGGCGCGGGTGGGGCACTTCCATCGAGAAAGTGAGCTGTTGTTCACCGGCACCGAGGGTGGCCTTCTGGTAGACAAGCACGGGTGGGTCGGGCGCGGTCAGGCATTGCACGCGATAGCGGATTTGCGCTGCACGGCCCTCGCCACTCCGCAAGTCCAGCCGGATATTCAACCTGGCCCGTTCATAAGGCGGTTCAAGCTGGGGCAGCACGATCGGGCTGGCGAGACAGACGCCATCCGAGGCCATCAGCCGCACATCCTTCCAGATGCCCATGGTAACGATCTTGGCGCCCCAGTCCCAGCCGGCGCTGGTCATGCACTTCCAATAAGGATAGGCCGGGCGCATGGCTCCCATCACCGTCCATTCGCCGGCCCCGGCGGCAATGGCATCCCGCACCGCCGCCGGAGCCGGATGGATCAGCACGGCCAGCAGGTTTTCCTCATCGCGGCGCAACCGGCCACTGACCTCGAACTCAAAGGGGGTGAATTGGCCTTCGTGCCGGCCCAGCAGTTGGCCGTTGAGCCAGACATCCGTCTGATAGTCCACCCCGTCAAAGCGCAGCCTCACCGTTTTATCCCGCCACGCGGCCGGGGTGAGGAAGCGCTTGCGATACCACCATTCCTTCCCGGCGACCCAGCCAATTTTCTGGCTATTCAGGCCGTAGTAAATGGAAGGGATTTTGCCGGCGCGCTCCAAGTCCCAATGCACATCTCCCGGCACGGTCGCGGCACTGGCTTCGGCTGCCGGATAACCTTCGGCAAAAGCCCGGCATGCCTGGCCTTGGCCGGGTTCCAGGGGGGCGATTTGCCAATCGTCGCCCGCCAGCGAGATCACTCGGGCGGGCTCGTTTACCGCCGGCACCGCGGTGTGTGCGGCAGCTCCAACCCCGGTCCCCAGCGACAGCCATGCCGCCGCCACGATGAGTGATCTGGCACGGCCAGGTTGGACCAGGTCCGCCATCAGTTGTGTTCTCGGGTATTTCATGGGTTCATCTTCGGTGGTGTGGCTGGGATGCCATGGATTCCACACGGTTGGGCCCGGCTCAGGCTTCGCCGCCGGCGGCAGGCCATGGGCACTGGTCACAGCGGGCATTGGCGTGATCGCAGAAATCGCGCACGATCTGCAGCAAACCTTGCTGTTCGGCGGCCGTCCGGATCGGGAATTGCGCGGCAAACATCCGCTGGCGGGCCAGGCGCAAAACTGCATTATCATCCCCTTTGGGCCACGCCAGAAAACGTTCTTCAGCCACCTTCAAGAGGGATTGGTTCCGGCCGGTTTTCGCACGGATCCAGAACCAGGGCAGGATCACGTTGATGGCGAGGTCCGTGTTCCGGGAACTCCCCAACAGCGGTTGCGGCTGGGGCAGCCGGGCGGACCGCAACGTCCAATGCCACGCCCAGAAGGCATCCTCGGCGGGTTGCAGGATTTCCGCCAGGGAATCAGCCAATTCCTGGCCGGCCAGCCGCCGCGTAAACCAATCCTCCAGCTTTTGGATCAAACCGCCCTGGCCCAGCCACCAGGCGGCCAGGGCCAGCCGGCGCGTGGGGTGGTTGGCGGGACGCAAGCCTTGGAAGTTCCACATCCCCTTTGGCAATATGGCCTCCCCCCAGTGGCTTCGCTCGCGCCACCAGCAATCCCACAAAGTCCGCAAGTAGGTTTTTCCCGGCGCCAGATCCCGCGCGCCAGGCAATTCTCCGGGCAAAAGTCCGCTCAGACCCAGCAGGCGGGCCTGCCAAACCAAGCCCTCAGCCGACTGGCCGGGATTTTCGAAAAACGGCTTGAGAGTGGTGGCCAACTGCTGCATGGGCCAGGCGTTTTGCCGGTAACCCAACCCCCGAAACAAACCTTCCCACAAGGCTTGATCCCAGCCAGCCTGCCGTGAGCGGGCTTCCATTTGGCGCGCTTTGGCCTCCAGCCTGACTTGCGCGGCTTGCCGCAGCAGGCCTCGGGCCGCCACCTCGGGTAAATTCCTCCAGGTTGGGCGGCAACGGCCGGCGGCCTCCGGCGGCCATTCCTGGGCCGCTTCGCTGCCCAGCCAAAGCTGCAGTTCCTCCAAGGGCGCGTCGAGGCATCCTTTGAGGGGCAGCACCGGCATTCCCGCCACCACCGACCCGGCCTCCCAAACCACATGTAAAATCACCTGGGCGTACGCCGGGTTGACATGGTGGCGGTGGGTGCGCCAATTGGACGCCAGCAAATCGATCTCGATATCGCCGGTTTGGGGCGCTCCATTTTCCACCTGGATAATGGCCCGGTGGAAATCCGGGCCCGCGCTCCGGTTGGGGAACCCGGGATGCAGAATCCGCACCCCTCTTCCATCCGGTGTACGCAATTGGTCCGCCAGCAGGCGCTGATGATGCCAAACCGCCTGCAGCAGGCGCTCCGGGGGGAATCCGTCGGGGATTCCCTCATGCAAACGCCCGGGAGCCAGCAGATGGCCACGGCGCCATTCGTCATAAACCATCGGTGGGAAGGGATGCATTGCGACCCCCAGCTTCCCGATGCCGAATCCGGAGTCAAGCCCGAAAATAGGGCAGGATTATCGTTAAACCCACAACCGTCCAACCGGGGTTGAACAATCCCCCGGCGTTTTGATCCAATAATGCAAAAGAGTTCTGGATATGCCCGGTTTAAAATGCCTTAATAACCCCCGGTTTGGGTCATGAGCGATGACGTAATGATTGAAGTATCGAATCTCACCAAACGTTACGCGGGACACACGGCCATTGAGAACCTTTCGTTCGGCGTGAAGCGGGGTGAGATTGTCGGGTTTTTGGGCCCGAATGGCGCTGGCAAAAGCACTACGATGAGAATTCTGGCCTGCTACCAGCCTGCCACCTCCGGCACGGCCAAGGTGGCGGGGTTCGACGTTTTTACCCAATCCTGGGAAGTCCGCAAGCGGATCGGTTACATGCCGGAACACAATCCGCTCTACATCGACATGCGGGTGCGGGAATATTTGAAGTTCCGGGCCCGGTTGAAGGGGTTGAGCTGGCGGCGCAGCCGCCACCGGGTGGATGTGGTGCTCGAACAATGCGGCCTGACGGGGGTCAGCAAAAAAATCATCGGCCACCTCTCGATGGGCTACCGCCAGCGGGTGGGTCTGGCGGACGCCTTGGTTCATGAGCCGGAGTTGATCATCCTGGATGAGCCAACACTGGGACTCGATCCCAACCAAATCCGGCAGGTGCGGCAATTGATCAAAAGCCTGGGCGGAGCGCACACGGTCTTGATTTCCACTCACATCCTGCCGGAGGTCGAAATGACCTGCAACCAGGTGCTGATCATCCACGAAGGCCGCATCCTGGCCTCGGACGCCCCCACCAATCTGCAAAACCGGCTGACCCGGCAGGGGCTGATCACGGCTGAAATCGCCGCCCCGCTGCCCGAACTCAAGCGCCGGTTGGAGGCTTTGGATGACGTGGAGCAGGTGGCCATCGCCCCGTCCGATCAGAATTATTTCCATTGCACACTCACCTCCCGGTCCCAGACGGATCTGCGCCTGGCCATTTATAGCCTGGTGCAACAGGAAGGCTGGCAACTGCGGGAATTGTCGCGCTCCCGCCCCACCCTCGAGGACGTGTTTGTGCATATCACCCGGCCGGAGAAATTAGAGGAGGGATACTGATGGCTGCCACGCTGGCTTTGATCCGCCGTGAACTCTCGACTTACTTCAGCTCCTTTACGGGCTACATCACCATCAGCCTGGTGCTGTTCCTCGTTGGGCTTTCGTTCACGGACCTGCTGCTGCGGTTGAACCAGGGCGAACCCACCGATGTGCCGGTGACGGAAATGTTTTATCAATCCTGGTATTTCTGGCTGATTTTATTGCTGGCCTCCCCGGTGGTCACCATGCGTACTTTTGCGGCGGAAAAAGCCTTGGGCACTTTTGAAACCCTGGTGACCGCCCCCATCTCCGATCTGCAGCTGGTGCTGGCGAAATTCTTCAGCTCCCTGGTTTTCCACCTGGTCCTGTGGCTGCCGCTGATTTTATGTGTCGGGGTGGTCCGGCATTTCGCCAACGATCGCAGCTCGTTCGATGTCGGCATGGTGGCCAGCACCTATTTGGGCGTTTTATTGCTGGGCTGCCTTTACATGTCGATCGGCTGCTTTGCCTCCTCCCTGACCCGCAGCCAGATCGTCGCCAGCATGATCAGTTTCGCCCTCGGCATGGCCATGTTCCTGCTGGGGTTCAAAACCGCCTACGCGCCGCAGAAAACCGACCGGATGGACGGCTTTTTCAGCCATATCTCCATGGTGGAGCACATGCAGGATTTTGTCCGGGGCGTCGTCGATTCCCGGCAGGTGTTTTTCTACCTGAGCGTGACCGTCTTTTTTTTGTTCTTAACCCACAAAGTAGTGGAAAGCCGCCGTTGGAGGTGACATGAACCCAGTTCCCCCCAGTTTCACCTCTTCCCGCCGCTGGTCGATCGGTTTCCAGGTAGCCTTGGCAGCCGTGGCGGCGCTGGCGATCCTCGTGATGACGAATTACCTGGCCGCCCGCCATTTCCGGCGCTGGGTTTGGACGCAAACCAATCCGAACCAATTGACCTCCATCACCTTGAGCTTTCTGCAGTCGCTGGCCAGCCAGTCCAACCAGGTCAAAGTGGTGGTTTTATTCGATAAACAAGATCCTTGGGGCTTGTATAGCTCGGTTTCCAGCTTGCTTAAGGAATATCAATTGGCCTGCCCCAGCCTCAAGGTGGAATACGTGGATTATGAGCGCAATCCCAAGGAGGCGGTATTGATCAAAGAGCGCTATAAGCTGTTTTTCCCGGGGGACAACTTTTTTAAGAACATGGTGATTTTTGAGGCGGGCGGCCGCATCAAAACGGTTTACGAAAAAGAGCTTTTCGATTTGGATCTTTCAAAAGTGATCCAAGGCCAAAGCAAAGAGGTCAAACGCACCAATTTCAAAGGCGAATTGATGTTTACCTCCGCCTTGATCAACGTGACTGAAAACCGGCGCTTCAAAATCTTCATCGTCCAGGGGCGGGGTGAACACAATCCGTTGGCCGATGATCCCGTGGTCGGCTACGCGAAATTCGGGACGCTGCTGAAGCAAATGAACCTGGATTGGGAGACCATTTCCCTCAGCGACCGGGAAATCCCCACTAACTGCAATTTGCTGATCATTGCCGGTTCCCAGAAGCGGTACGAACCCCGGGAATTGGAAAAGATCGACAAATACTTAAAACAGGGTGGCCGGTTGTTCCTGTTGTTCAACTACATGTGCCTGCCGCGCACCGGACTGGAAAGCCTGGCCGCCAACTGGGGGGTGCGGGTCGGTGCCGATGTGGTTCTGAACCTGAAGCCGGGCACCAGCGCCCAGGAGTCCACCACCAAGGAGGAAATCATCATCACCAATTTTCCCGCCTCCAGCCACCCGATCGTCAAGCCCTTGCTGCGGGGCGAGCGTTTGCACCTGCTGCTGCCGCGCACCATCGAGCAGCAACCCGGCATGGGTTCCGGCGATGCGCCGAAGTTGGAAGTCCTGGCCGCCTCCGGAGTGAACAGCGTGGCGGTGACTGATTTCCGCGACGGGGCCGCCAACCCGGATCCCTTCCGGGACCGTTCCGGTCCCCTCCCGCTCCTGGTCGCGGTGGAAAAAGGTGCCCTCCAGGGCATCCAATCCGACCAGGGCTCCACCCGGATGGTGGTGGCGGGGGATTCGCTTTTCCTGGGCAACCTGTTGCTGGATTCATTGGCCAACCGGGACTTCGCGGTCCTGGCGGTCAATTGGCTGCTGGATCGCTCCCGGTTGATGGGCGGGATCGGCCCCCGCCCGGTTCAGGAATACCGCATCCTGATGAGCCGTTCGCAAATGCTGGCTGCGGAATGGATTCTCATGGCGGCCTTGCCTGGCGCGGTGATGTTCATCGGCTTGCTGGTCTGGCTGCGACGCCGCAGTTGAGGAGGATGTCCTGGAGATAAGCATCTGTCATGAATCCGACACGAAATTGGCTGATGGTGGTTCTGGCCTTGGGGCTGTTTGCCTATATTTTCTTTTTCGAGCGCCATCCCCAGCTGGGGCCCGGACAGACCGGGTCCTCCCGGCTGTTCCCCGGCTTCAAGAGTGATTCCGCGACCTCCATCCGGGTCATCCTGGCGTCCAAGCAGGTGATTGTGGCGGAGCGGACCGACGAAGGCTGGATGCTGCAGCAGCCCATAAGCAGCCCGGCGCATTCATCCCGCATCGATGGGTTCCTGGATATTCTGGGGCAGCTCAATCGGCAATCGCAAATCACCGCCCACGAAATGCTGACCAGCAAACAGCCCATGAGCGCTTTCGGGCTCGATCCGCCGCGGGCCAAAGTGTTCATCCAGCAGGACCGGCACTCCCTGGAGTTGAGCATCGGTGGCCGCACCCCGGTGGGCAACCACGTTTACGTGCAACTGATTGGCTCCGACGGGATTTTTTTCACGGATACGGAATTTCTCGACCGCCTGCCCAATTCGGTGGATGACTGGCGGGATCCGTTTTTCCTGCCGCTTAAGAAAAAGCCCTTTAACCGCCTCACCGTTGAGTCGGGCAACAACCTGCTGGAACTGCTGCAGGATCCGGAAACCCACCGCTGGCAGATCCCCCTGACCAAAACGCAGGCCGCCCGTGCCAACCAGCGGAAACTGGAAGCCCTGCTCAAGGAACTTCAGATGTGGCAGATCCAATCCTTCCTGCCGGCCGAGCCGGCCAGCGAACTGGAGTTGGCCGGTTTGAACCATCCCGGGCTGGTTTTGAAATTCAGCCAGGGGACCAACGAGTTGCTGACCGCCCACTTCGGCAACAGCCCCTCGAACAATCCGGCGCTGGTTTTTGCCCGGTGCCCCCCCAAAGGCCAGGTGGTATTGGTGCCCACCGGGCCTTTCGAGGCCTTGCGCCGGCCGTTTGCCGAGTTCCGCGAAACCCGCCTGATCTCGGAACCGCTGGCCGCCTTCCAGCAAATCGAAGTGCAGGCGGATGAAAATTTCGTGGTGCAGAAACGCCCGGATGGCCCCTGGGTCCAATGCGGCGGCAAATCGGCGCCGGCAGATCCAGAGTTGCTGACCTGGTTCCTGGATGGCTTGGCCAGCCTGGAAATAGCCGATTTTGTGCAGGACATGGTCCCGGATTTTACCGGCTTCGGTTTCGCCGCTCCCACCCGCCGGTATTCCGTCACCGTGGCCCAAACCAACGCCACCGGGGTGGTCACCAACAAAATGGTGCGGGTGGACTTTGGCACCAACCAGGCAGACAAAGTCTTCACCCGGCTTTGGGGTGAAAACTCCATCTACACCGTGCGCGCACCGGCGCTCATCCGGCTGCCGACGGAATCTTTCCGCCTCCTCGACCGGCAGCTCTGGGATTTCTCCACCAACCAGGTAAAAACCTTCGCCATTCAGTTGGGCACCGAGTCGGTTAAATTCACCCGCAACCCGGCCGGGCAATGGTCCCTCGGCATGTCCCCGAAACCCTTGGAAGCCCCCTTGACCAATATCCTCGAGGAAACCATCTACCGTTTTGGCAAATTAAGGGCCGAAGCCTGGACCGTGCGCGGGGACGCCTGGCTGCCGCAGTTGGGCTTTAAAGCCACGGATCACCGCCTCCTCTTTGAGGTGGAGCAAGGGGGCAAAACGCAGGTCTATGCCCTAGACCTGGGTTCCCAAGCACCGTCTAAAAACTTTTTTGCGGCCGTGACGCGGGATGGACAGCCGCTGATCTTCGAGCTGAAGCTTTCGGTTTACCAGCTTTACCTCGAATTGCTCCGCACCCTGGCCGGAAAGCCAGCGTCAGGTTAATCCTTCGTGAATCCGCCACCGAGCCCAACTCCGACGCGGTCCAAAAAGAGCGACCTTGGGCGGCGTGCGTTCCGCCTGCTGAAATTCGCCGCGGTGACGCTGGTCCTGTGCCTGGCGGGGCTGTTCCTTTACCTCCGCGCCTTTGGCCTGCCCGATTACTGCAAAAACCTGATCCTCACCGAATTAAAAAGCCACGGCTTCAATCTCGAGGTGAAAACCTTGAAGCTCGGCTGGACTGGCCAGATCATCGCCAAGCAATTCGGCACCGAACCCAGCGATCTCTCCGCCTTCCGCTGGACCATCAACCGGGCGGAAATCCAGGTCGGCTGGGGCAGTTTGCTGGCCTTGAATCCCAAGGTGCATTCGGTCTTTGTGCGCGAGGCGCATGTGGAATGGCCGGTCACCACCAATCAGGATTGGGCCATGCCCGCCTTGAACCTGAACCGGGCCAGCTTCCGGTTGCTGTTTGAAGGCCAGCAACGTTGGATCCTCACGAATTTCACCGCCCGCCTGTGGAATCTGCCCGTCGAGATCAATGGCATCCTGACCCACCCCGAACATTTGGGCGGCGCCCGCAAAGGCCCCCGGACCAACCAGGTTGCCTCCCTTTGGCTGGGCTACTTGGAGGATCTCAGGCAGATGGTGGAAAAAAGCCAGCTGGACTCCAAACCCAGCCTCGCCTTGAACTTCAATTTCAATGCCCGCGACCCTGCCGCTTCCAGCGGCACCTTCGCGATTCGGGAAGCCAGCGGCACCTACCGGGGATTCAATTTCAACGGTTTGACCGTGCGGGCCAGCTACCAACCGCCCGCCCATGCGGCGGGGAATGCCACCCTCCAACTGGCTGCCCAACTGAATACCATCGCCCGTGGCGCTTTCCGGGCAACCGGCCTGGTCCTGGAAGGCAACGCCACCAACCTCGCCAGCGCCGGCCAGGCGGCCTTGAGCCTGCGGGCGCAGACCGTGGCCAATTTGAACCCCTCCGATCTGGTCGCTGACAAGCCGGCCCGCTCCCGCCCTTGGACTGCTGGAGGCAATGATTGGCAGGTGGCAGCCAGCGTGTCCGGCAAATCCTGGACTAATTGGGCCAAGGCCTGGCCTGAACAGCTCACCTGGCAACTGGCGGCCAGCAATGCTTCGGTAGCCTTCCATGATCCGGCACGAGTCATTCAATCCGGCCAGCTTACCATAACCGGCAGCGCCACGAATTCAACCCCCGGCGGGCAGCTCCAGGCCGCCCTGAATTACTCCGTTCAGGATCTGCGCTCCCCGTGGCTTTCCGGTCGCCGTTTTGATGGCACGAACAGCTTGGCCGCTGCCCTGCCACCATGGTTCCCAGGTCTTCGCAGCGCCACAAACCGCCTGGAGAATGCCGCCGGCCTGGCCCTGGAGCGCTGGCTCCGGACGGTGGCTTTGACCAATCAAACCCTGGTTTTCGGTTTGGATACCCCGGCGGGAGCCGGGCAGCAGGCAAATCTTGAATTCCACATCGCCCCCCGCCAGTCAACCCTCCTTTATCCCACCAACCCAATCGCCGGTTTCTGGACCAACCTGGCGCCTTACACTTTGGAATGGGATTTCAACGTGAGGGAATTCGAGGCCCGCCGCCCCGGCCCACCACCCCGGACGGCCCCGCCCGATTACCTGCCGATTCATAACTTGCAATTGGCCGGCTCCTGGGGTGACGGCCAGGTGGACATCCACCGGCTCTTCGCCGAGGTGGCTGATGGCGAAGTGGATCTCCGCTGCAATCTCGACGTCGAATACCGCCGGGCCCGGGCCGAGGGCCGGGTCACGTGCGACGTCCCCCAACTCGGCCCCTTGTTCGGCACCAATACCCAAGCCTGGCTGAAACAATTCAGCTGGCTGACTCCGCCGGAGGTTAATGTTGAGGCCTCCATTACCCTGCCACCGTGGCACCGCCTCGGCCAGAAGGCAGCCTGGCAGGACGAAGCCATGCCATCCTTTTTCCTCAGCGGGTTCCTGACGGCTTCCAACGCCGCTTTTCGCGGAGCTTCCATGGCCTCGGTAAGCCTGCGTTTCATCTCCTACGACGGCTTCTGGCACCTGGAGGAGTTGTCGGCTCAAAATCCGAGCGGAAACCTGGTTTTGACCTACTGCAGCGACAGCGGTCCGGATGACTACACCTGGGCTTGGCGGAGCGAAATGGATCCCGGCGCGGCCCTGCTCCTGGCCACCGACAGCCAGCGGGAATTTTTAAACCGCTTCGAATGGAGCCAGCCCCCCCAAGTCACAGGGTGCCTTACCGACCAGTGGCGCTCGGATTCCCCGCCCCTGTTTGAAGTCAAAATCCAGGCTGGGAATTTCCGCTATCAAGGTCAGGATGTGCGCGAATTGCATGCCACCCTCCTGCGGACCGACAGCCAATTTGCGGTGCTCAATGCCGCCGTGCACATGCCCGAGGAGGAAATCCTCATTGATCAGATCCGCTACGGTTTCACCAATAATTTCTTGCGGGCCAACGAAATCACTTTCCGCAAACAATTCTTCGACCAGATCTCCGCCTGGCTGAAGGATGACGAGACCAGCCTGGTGGCCACTAATATCCAAGTCCTGTGCGAGGGCCGCCCGGTAAAAATGGAGGGCTTGCGGTATGACAAGGTCCTCAAACAGCTCCATATGACCAATGGCTTGACGCAGGCCTGGCCACCCAACGTGGCGGCCGCGATCGGCCCCAAAACCGCGCAATCCGTCGAGCCTTACCGCTTCCCTTCCAATCAGCCGCCAGACATCAAGGTTAATGGTTTTTTAACGGTGCCCGGCCCCTATCCCTGCGCGCTCGAGTTCCAGGTGGATGGCGGGCCGTTCAGCTTCAGCAAGTTCAACCTGGATCAGGTGAGCGGCCGGGTGGGCTGGACCAACGAAACCATGCGCATCGGCAATTTTACCGGATCCTTTTATGGCGGCAGCATTACCGGGGGGCTCACCGCCGACTTCAGCGTGCCCAAGGGATCGGACCTGGATTTCTTCCTGGCCGTGGAAAACTCGGAGATCCGGGATATCCTGAGCGATCTATCCATCGCCACGAACAAGGTTTCAGGCAAGCTCGACCTGGTTTTGACCAACGCCCACGCCAATGCCACCGACTGGAATAGCTGGCAGGGCAATGGCCGCATCACCCTGCGGAACTCCGCGCTCGGGATGATGCTCCTGGCCCGGGCGGCAACCCTCGCCAAGAACCCCAACGAGAATGCCACCGCCAGCTTTACCATCACCAATTCCGTGGTGCGCAGCGATAATTTGAAAATCCATCTCCCCACCGTCCGCATCGCCGGCTCCGGCGAGGTTCATATCCTCGGCACCAACCTGAATGCCCGCATCGAGGCTTATGTGTTGCGCGACACCTGGGTGTTGGGCCAGGTCGTGAGTGTCCTCTTTTCCCCGATCACCAAAGCCTTCGTTTATCGTTTATCCGGCTCCGTGAACAAGCTCGACATCAAAAGCGAGTCGATTTACCTGGCACCCGTCAATGCGGTCAAAGGCATGTTCGGCCGCGATAAGGAACCGCCTCGCAAAAAAAATGGGGACTCCCCGCTGCCAGATCCACCACCCGCCACGAATCAACCACCCGTCCTGCCACCGCGAACCGATCCCAAGCCTTGACCTCCGCCCTCCGCCCTCCGCTCCAAGCTCTCCGCTCCAAGCTCCCTGAATTTCGCCCTCCTTCGAATTGGCCGCAAGCTTGATCCGGATCAAGGAAATCAACCCGGCCGGGTGATAAGGTATGCCTTATAACATATCAAGAAAGGCTTATAACATGAATAAATCCATCGATAAATTAATGAGCGAGCATCGCCTGATCGAGCAGGTCCTCGGATCCCTGGCCACTTTCCTGCAAAAATTGGGCACCAATCCGGATTTGCCGCGGCAACACCTGGCTCAATTCGCCGGTTTTTTCCGGAATTTTGCCGACCGCTGCCAACACGGCAAGGAGGAGGACCGCCTCTTCGTCAAAATGAACGATTGCGGCTTTCCGCGCGAATTCGGTCCCATCAGCGTGATGCTGTCAGAGCATTCCGCGGGACGCTACCACGTACGCGCGCTGGCGGAAATCGGGGCCGGCCAAGGACCGCTGACGACTTGGGAAATCACCCAAGCCGGGGAACACGGTGATGAATTCATCACCCTGCTGCTGGGGCACATCCAGAAAGAGGACCACATCCTGTATCCCATGGCGCAGCAGGCCATCCCCGCCCATGAATTTGACCAGTTGGATGCGGCCTGTGAAACCTTTGAACGGGAGGAAATCGGCGCCAGCGAGATCGCCAAGTGGACCGCGCTGGCCGACGAACTGAACACCATTTACCCGCCGGACACGGATCGCATCCGTGCCGGCGCCGCCTGCACCGGCTGCCACGGGCACCATTAAAGGGGGCCATGGCCCTGCCCTGCCCAGCCTAAACTTTCAGGAAATCCACATTGACGGCGGCCGTGGCGCGCTTGCCATTCGAAGCCACTAAAGTGATCGCTTGGCGGCTGGCCTCCGGCTCGATCGCCACCACCCGCTCAAAGCCCGCCGGCAGGAACGCGATGCCCATGATGTAGGGCACGTCCAGCGGTTTTCGGGCGTTGAGTTTGAGACAGGTTTCAAAACCTTTTTCCGAGAGCGGATTCGGCTTGGCCGATTCCGCCAGACCGAGATGGAAGTTCGCGGTCACATCCTCCAATCCCATCCGGTTGGTGTGCCGGCCGTTCCAAGGCGGATAATGGCGGCCGCCATTGGAAATCCAGAACACGGTATTGCGCAGGATTTTGGGATTGCGCAGGGCAAACCACGCATAGCGCTCCTGGGGGAAGACGACGGCGGTCCAGGCCAGTTGCAGCTGGCTGTCGGCCACCATCATCACCAAGTCTTCAAATCCGCGCCGTGCGGGATAACGGGTAAGGTCGGTGGTTTCCCCGTTCATCAAAGGCACTTTTTCCAGCGACGAAAACTCGGCGCCAGCCAGGAGGCTGTTATAGCCGCGGTTCTCCGGCGACTCGAATGCCTGGGGAAACACCTGGCCATAGGTGAACGGGCTTACGGAGACCAGCCCGCTGCCGGGGCGGTCCGGGAAATGCAGCATGGCATGATGCCCCAGGTCCATCGGTCCGCTCATGCCGGAGAGGGTGTGGAGCGAGTAAACCACGTTTTGGCCATCCACCAGGGTGATCTTTTTATCCACCTGCCCCGGGCGCACCGTCGTTTTCAAGCTCACGTGCAAGGTGGTGGCCTGGGCATCAGTTGCGATCGATTCAAACACCCATTTGCCATTGGCTGTCTCCCCGTGCGCCGGGTGCTTTTCCCCGCGGAAAGCGGTGCCATTGCCGCCAAAAGGCGCGCAGAAAAAGTCCCCCCGCAAGGCCTGCAAGATGGGCGGCAGGGAGGCATCCGGTTTTTCCTCCGCCCACGGCGCCACCGAGTAAGGCTGGATTTTTTTATCACTGCGATCGAAAACCACCGGGCCGAGATGCCCACCCATTTCCGTCACCCAAGCTTCCACGTTTTGGGACCGGATTGGCCAGGAAACCTGGCCCTGGACTTTGCGTTTGACCAGCGGGGTTACTTTATTAGCTTTCATTGGCCACACCTTAGCAGCCCGCCTTTTCCCAATCAACTTGGATTTGCAGCCCGCCACCCGCATTTTCCCGGATTTGCCTTCATCAAAACATCCCCTATGATATCCCCGATGAAACGTAAAGGTATGGTGTTTATGGTGGGGGCCGGATCCGGCGATCCAGGTCTTTTCACCCTGCGCGGCCTGGAACTGCTGAAACAAGCCGACCTGGTGATTGGCCACCGGCTGGTGGCGCGCGAGTTGTTGCGCCACGCCAAAAAATCCGCCGGCGTGGCCTGGGCGGAGACGGTGCAAGACCTGTATGCCCGGGCCGCCGCCGGCGCCCGGGAAGGCCATTCCGTGGTCTGCCTGGTGGGCGATCTTGCGCTGCTGGAATCCACCCAGGCGCTGGCCGCCGGCGTGCTCGACGGCGCCACGGTGGAGGTGGTCCCCGGAGTGTCCGTGACCGAGGCCGCGCCCAGTTTTGCGGGCATCCCGTTATTGGAGGCCGGCCGGCTTTCCGGCTATGCCGTGGTATCCATCCCACCGGGTGGCGGCGCAGGATCGGGCGCGGAGGATTGGCGGCGTTTGGGGGAACTGCCGGGCACCCTGGTGGTGCGGCTGGCCGCGGCGCAAATTGGCGCCACGGCCAATCACCTCGCCAGCCTGGGCCGGCCCGTGGGCACCCCCGCGGCGATCATCATCGAGGGCGGCACCGGTGGCCAGCGCGTCATCCAGGGCACCCTGGCCACGGTGGGATCCTCCGCCACCGCCTTCCGGGGCGGTCTGCCCGTGCTGCTGGTGGTGGGGGAAGCGGTGGGCTTGCGCGCCACCCCCTCCTGGTTCGAGCGACGCCCGCTCTTCGGGCAGCGCATCGTGGTCACCCGCGCCCGGGAACAAGCGGCCCAGCTGGCCGCGCCGCTCCTGGCCAAAGGGGCCCAGGTGCTGGAGATCCCCTGCATCAAGTTCGGCCCGCCCGCCGAACGCGGACCGATCATCGACGCCCTGGCCGGCTTGAATTCCTATGATTGGATTGTGTTTACCAGCGCCACGGGCGTAACCCGCTTTTTTGAGATGTTTTTCCAGGGGTTCCAGGATATGCGGGATATCGGCGGCGTGAAGATCGCCGCGGTGGGGCCCGCCACCGCCGCCCGCCTGAAGGAACTGCATTTACAGGTGGACGCCATGCCCAAGGAGTATGTCGCCTCCCAAATCACCGCCGCCATGAGCGAGCTCGAAAGCCTCGAAAACCGCGCCATCCTCCTGCTGCGGGCCGAGGTCGCCAACCCGGAACTGCCCAACAAACTGAACGAGCTGGGGGCGATTGTCGATGACGTCGCCTGTTACCAAACCCTGCCCGAGACGGAGGATCCCGATGGCGCCGCTGGAAAATTCCTCGCCGCCGGGGCGGAGTGGATCACCTTCACCAGCGGGTCCACGGCCGCCAATTTCCACGCCCGGTTCAATCTCCCCCAGATCCTTCGCCAATTCCCCGGTCTCCGCCTGGCCTCAATCGGCCCGGAAACCACCAAGGTGATCGCCTCCCTGGGCTTGGAACCAGCCGTGGAAGCCCGGCCGCATACGATGGATGGCTTGGTCGAGGCTTTGGAAAAAGCCGTCCTCCTCCCCGCCGGCCAGGGGGCCGGAATTTCCTGAAAGGCGGCCGGGTGGGCGAATCTTTGGTGGTCCTGAGCGCGGTGCTGCCGGTGTTTTGCATCATCGGCCTGGGCGGGCTTTTGCGCCGCGCCAACTGGCTGACGGAAGAGGCCGACCGCAGCATCCTGCGGGTCACCATCAACGTCCTGGTGCCCTTCCTGATCCTCGATTCCACCCTGGGCAACCAGGCCTTGCACCAGCTGGGCAACCTCCTGCTCGCGCCCCTGGCCGGGATCGCCACCGCCCTGGCCGGCTTTTTCCTGGCCCATCAGGCCGCCTCCCTGGCGGGGCTGCGGGAAGCCCGCCAGCGGCGCACTTTCGCCCTGGCCGCCGGGCTGTATAATTACGGTTATGTGCCGATTCCCCTGGCCCTCATCCTTTACGGGCAGGAAACGGTCGGCGTGCTGTTCGTCCACAATGTGGGGGTGGAAGTCGCCTTGTGGACCGCCGGCCTGGCGCTGCTCAAAGGAGCCCCGCCGGGCCGGGAATGGCACCGCATTTTCAACCTGCCCCTGCTGGCCATCGTCGTCGGCCAGGCTTTGAACTTGTCGGGCGGCGACCAACTCGTGCCGCAGTTCATGCTGAGTATTTTTAAAATGCTCGGCCAGTGTGCCATCCCCATGGGCATGATCCTGATCGGGGCCACCATTGCCGATGAGATCCACGAGTTCCATTCTCAGGCGGCCTGGCGGACCATGGGCGTGGCCTGCCTTCTGCGGCAGCTGATCCTGCCGGCTTTTTTTCTGTTGCTGGCCCGCTGGCTGCCCTGCTCGCTCGAGTTGAAGCGGGTGATTCTGCTCCAGGCCGCCATGCCCGCCGCCGTCTTTCCGGTTGTGATGGCCAAACATTACGATGGCGATACCGCCACCGCCTTACGCGTGGTCATCAGCTCCTCGGCCCTAAGCCTGGTCACCACCCCGCTCTGGATCCGCTTGGGAACCTACTTTTTATTCTGACCCGGTTTCGTTCCAGGTTGTATCAAGACGGGATTTCGGCGCCCAGGAATCTGGCCCCCGGAGCGACGAAAACCGGGGCGATCGGTGACGAACGAACCTCGCCGCCAGCGGTTCACCGAACCAGCGAATCAGCCCTCGGGGACGCAACCTGGCATCAATAGGTGCAGGCCACCTCGATCACCTGGCCGCAGGAGCATTGGATCCGGATCAACGATATCCGGTCTCCCTCTTTTTCGACGGAAATCTGGGGCGGCCCTTTATGGTCAGCCCCGGCATGCCCCACCCCGGAGGCCGCCGCCTGGCGCAGCAAGGGCTGGGGAGCGCTGGCCGGCTTGGGGGCCGCCGGCTCGGCCGCATTTGCAGCCGGGGGCGCCATCGGGACAAAGGTGGCTTTGCTGACAGTGGGAAAAGTTGCCGGACGCAGGGGGCTAAAATTACCAGCCATAATCAGGCGCCCGTTTTGAGTTTGAGCAAAACCGTCACCCGCCGGTTGATTTCATCCTCTGGTTTTATGATGGTTTCCACATCCGGGGATGGCATGGGGATGGTGTCCGCATAGCCGGACACTTTGCCGATTTGCATGGGTAAAACCCCATGCATTTCGAATTTGCGCCGGGCCGCGTTGGCCCGGTCCGCCGTCAATTCCCAGGGGCCATAATTGGTTCTGTTTGCCGTGCTGGCTCCGTTGGCCGCGGTTTGGGGGGGCTTTCTTTCCGTATGGCCCTCCAAATGGACGGAGCAATTGGTATACTTGGCCACCACCCAGGAAAGGGTGGAGAACACCCAGTTCCCGTATTCGGTGAATTCAAATGAATCCGGCTTGAAAACCGGTTTTTTCGTCTTGTCGAAAATATTGATGGATATGCCGTCCGCGCGAAGATCCAGCTTCAGGGACTCGGCAGTTTCCTCATTGGACGGCAGGTTTTGCCGCAAATCCTGGTGGATGCGCCGCAGGGCGTTCAGCTCCACCACCGAAGAAAACTGGAAATTGCCGCGTTCGATGGACATCGAGGGGGTTTTCTCGGGCGGCATGATCCCCGAGCTGGTCGGGGTGCCTATGGCCGGAAAGGGATTCCGGAAGGCGCGTTCGACGGCCTCCTTGATCTTCGTGTCCTGCGCCGTGATCCATAGCACCAGGAACAGGGCCATCATGGCGGTCACAAAGTCCGCATAGGCCACTTTCCAAGCGCCACCGTGATGTCCTTTGCCGCCGCCCATTACTTTTTAACCGGAGTGCTGAGTGCTTTGAGCATGGCCTCCAGCTCCTCCGCGCTGGGCCGCACATCGCTGCCGAGCCCGCGCCGCGAGACTTCCACCGCCATGATGGGCGCCATGCCATTGGCGAAGCCCACCACCGAGGCCGCTATACACCGGGTATAGGCCATCTCCGACGCATTGACAAATTCGATATTTACCGCCAGGGGATTGAGAAATCCGTAAGATATGAAAATCCCCAGGAAGGTGCCCACCAGCGCCGCGGCCACGTGCTCGCCAATTTTTTCGATCGGCCCGCTGATGGAGGCCATGGTGATGACGATGCCCAGCACCGCCGCCACAATCCCAAACCCGGGCATGGCATCCGCCGTTTTGGAGAGCACGCTGATCGGGGCGTGGTGCTCCTCCTCCATGCTCTCCATCTCCGCTTCCATCAGCATCTTGAGCTGGTCCGGCTTGATTTTCCCATCGATGATCGGGCGGAGGCCGTTGCACAGGAATTCCACGGCGTGGTGATTGTGCAGGAAGGTCGGGTATTTGCTGAAAATGCTGCTGGATTTGGGATTCATCACATGCTCTTCCAAGGCGATCATCCCATTGCGGCGGCCCAGCAGGAACAGTTCATACAAGGCTTTGAGCAATTCCTGGTAGGAGGTCTTGTTATAGGGCGATCCCTTGAGGGCCAGCATGATTTTTTTCACCATGTCCATCAGCACCTTTTTGGGCGACATGATCACCAGCGACCCGAACGCGGCCCCCCCGATGACGATGAATTCTGAAACCTGGATGAGGGCTTTGACGTTGCCGCCCGCTTCCATGAAGCCTCCAACGACGGAGAGGATCACGATAATGGCGCCGATGATGATGACCATAAATGGCGTCCGCCGGAGGGGATCAAACTGCCGATTTCGAATCCAATTTGCTGATATACGCCTTGATGGCTAAAATCGCCTGGGCATGGATCTGGCAGATGCGTGACTCCGTCAAACCATACGCCTCCGCGATTTCCCGCAGCCGCAAACCTTCAAAATAGTAAAGCGCCAGCACCTTGCGCTGCATCTCCGGCAACTGCTCCAGCCGGTCGGAGATCAGGCGGGTCAACTCGTGCCGGTCCGCCGCTTCCATGGGGTTTTCCTGCGACTGGTCCGCCACTGTTTCATAACGGTTTGGGCCATCCTCCGATTCGCCCTGCTGCGCGGTATCCAGGCAGACGAAGGAAGCCGGCCGGATCTCATCCAGCAACTGCTGATACTCCGCCATGGAAATTTTCAACGCCTTGGCCATCTCCGTTTCGGAGGGGATCCGCCCGAGCTTTTGCTCCAGTTCCTGCATCGCGGCTTGCACGCGGCGGGCCTTGGTATGGATCGAGCGGGGCACCCAGTCCAGCCGGCGCAATTCGTCGAAAACCGCCCCACGGATGCGCACCCGCGCATAGGTCTCCAGCGAGGTGCCGGTGCTCGGATCGTAATTCCGGACCGCATTGAGCAACCCGACCAGCCCGGCGCTATACAGATCCTGGCTATCGACGTGCGCCGGCAGGGTCATGGCGATCCGCCCCACAATCGTTTTGACCAGATGCATGTTCTTCTGGATCAATTCGTTTTCGGCGGCGCTGCCCGGTGGCAGGGGTTGATACCGTTGTTTGAGTTTCTTCGCCGCCGCCAGGGCGTCGGCTGATCCAGGGGAGTTTGGCGTGAAAACTGGCATAGGTCATCAAGATTTATAGGATGCCGGTTGCGACTGTTCTTTTTCCTCGGCCTCGGCCGCTGCCTTGGCCTTTTCGTCCAGGATTTGTTTCCATCCATCCAACCAAATCCGGCCCCACCACCGCAAGAGAATGCCTGCCACATAGGCGGCCACGCTGGCCCGCCACAGGACGGAAGGCCAGGAGCAGCCCTGGGCCAGCGCCACCGCGCTGCCCAAAGCAAACCCAAGAACTCCGCCTAGAACCATAAGCAATCTCATACATATACCGCTGGCTGACTGAATAGCACAACCTTTGCCAACCTGCGAACATTAATTGATTTTCCCGGTAACTCATTGGTAATCAACTTTAATACGCCGGCAGCAGCTGCTCCGCTTTCGCCACGGTAAACTGACCCGGAATATTTTGCCCAGCGCTGAGGAAGCGGACCCTGTAATTTGTTCCCAACACAAAATTCCAGATTTTACCCCACCGGTTCTCCTCATCCAGGTGGGTAAAAATCAAATCCGTGATGGGCATGCATTCAAAGGCACGGATCTGCGCCAAAAGCAGTGGCACTTCGTAAGCCGCATTCAGGACCAGGTGGAATTGGCTGTCCGGCAGGCTCCCAAACTGGTCCGCCACGTGTTTCATGCTGGCCGGATCGGTCCAATTGACGCCTGGCACATCCACCAGCACCATATCCTCGCCGGGCGGCTCCCTGCCCAGGGATCGA
Organism: uncultured Verrucomicrobiota bacterium; assembly: GCA_903845125.1. Lineage (GTDB taxonomy): Bacteria > Verrucomicrobiota > Verrucomicrobiia > Limisphaerales > UBA1319 > CAIMWS01. The sequence goes on from CAIMWS010000332.1 coordinate 38,840, forward strand.
TCCAATGGTACCTTCAGCATGTCGCAGTAAACATTCAAAACTTCCGCCGTGTTCGCCGTCAAGGCATCGAAACGCCATACCCGCGCCGATTTACCCTCCATCATCACCAGGTTGACCAGCCATTTGCACAAGCTGGTCGTTTTGCCACTGCCCGGAGGCCCGACGAGGATGTGGATCTGGGATTCATGGTTGCCGGCCGCCGCCTGCCGGTGCTGCCAAACCTGCCGCAGCCAGCCTTGGGCCAGCCGTAATTCTTCGTTCACCGCCTCCGGCGAATGCTCCCCATGGGTGGCGCGGAGTTGATCCACCACCTTCTGCGCATAGCGCGGCAGCAGGCCCACGCTTTCCAACACCGGACCGATGCGCCAATGGCCATATTCACGATTCGAGCCTGGGCTGGCGGCGTTATGGCTCGCCTGGGGGAACTGGGCGCCGGCCCCGGAGAAGCTCTCGACATCCGTCAGTGAAAAAGTGCTGGCCACCGGGCGGTTGGGAATTCCCGCCGAGGCTCCCAAATCCGGCTCGGCCGCCGGGTGGGCCACCGCTGGCGCCGCCCCCCCAGCCGCGCTGGCCGGATCGGATTCCTCCGGTAGATAGGCCAGGACTTCAATGCGCGGTTTTTGCCATAGACGCGACAATCCGCCTCCCGCCACCTGGCGGACGCTTAAAACCACCGCGTCCGGCCCCATCTGGGCCCGGATCTGCGCCACCGCATCCGCGGCGGAATCCGCCACAAACGGAACCACTTTCATACCTCGCAAGCGGCGGAAACCCACCCCGGCCGGCGGCGTTGATTAATTCGAACCATGGCGCGGGAAGATACCCTATGCCGCCGCCGTTGTCGCCTGACAAAAATGGCCGGTTTTAATTTCTTGATAGGCTGGAGCACCCAGGGAATTCACCGCGCCAACTCCGGCGTAGTCCAATAACCGCAGATGGTCAAAGATCGCCCGCCGGATCCAGGAGCGCGCGAACGTTTCCCAGGGCGAGCCAAGGCCCGGATCATAATGGCGCGCGGCTTTGGCCAGGCCGGCCAAGGCCGCCCGGTATAAGGCTCGCACATCCGCCTCCGCTGGCAAATTGATGGCCGCCCGGCCAACCATGGTTCGGACCAGGGGCAGGTTTCTTGCCAACCTTTCATTCTCCATCGGATCTCCACCTGGGGAATTCCCCTGCTCCCTCCGTGCGGGCAGCTGGATCCGGTTGGTAAATCCCCTGGCCTGCGCAGTGGTTTCTGGCAGGTTCGCTTCCATTGTTAGCTCGGTTGTCATTGGCTATTGGTTGGTTAAGCAGAACTATTGCCAAGGTGTGGAAGGAATTCGTCCCCCCCGGAAACCGCCTTTAAAACGGTGGAAAAGCAGCTTTCAGGCGGTAAAAGCCTGCCTTGGAGGAAAAGGTGAGCCGGGAATGCACACCCGGGCAGCCGGGGATAGGCAAATTATTCCCAGCTTTAATTATCAGGGAAATTTATGCTCGCCACGCTCTGCACCTGCACCCGGGGTGGAATCTCATTGTAGGCGAGGATGGCGAAATCCGCGAAGGTATTTTCCAGGAAGCGGCGCAAGGCCAGGCGGATATGCGGGGAGCAAATCAGGACTGGGGATTGCCCGGTTGAAAGCATTTGTTGGATCACTTTGGATAACCGCTCCACCAGGTAACGCGCCAGTTTCGGATCCATGATGAGCGCAATCTCGGTGGGCGTTTGGCGGATGCCTTGCGCCAGCTGCTGTTCCAACCGCGGATCCAGGGTAATCGCCGGCACCTGGCCTTGTTCGTTCTGATACGGTTTGGCGATGTATTGGCTTACCGCTTTCCGGCCCCATTCGGAAAGCTCATCCGCATTCTTGGTCAGCGGCGCATAATCGCTCACTTTTTCCAGGATTCCGGCCAGATTTCGAATCGGAACCCCCTCAACCAGAAGGTTTTGCAGAATCCTCTGGATCTGGCCTACGTTCAGCAGGCCGGGCACCAGTTCATTCACCACCGTGGGGTGCGTCTGCTTCAAATTATCCAGCAGGGCTTGCACATCCTGGCGGCTGAGGATCTCGTGGGCCCGGCGGCGGATGGTTTCCGATAGGTGCGTGACGAGAATCGATGCCGCATCCACCACGGTAAAGCCGTTGAGTTCCGCATTCTTCCGCTCGCTTTCCGAAATCCAGGTGGCGGGCAATTGGAACACCGGCTCCACGGTGGGGATGCCCTTCAACACCACCTTGCTGTTGGTGGCGTTCATCGCCAGCCAGTAGCCCGACATCAGCTCCCCTTGCGCCACCACGTTGCCTTTGACCAGGAAACGGTATTCATTGGCGGGGATCTGCAGATTATCGCGCAACCGGATCGGCGGGATGATCACTCCCATGTCCTGGGCAAAGGTCCGCCTCACCCCGGTGATTCGCTCCAGCAGATCCCCCCCTTTGCGGGTGTCGGCGAGGCTGACCAGGCCGTATCCCAGCTCGATCTGCAGCGGATCCAGGCTCAACAGGTTCTCGAGCTTATCCTGCTTGGGCGCGGCCGCGGCGGCCCCGGGCTGGCCGGGGGCGGCGGCGCCTCCCCCCGCGGCGGCGCCCGCCATGGCGGGCACCGGTTCCAGCTGCGACAAAGCCCCCGGCCCGTATTTATTGAGCGTATAGGCCACAATGCCGGCCGCGGCCGCCAGGAACAAAAACGGGATGGTGGGCAGGCCGGGCATGAAGGCCATGATCCCCAGCAGACCGCACAAAATCGCCATGGCGCGCGGGTAAAGCAGCAACTGCTTGCCCAACTCCTGGCCGAGGCTGTTCTTGGACGAAGCCCGGGTCACCAGGATACCCGCCGCCGTCGAAATGATCAGCGCCGGGATTTGCGACACCAGCCCATCCCCAATCGACAGCAAGGTGTAGATCTGCAGCGCTTCGGTGAGGGATTTGCCCCGCTGCAGGATGCCGATGGCAAAGCCGCCCACCACATTGATCAGGGTGATCAATATGGCCGCGATGGCATCCCCGCGCACGAACTTGCTCGCGCCGTCCATGGCCCCGTAGAAATCTGCTTCCGATTCCACCGATTTCCGGCGCGTGCGCGCCTCCGCTTCATTGATGACGCCCGCATTCAACTCCGCATCGATGGCCATCTGCTTGCCGGGCAACGCATCCAGGGTGAACCGGGCCGCCACTTCGGCGATGCGCCCCGCACCCTTGGTGATGACCACGAAATTGATCAGCACCAGGATCAGGAAAATTACCATCCCCACCACGTAATTGCCCCGCACCACGAAATTGCCGAAGGCTTCGATGATATGGCCCGCGTTCCCATCCAGCAGGATCAACCGCGTCGTCGCCACGTTCAAAGAGAGCCGGTACAAGGTAATGAACAGGAGCAAGGTCGGGAAACCGGAAAAATCCGCCGGCTCCTTCACATAGAGGATCACCAGCAGAATCAGCAGCGAAATGGCGATGCTCAGGGCCAGCAGGATGTCCAGGAGGAACGGTTTGACCGGCAGGATGAGCAGCAGCATGGTGCCAAACAAACCGATGACGAGCCAAAGGTCGCCAAATTTGGAGAAAAAGCCAAATTTTGATCGGTTCATTCGTTTACTGGTTTCCCAACACCACGGTTTTCATCTTTTTCAGGACACCTGGTTGCCCTGAGTGTAA
>CAIMWS010000333.1 GCA_903845125.1 uncultured Verrucomicrobiota bacterium
AGGCCCTATCAATGTTTTGCTGCTGCGACACAAGCGCGTTCAAGTCCCCTTTTGCTTTATCCAACCCTGCTTGTTGCGTTTGGATTTGGGCGTCAAGGTTGTCGGGTGTGCCGTGTTCGTTCTCGAGTTGCTGGATCCGGTCGCGGGAATCTTTGAGTCGCTGGTTGATACCGGAAATGTTCCCTGCGATCAGCCCCAATTCTTGGCGCGTTCCCTGGATTCGCTCCCGCACTGCGGCGAACTGGATTTTGGCAGTCTGCAGGTCTTTTCCGGCCTGCTGTTCTTCTTCCTCGAGGCTCCCTTGGAGTGACTGTAATTCGGCAACATCTTCCGGTAATGGGGGATCATCAGGCCGGTTGAGCACTTTGAGATCCGTGCTTACTTGGGTATGCCCCACGCGGATGCGAGCTTCGTCTGCTCGCAGCGCGTCCAGTCCGTCGGGCGCCAGCGTGGCCAGGTCGTGTCGTTTAAGACCTAGTTCCTGTTCCAGATTGCGGCGGGCTACGGCGAACTGGCTGGCCTGTGCCAGTGTTTCCACGCCAGCGTCCGCCAGGGCCTCTCGCAAGGCCTCATCGGCCTTGTTGAGGGCGCGCTTACGCTTTTCCAAATCATCACCACCGGGAGTTATATCGACGATGGCATCGTCTGTTCCCAAAGTGATCCGGGTGTGATCCGTGGCATGGCTGGACCAATCTCCGGGTGGATGATCAAGGTGACCGGGCTGATCGATGCGGAATGGCAGACGAGAGCGAACGGAAATGGCCACACCCGCCGCTTCGAGCTTGGTTTGGGCTTCGCTACGCTTGGCCTCGAGCTCACGCAGGTTGTCGAACGCCCTGGGGGTAACCTGGTTGTGGCTGAGCTGCTTTTGAAGTTCACGGATTCCTATCTCCAGTCCTTCAGCGCGTTCGCGCTGTTTACTGAGATTGTTGAGGGCGGCACTTTTGGAGCGCAATTCGGCGGTTTTACGCGCCCGGTTCAATCTGCGGCGGGATTCGGTGGAACGAGTCTCCAATTCCGATAATCCTTGGCATTGCGTTGACTCTTCTTGCTGTAGAGAAGTCAGTCTGGTTTGAAGGGCGTCAGCGGCAATATTGGCGCCTTCGAGTTCCTTTTGTGCGGCCTGAGCTGTTTTGTTTGTCTCGTCGATCCGCTCGCGAAAGCCGAGGAGACTGCGTAACTGGGTTTCTGAAATCTGAACAAACTGCTGCGTTTGTTTGATCTGTCCTTGCAGCAGGTCGTTTTTCTGCAGGATGATCTCATTGGATCGCACAGCCTCGGCAAGCTGCGGGCGGCCTTGGTCCAAGACCTGGATCCGCTGGCGTTTCCGCAGGTATTCCTCGGCTTGTTGACTGACGGAATCGCGTCGCTTGACTGCCTCAGCCAGTTTTTCCTCGAGTTGTTGGGTGAGCCGGGCGGCTTTCGCCGCGTCGCTGCTTTCGGCCAGTTTACCGGTTTTTTTGGAGAAATGCCGGAGATACTCCTCGCGCACCAAGTCGGTAACGCGCTGGCCTTCGGGGCTCAGCACTGCTTCCCGGCTTTCTGATTGCAGCAGGCTTTGGAGCCGGGTGCGGGTATCGTCGTTAAGGGATTCCAGGGGATCAGTCGCACTGGCGCCTTGGCGGATATGGGTGAGAAGAAATACTCCGACCTGGTCGTCCTTAAAGCCTTCCTTGGTGCGACCGAGCAATTGCAGGAGCCGTGTTTCAGCCGGGCCGTCCTCGAGACGCTCAGTATCGGAAGCCAGCCAACATCGGCCATTGGGGCCGGAAAATCGCTTGCGGACCGTCCAGCGTGTTCCTCCCACTTCGAATACGACCGTGACGTCGGGTTTGTCTCCCGAGTGCGGCACCATGGACTGGTGATGGGCCGTCTGGCCTGACGCTTTAAGCAATAGCACGTCATGCACCGCCGACATCAATGTGGATTTACCGATTTCATTGGGGCCTTCAATCAACTGGATCGCCGGATCAAATTGAACCTCGACCGGATTGTTGCCGGATAGGACCCGGTAATATTGGACGCGGGCAGAAACTAATTTCATAAACCGGCTCCTTTCTCCTCGGCAATCCAGCGGTGAAGCATTTGCAAACCAACTCGTGCGGCAGCAGCCTGGGGATTATTAGCAGCGATGCGTTCTCGCAACCGGTTGATGACCCGGGCCACAATGGCGTCACTGGACATGGCCGCGATTTCGTCTTCACCGGGCGTTGCCAGGACACCTTCGCCTTCGAGACGCAGATGGAAGAACCGTTCCCCGGCGCGGTCGGTCAATTTTCCCAGCCGGGTGTGGTTTTCAAGATTCAAGCTGCCCTGCAGGACGAGGCGAAGCAAAGTGCGATCCGGATGGGCCACGCTTTCCAGTGAAGATTCCAGGCCGGTCACATCTGCGTTGCTGAGTAAGGTGGCTTCTCGGTTCAGCCAGGAATAGTGGGCTACCGCAATGGGTTCGACTTTGGGGGTGGCCTTGGGGCCGTCAATTTCGACCAGCAACACATTTCCCGGATTATTATCCTTAAAACGATCGGGCTCAGGCGTGCCGCTATACCAGGCGCGGTCGGTAACCAGGCGCGTGCCGTGCCAGTCGCCCAAGGCCAGATAATCCAGCTGTGCCCGTTCCACAACAACCGGATCAATGACGTTCGGTGAGGCTTCGTCGTCTTCCGACTCGAAACCGATGACCGTGCCATGGGCCAACCCGATTCGAATCGCATTCGGGGCGAGGTTTATCCCCATTACCGGGGTTAAATGGGCCGTGGGATCGCTGTAGATATGACGCTGCAGCATGGGACAGGGAAGTATGACCGCACGCCCCTCGAGCACTGGTTTTGCGGTAGGCTCGAGCAACAGGTGAACATTTTCGGGGCGATGGGTTGACCAGGCCCGTCCCTGGTAGATACTTTCTATGCCTTCGCCATAGTCGTGGTTTCCCGGAATAATATAAATCGGCACCGGTAACCGGCGCAGCTTGGTGCAAGCCTCGGCAATGACGCTATGGCTGACGATGTGGCTGTCGAATATATCTCCAGCAAGGAGAATAAACTCAGCCTGCCGCTCGCCGACTACGGCGCCAATACGCTCGATCACTTCAAGTCTTGCGGCACGAAGCCGGGCGCCAGCATCACCGGGCACTTGTCGGAACGCCGCTCCAAGCTGCCAGTCTGCGGTATGGATAAATTTCATAGTACCTCCTTCATGACACGGTGACTGCCGCAAGGACGCAATAAATATCAGGGTAACGCATGAGGCATAGTTTAGCCAGGAGAAAATCAATGTCCACAATTGTGTTCATTGGGGTTGGTAATATTCACTTTCGGAACATGTTATAAAACCGGGATAGGAACCGCGTAAATAAAGTCGTCCGGCCGGTGGCATTCACGCGGGCGACGTCCCATTGGCACCAAGCCATGGCGGATCCGATCCCAGCCACGGCAACCTTGTAGGCAAGAGTTCCGTAAAGCCAGGCCCCTGTGTAAGTGACCAAAACAATAAGGACCCAGGCAAGGCCAATGAAACCCATCCCGAGGCGCACTCCCCATCGCTTAAAAAACAGGCGGGCCAGGGGATTGCGTTCGGCCAAGCCATCCGGATCGATACCACGCCAGGTGGTATAAACGTCGGCGGCTTTGGTTAATACCAGCGCCACCAGGCTTGCCCAGAACATAGAGTTGACGACAAGGCTGATCATGTTAAAGCAATGTTAAGTAACCAAATTCAATGAGGCAATTATGAAATTCCTGCAGGATATATTTTCGGAGCGCACTGGGGACGAGGGCTTCGATTCCCAGCCTCAAAATATGGCGATTGGGCCACATGGCAGGGCGCAGGTTACGGACGATGCCAAAGGCCAGGCGAACCGAACCTGGCCTTTCCATCAGTTTGTCAAATACCAGAATCCAGGCGATGGCCGTACTGCGGGAGATGCCGGCGTGACAGTGGATCAAAAGCGGTTCGTCGCCTAAATCCCTCGAAAAACGGATGGCTTCCTGGATGTCGTCCATGGTGGCGGCAAAAAACCCGTCGGCGGGAGAATCCGCTTCCACATCGTCGAAGTGGAGGATTTTGGTGCTCCGCGCGCCGGGAAAACTTAACGGGGGCTCGCCGTTTCGTCCACGAATCGACAAGATGTTCCATCCCGCCAATTCGTCCGGACCCAGGCCCAGGACCTCATGGACACTGGCAATCATCATTTCCTGTTTGACCGGGTCGAGGCATCTACCAGTCGGTACCACAGTTGACCAGCCAGGCCAACCTGGGGCAGCGTTCCTGGAAAATGGTTCCTTATTCATACGGCGATTATAGGACAGGGGGTATGACATTCGTAGACAGCCTCTGCAGAGATATTGAAAATATCACCTGGCCACCGGTTGATACGGGTAAAACCTTCGAGGATTCGGTACCCCTGCGTCCACAAATGTCAGGGGTGGCGTGGTAAAGTTGTCGAAAAAACAGAGAAATGCATATGAGGGTGAACGAAACGCAATGGATTCGGGCACAAAACGGGAAGATCCTGGGCAAGCGCTGCCAGAGAACTTCCGTCCGCAAAGAGCTCCGGGATGCTGGAGGGCGGCTTCTGGGGTTCTACAATTCCAATACGGACATGACCTGCGAAGCCGGCGGCAAACCGGTGGTCCATGGCAACCAGTTGTCCATGTTCCTTGACGGTGGCGATCGTTGACACTGATCCCGGGGGACCAACCTCAGCAGCAGATTAACATGATGACCGAAATGAAAACCGTTGTGATTCCAACTGATCGCCTTCTATGGGATGACCTGATGACTGACATCAAGAAGTTACTCCAAGAACTTGGGGGTGCCGAGTTCGGAAACGAGAGGGAATTCGTTGTCGCAGATGCTGACGGCGGACCCGTCATGACCCTCGAGAAGGCTGGATTCAAGAACCTGGAGTGTGCCTTAATGGCTGGTGCGGCCGTCTTTCTTCCCCTCGTGTCCTATGCGGACGAGGGCGGGCCGTCCCTGTTCGCGGCAGGGTGGCTCATTCCGGAGCCGGCAGGTGCCCAGGCCCGGGCGATTGTGCGCGCAGAGCACGAAGAGATGTACGGTGTGCACTGGATTGGGTTCCTGGTCGCTCGCCGCGAAGGGGTTTACAGGATCCAGCCGGCCAAGTATATTCACGACATTTGGAGCATGAAGCCGCCGAGCCTGCGGGTCGGCTCTTGCGGACGGTTCGACGCCTACCTCGAGAGGTATCTCCGGCGCCTGGTCCTTCCGGCTTCTCCGGAGGTGATCGAGGAACTACGGAAACTGCTCTACAGCCTGGGCTTTACTGGAAAGGACCACATCGTATCAGCGGAAAAGTGGGTCGCCGATCCCATCGATAATGACCTGCGTTCGTGGGTATTACAGCACAAGTTGCGCCAGTGGGACGAGCACCAGAAGACTCTCCAGACACTAATCCGGAAAGTTCGCTTGATCGACCAGAAGGTGGACAACGCATATGCCAGTCTGCTACAGGCAACCAGCGAAACGGAAAGGTCTCACTGCCAGGCGGCCTTCGTTAAGGCAGACCGACGGTTGCAGGCCCTATTCCCAAAGTTCAGGTTCAACTGGTTGTTCCTGGAGAGACTGGCTTTGGTCGCCGAGAACATCCAGGAAAAAATGGAGTTGAGTCTCCGTGCCGTGGAACGACTTGGCGACCATGGAAGCTCCAGTGGGGGAAAATTAGCGTTGGAGCAGGCCAAACTCAGAGCGTTGGCGGAGTTGACGCGCATGCCTTTGGAGGACTACCTGGCAGTCTGTCGATGGATCAAGGAACTCCTGGCGTTGATGCGGCCTGCATCGGACCATGCAACATGATGCAGTTAACCAAGGAGAATCCAGACCACGGTAAGGGGATCGACCCACTCTGCAACCGATTAACGGGTATGGATCCGATTCCCGCATTAAGGGCAAAGGTATCGCTGGAACTGCCTTGGTTCCTGAAAACGAGATCATCGCTGGCGCCTTCTTCCGAGTGGAGGTTGTTGAGCAAATCGACCGTATATGGGTTCACTGCGCAAACGTCGCCACAGAGGCCTGTTCTATAAAAAGCCATGGCAACGAATATATTGTTTGTATGTGTGAATTCGGCGGTGTTAGATCTAGACCTGCACTATGAATACCGACGCATTTCCCGACACATCCATACTATCACTGCATCTCGTGCTCGAGGGTGACGAGATTGACATTTATTACCGCGTATCAGACGGGGCGGCGGTGAACCGGGGCGAGAAGATCTTCATGGAGGTGTTTCAGAAGGCATCTGACTTTGAGGTGGTTTTCGAATTGCCCCACGACCGGGAAGCACTGCGTTATCTGCTAGAGACAGGCAAGTATTGCCGTTTTCACCGCCGGTTCGAGGACGTTTTAGCTGAACCTTTGGATCAGGAACCGAACCGGACCTCCTACGCGCATGACGGTATGTTTGGCGTTTTGGACCTGCCCGACGACTGGGCGGCGGCTGAACTGCCGGCAGATTGGCCAGACTCGTTCACCGATCCTGACGCCTTCGTGTGGGATGGTGGTTGTGCCGCAGTTGCGAAATGTGTTCGGAAGGCCACCCTTAAGTATGATGACGCATCAATGGATGTGTGGGAGCCCGTCGAAAAGGTCTCGATCCGCGACCTGGTCGACCATTGGCCCATCGTCGGCAGGGGATGATGGAAAAAATTCGGTTTGGGTGGGGATACGTAAAGGGCCAGGCGGGCCTGGGGGTTGAATGGGGATGGCTCTGGCAGGGTACTGGCAGGGTACTTGTGCGCACGCCGGAAATCCCGTAGGATGCGGGCCATATGCAACGCACATGTGATTTGGCTCAATGCGCTTCCAGGTGGTCCGCCGGCGGCCGGCGGTGGTTCGCGGCTGGGTGGCTGGGGATCCTGGCCGCCAGCGCCTCCCTCCACGCGGCTGATTTGCCAGGCCCGGCGGAGCCGCCGGCCCAGCCTCTGAACACTCTTTGGTACCGCCAGCCGGCGGGGAATTGGAACGAAGCCCTGCCGATCGGCAACGGACGCCTGGGCGCCATGGTTTTCGGGGGCCTGGAAAAAGAGCGGCTGCAGCTCAACGAGGACACCTTGTGGTCGGGCCAGCCGCACAGCTACGCGGTGGACGGGGCGGCGGAGAATCTCGCCGAGGTGCGCCGCCTGCTGTTCGCCGGGCAGGAAAAGGAAGCCGCCCGCCTGGCGGGCCGGCGCCTCATGGGCAGGCCAATCTTCCAGCAGGCTTACCAGCCGCTGGGGGACTTGCGCCTGGAATTTGAACGCCACAGCGCCGCCACCGGTTACCGGCGCGAGCTGGATCTCCTGGACGGCGTGGCCCGCACCCAATACCAACTGGACGGCGTCACCTACACCCGGGAATGTTTTGTTTCCGCCCCGGACCAGGTGCTGGTGGTGCGGATCGCTTCCAGCCAGCCGGGCCAGCTGGATTTTTCGGCGGCTTTGAGCTCGCCCCACCCGGGCGAGGTGGCAGCGGACGGCCCCCGGCAGATCGTGCTGCGGGGCCAGTGGGTGGGCGACGGCAAGGATCGCTCCCTGGTGGCCGGGGTCAAGGGCGCGGGCATCCGGTTTGAAAGCGGTCTGAATGCCGAGCTGGAGGGGGGCACCTTGGAGATCACCGGAGGCCGGATGGTCATTCACAAGGCCACCAGCGTCACCCTTCGCCTGGCGGCGGCCACTAGTTTTAAAAATTACCGGGACATCAGCGGCGATCCGGCGGCGGTGTGGCGTCCCCAATTGGCGGCGGCGGTCCAGAAACCCGTCGCGCGCCTGCTGGCAGGCCACACCGCGGATGTGCGCCGGTTGATGGATCGCGTGGCGCTGGACCTGGGCGGCGCGGGCGCGGCCCGGGAGCCAACCGATCTGCGCCTCAAACGCGTGCGGGAGGGGGCGGAGGATCCCCAGCTCTGCGCCTTGTATTTCCAGTACGGCCGCTACCTGCTGGCGGCCAGCAGCCGCCCGGGCTCGCAGCCGGCCAATCTCCAGGGGATCTGGAACCAGGATGTGCTACCCGCCTGGGGCAGCAAGTGGACGGTGAATATCAACACCGAGATGAACTACTGGCCGGTGGAAGTCTGCAACCTGGCCGAGTGCCACACGCCGCTCTTCGACCTCCTGGACGACCTGCAAGTGACCGGCGCCGAAGTGGCGCAAAAGCACTACGGCTGCCGCGGCTGGGTGGTCCACCACAACTCCGACCTGTGGCGCGGGGCGGCGCCCATCGACGGCGTGTGGGGCATTTGGCCCATGGCTTCGGCCTGGCTCTCGCAGCACCCGTGGGAGCATTACGCCTTTAGCGGGGACCAGGAGTTCCTGCGCCAGCGGGCCTGGCCGCTGATGAAAGGCGCCGCCCGGTTCATCCTGGATTTCCTCGTGGAAGCGCCCGCCGGCTCGCCGGTAGCCGGCCGGCTGGTGACGTGCCCTTCGCATTCGCCCGAAAACGTCTTTTTCCTGCCGGATGGCTCCCGGGGCTCCTTCACCTATGCCGCCACCATGGATCTCATGATCGTCCACGACCTCCTGGGCAACTGTCTGCGGGCCATCGACGCCCTGGACACCGGCGCGGAGCGGTTCGAGCCGGAGTTGCGGCGGGAGTTGGCCCGCGCGCTGGAGCGGCTGGCGCCCCTGCAGATCAGCAAACGCGACGGCCGCCTGCAGGAATGGGTGGAGGATTACAATGAGCCGGAGCCGGGCCACCGCCACATGTCGCACCTGTTCGGCCTGCACCCGGGCTCGCAGATCACCCCGCGCGGCACGCCCGAGCTGGCCGCCGCGGTGCGCAAGAGCCTGGATTACCGCCTCGCCAAGGGCGGCGGCGGCACCGGGTGGAGCCGCGCCTGGGTGGTGAACTTTTTCGCCCGGCTGGAGGATGGCCGTGAGGCCGGCCGCCACCTGCAGTTGTTGCTGGCCCGCTCCACCCTGCCGAACCTCTTCGATAACCATCCCCCGTTCCAGATCGACGGCAATTTCGGCGGGACGGCGGGCATCGCAGAAATGCTGCTCCAAAGCCACGCCGGGGAGATCAGCCTGCTGCCCGCGCTGCCGGCCGGCTGGGCCAGCGGCAGTTTCAAGGGCCTGCGCGCCCGGGGCGGCTTCGAGGTGGACCTGGCCTGGCGGGATGGCCGGGTGCGGGAGGTGGTCATCCGCTCCGCCTTGGGGAACCGGTGCCGGGTCCGCGCCGGTGGCCAGGCCGCTGCGTTCCCCACCACGCGCGGCGGAGTGCTGCGGCTGGATGGGAACCTGGCGGTGCAATGACCGCCAAGGCATTGGCCCACCCGGGCCATGGGTGGGCCAGGAAAGGCCGTCCATACCGCCCGCAGGCGGAGGTTCAAGAGCAGCAGCAGCCGGTCCCGGGCGGGTTCGCCGGGGAACTGGAGCAACACCCCTTTTCCGGGGCGGGATCCGGATCGCCCGCCAGCAGCCGGTCGGCCAGCTGGAGGATGGAGCGGGCCGGAGCCTGCCGGACGGTATGGGCGGTGTTCACGGCCGCCGCCAGGTCGTCCAGCGCCACCCCCAGCGCACGGGCTTGCGCGCAATGGTGCTGGAGGCATGGCTCGCAGTTGGAGGCGATGGCGGCCCCGATGGCCACCAGTTCCGCCACCGCCGGGGTGTAGAGCGAAGCGGCGGCTCCCTGGCTGCCCAGGGCTGGCTTGCGCGCCGTGACTTCCAGGCTGGTGACGTATGCGGAAGGTTTCGCACCGGGGGGCAGTAACCCCAGGATCTTTTGGTAAAGCGGATCCTGCCAGTCGAGCATGCCATCCACGTAACCGGACTGGGTGGTGAGGGTGATTTCCGCGAGGCCGGCCTGCCGGGCCATCTGCCCGGTTTCCGGCACCAGCACCGCCCCGGCCACGCAGCCGATCAAGGCTTCCACCATCTCCAGCACGGCTGGCGGGAGCGGTTGGAGCAGGGCGAGGTCGGAAACGGCCACGCGCCCCCCGGGCTTGAGCACCCGGGCAATCTCGCGCCACACCTGCGGCTTGTCGGGGGAGAGGTTGAGGACACAGTTGGAGATCACCACGTCCACGCTGCAGTCCGACACGGGCAGGTGCTCGATCTCGCCCAGCCGGAACTCCACGTTGTCCAAGCCGGATTTCTGGCGGTAAGCGGCGGCATTTTTGCGGGCTTTGGCCAGCATGTCGGGCGTCATATCCACGCCGATGGCCCGGCCCGAGGGGCCCAGCTTGCGGCCCGCGATGAACAGGTCGAAACCGGCGCCGCTGCCCAGGTCCAGCAGCACCTCCCCGGCCTGCAGGGCGGCGAGGGCGTGCGGATTCCCGCAGGACAAGCCCAGGTTGGCTCCTTCCGGTAGGGCGGCCAGTTCCTCCGCTGAATAACCGATCTGCCGGGCCAGGTCGGCGGCCCCGGCCGGGGAGCAGCCGCAGCAGCTTTTGCCGCCCGACCGTGATTCGTTCCCCTGCCGGGCGATTTCCCCGTAGCCCTCGCGCACTTTCTGGCGGACCGCCTCCGGATCCACTGGTTGATTCAATTCACTCATAAGGAAACCTCGCTTCCAGCCGATTATATTTCGTTCAACAACGAAATATAAGTAATCGTAGAACCGGCGCGCGTCAAGCGGCGCGCGGGAGCCGGCGTGGTCCTTGCGCCGGTGCGGCCGCAGGCGGGGGTCTCAACTGCCCGGGCGGAGCCGGAGGCCGAAATGGGTGTAAGTGGGCCGTTCCTGGCCGATGCCGTCGGCGGGCACATTGGCGATGCCGCCGAACTGCTTGAGGTAGATGCAGGAGGAGCCGCCTTCGTCGCAGAGCATGCCGTTATAGGCGCCAAAAGCTTTGAGGCACTGGCCCGCGGCGGCCTGGGTGAGGCCGTTGCTGTAATTTCGCTGGCGGCCATCCGCCACGAGCAGGTAGAGGAGCGTGCCATCCTGGTTGATGGCCATGGCCGTCCGGGGCTGCTGGCTGCTGGCGGAATCCTTCTGCACGGCGCCGTTCACCAGCACATCCCAGCGGCCCCAGATGACATTGAAGCGGTCCGGCGCCAGGAGGCGATTGGTCGCGGAAGCCGGGATGAATTCGGCGTGGTTCCGGGGATCGAAGCAAAGATAAGGCGCGGGGTATCGGGACCCTTCCCGCAGGAGCACCTGTCCGCCCTGGACCAGGTAGCCGGTCCAGTCGCCCAGGCCGGAGTTGGGTGCGGGGGATTCGCCCGCCTCGCCGTTGATGGCCAGCGAGCAGTCGTTCTCGCGGGCGAAAACGCTGGTCAGGCGTTTCTGGAGCAAGTTGGTCCCCAGCTTGATTTCCAGGGCGGGGTTGCGCAAGTCGATCACCGCCAGGAACGCCTGGGCCAGGGGCCGTTTGATGTGCATCTGTACGATGTCGGTGGCCTCGTCCAGGATGAAGGGGCGCAGGCTCACCTCCCCGAACTCCGCTGCCAGCAGCTTTTGCGCTTCAGCCGGGTCGCGCAGGAAAGTGCGGCGCTTGCTCTCCAGCCGGGCGACCGCCTGGAACATGGTGGCAGAGTCGGCGCTCGTTTTGGCCCGCAGGGCGATCAGCGAGGTCTCGAGCCGGGCCACCTTGCGGTCCACCACGAAAAACATCATACACAGGCCCAGCACCGCTTCCGCGATCAGGATGGCGCGGGTGCGCCCGGGCCGGTTCCGGCGCCGGCCCTGGATGGCGATGGCGGCTGCCAAAAGGAGGCCCGCGAGGGCGATGCCACCCAGGACCATGAACAGCGGCAACTCCAGCAGCCGCCCGCCCGCGGCGCCCAGCTTGTCGATGAGGCCGTTGACGGTCTCCGCCAGTCGCGACGGCCGGGCCGGGCCGGTGGCGGGTGGTGGGGGCGGCGGGCGTGGAGTGGCAGCCAGCCGGGCATGGTTCGTGGCCAAGGCCGGTTCGGCGTTGGTGGCCAATGGCCGGGCCGGGGCCGGGTTGGTAAGTGGGGAGGGAGCCGGATTCCGGCTGGCCGCCCCGCCGGGCGAATTGGTTTGGGCGGCGGCGGCTGGCGGCTGGGCGGTTTCCCCCGGGTCGCCAGTGGCCACGGTCAAGGCTTCGATCCGGAGCCGGTTGTCGAAAGACCAGCGGATTTCAATCCGATCCTCCGGTTTGAGCCTGGCCGCGGCGGCCTGGATCGCCTGGTTGGTCGCCCGGTTGGTCGCGTCGATCCACTGGAACCAATGGCGCCGGGGCAGGCTCCCCACAGGCTGGACCAGGATCCACTCTTCCGTGGCGTCCTTCACCGTGCCGGTGGTGGTCCCGGAAGATCCGGGCCCCTCAGCCTTTTGCCCAAGCGCCACCACCGCAGCAAGCCAGGCTCCGGCCAGCGCCGCGACCCGCGTTCTCCAGCGCGTCAGATGCCACCCTTTTTCGTTCATCGGACTCATTATTGCCATTTTATCCCCCAAGGCAATGCGCGGAGGTGGTTTGGGATGAACCGGTGGTTTATTGGTGTGGAACAGCTTCAAGGCGGGTTGAACTGAACTGCGGCAGCTTCCCGTCGCCGCCGCCAAAAACTGCTGGCTTTGGCGTGGGGCGGTGGTAAAAGGTCATCCCAAGCCATGTGACGGGCAAACCCATGAAACAAATCAGCGAAATTCTGGATGAGCTGGCCGCGGATCGGTTCAACCGGTTCTGGCAGGCTCCGGCCTGGAAACAATTCATCACGACCGGCGAGCCAAAGCACCTGGCAGCGCTCCCCAAGGCGGGCCGTTTCGAACACCTGAGCAGGGAGCTTCTGGAAGCGCTGGGCCTGCCCCGGACCCTGGATGAGGCGGGCCAAAGGCTGCTGCGGGCCTGTGGCGCGGCGCAGTTCCACCGGGCGGCGGGCCAATGGCTGGCCAAGGTGGCCGCGGAGGATCCCGAGGGGGGGCAGTTTGCGGAAGGCTGCCGGCTGCTGCTGGCCCTGGGCTGGCCTGGGGAAATCCTGGCCTGGCAGATTGCCGGGTGGATCAGTCCGCTCCGGCGGCCGGACGGCACGCCCAGCGCAGCGGGAAACCACCTGCTCGGTTTGGCGGATGCGGAGTTGGGCCGGCTGTTCACCCGGCTGGTGAAAGAGAATGCCAATGTCAGCGAAACCGGCGTGTTGCTGGCGGTGTCCGCCCCGGCCCGGCTGGCCCGGATCCTGACCGGGTTGTTGCGTTCGGGAAAGCCGCACTCATTCCGGGCGGGCTTCTGGGTGGCGCTTTTGAATGTCGATACGGGCATTTTTGGTGCGCTGGCGGAAGAGGCCCTGGACCTGTTGACCAACCAGTCCGAGCGGTTCCTGCTGGCGGAACGGCTGGAACTGGCCAATCCCAGCCGGCACGGCCCGCTCATGGAGCGCCTGGCCAGACAGATGCTGCGGGAGCGGGATTCGAATGCGGAGATTGAATTGTGGACCGGGGCCCGGGACGCCGCGATCTGGCTGGCCACCCGGCGAGGCGGCGAGGCGGGTTCGGCGCTCCAGCTGTATTTCGCGGCCCCCCTCAGCCCCGATGCGTGGCGGCGCAAGAACCAATCCGTCTATAAAATCGAGGCGCTGGACGCTGCGGCCCGGGTTTTGGGGCGCGGCGTGGTGCCGCTGCTGGAGGCCTGCTTCGAGACCGCCCAACCCGAGGTGCAGTTGCGGGCTTTGCAGCTTTGGACCGGTTTCCAGGAAGCCGGCGATACCGGGGCCATCGCGGCCCGGTTCGAGGCGGCTTTCGGCGGCGCGGATTTTGGCGCGGTGGCGCGACTGGCGCGGCTGGCGGGCGATTGGAATGCGGCGGCGGTGGAGGCTGCCCTCTGGCCGCTGCTGGGCCACAAATCCCGGCCCGTGCGGGAAGCGGCCGCGGCCGCGCTGGCCCGGTTGGGGGATGCGCGGCTGCCCCGGGCGGCCGAGCTGTGGGCTGCGCGCAAAGCGGATACCCGCCTGGCCGCGGCCAGTTGGCTGCGGGCGCTCGGCACGCCGGCGGCGGCCGCCGAACTCCGGGCCCGGCTGGAAGTCGAGGAGGATGAAAATGTGCGCGATGGATTGCTGCAGGCGCTGGAGCACCTGGCCGGCGGAAGCCCGGATCTGGCCGGGCGGGATCTGCGCGCGCGCATCCAGAAAACCCTGGCCCGGGTGAAAAGCCCGCCGGCCCCCTGGCTGGATCCGGAGCGCCTGCCCAAGCCGACGCTTCAGAACGGGCAGCCGCTGGATGCGGAGGCGCTGCGTTACCTGCTCTACCGCCAATCCCGCGTCAAAGAAATCCGGGCCGATCTGGAGGCGCGGCCGCTCTACGCGCTCATCGATCGCGCCACCAGCGGCGGGCTCGCGCTGGCGGTCCTCGAGGGTTTCCTCGGTTCGGAAATGGAGGCCGACGACCGGTGGGCGATGGCTTTCGCGGCCTTGACCGGGGATGACCGCCTGGTGCCGGTGTTGAGCCGGCAAATCCGGGAATGGGCGGAGGCCATGCGCGGCAAGCTGGCCGAATACGCGGTCCAGGCGCTGGCTTTGCTCGGCACCGACGCGGCGCTGCTGGCGGTGGACGCCCTGGCCATCCGCTACCGCTCAAAGAACAAGAACATTGGCAAGGCCGCCAGCGAGGCGTTCGCCGGGGCGGCCCACGCGCGGAACCTGACCCCGGAGGAGCTGGGCGACCTGGTGGTGCCGTGGTTGGGATTCCGGGCGGGGGAGCCGCGCATCGTGGAGACCGGCAAGGGGCGGGTGGAAATCCGGATCGGCGCCGATTTCAAGCTGGCCTTCCGTGACGCCGACACCCGCAAGCGGGTGGCCAAGCTGCCCACAGGCGTGCCCGCGGAGCTCAAGGCGGAGATGCAAGCCCTCACCGCCGGGCTGAAGGAAGCCGTGAAGTCCCAGCTGCTGCGGATGGAGAACCTGATGGTGCGGCAGTTTCGCTGGTCGGCCGCACGCTGGCGGGAGCTGTACCTGGCGCATCCGCTGCTCCGGCCGTTTGGCCAACGATTGGCTTGGGGTGGCTACGACGCGGCGGGCCGCCTGGCCGCCGTCTTTCGCGCCTTGGAGGATGGCTCGCTCACGAATGAATTGGATGAACCGCCCAACCTGGAGGCAATCAGCCAGGTGGGAATCGTGCACCCGCTGGAGCTTGCCCCCGCCGCCCGGGAGGCCTGGGTCCGGCACCTGGCGGATTACGAGATCGAGCCGCCCTTCGCCCAGTTGGACCGGCCGCTGGCCACGGTGCTGCCGGAGCAACGGGAGACGCGGTTCGGCCAGGAGTTTTCGGGGACGAGCCTCAACGCCATGACCTTCAAGGGCCGCGCGGAGCGGCTGGGCTGGAGCCGGGGCTCCGTGTGCGACGCCGGCGGGATCGGCGCCTACCTCAAGAGCTTCCCGGCGGCGGGGGTGGATGTGTTCCTGCAGCTGGAAGGCATGTATGTGGGCATCGACATGTACACCGACATCACGCTGGGCAAAGTCTATTTTGTGAAGCACGGCAGCGTGCAGATCGGCAGCTACCTTTACAATGAGCCGGACAACGCCAACGACCCGCGGCTGGTGCCCTATGGCCAGGCGCCGGCCATCGCCTTTTCCGAGGCGATGGGGGACCTGGTCCGGATCGCTGGCAAAGCCCAGGCAGGGGAGCCCGACCACGAGGCCTGAACCGCGCCAACCCCATCATGAATACCCCATCTGAAAACAGCCCGTCCCCAATCCCGCCCGCCCGCCCCCGCTCGATGCGTCCGCCGGCGGAGGTGACCTACGCCGAGGAGTTGGCGGCGCTGGCCGCCCACGACAGCCATCCCCGCCCCCCGGGCTGGCAGCTTTCCCCGCGCGGTGTGCGGCAGTTCATCCTGGGCGTGGAGGGCGGGGGCTTGGAGCATGCCTGGCAGGGGAAACCGGTCCAGACCGTCATCACGCCGAAGTTCCTGGGCGACGACGCGCTGGTGGAGCGGTGCATCGTCACGTTGCTGGGCCACCGGGGCCTGCTGCTGGTGGGGGAGCCGGGCACGGCCAAGTCGATGTTGTCGGAGCTGCTGGCGGCGGCCATCAGCGGCTGCTCGCTGCTGACGATCCAGGGGACGGCCGGCACGACGGACGACCAGGTCAAGTATTCCTGGAATTACGCGCTGCTGCTGGCGGAGGGGCCCACGCCGCGGGCCCTGGTGCCGTCGCCTTTGTACAGCGCCATGAAATCCGGGGCGATCGCGCGGTTCGAGGAGATCACCCGCTGCCAGCCGGAGATCCAGGACACGCTGGTGAGCATCCTCTCGGAAAAATGCCTGCACGTGCCGGAGCTGGCCGGGGCCGAGGGCGTGCTGTTCGCCGGGCGGGGCTTCAACCTGGTCGCCACCGCGAACCTGCGGGACCGGGGCGTGCACGAGATGTCGAGCGCGCTGAAACGGCGGTTCAATTTCGAGACGGTGGCCCCGCTGGCGGACCGGGAGCTGGAGCTGCGCCTGGTGCGGGACCAGACGGCGGCGCTGCTGGGGGAATCGGGCGTGCGGGTGGAATGCCCGGCGGAAGTGCTGGAGCTGCTGGTCACCACGTTCAACGACCTGCGCCACGGACGCACCGGGGAGGGCACCGTGGTGGACAAGCCGTCCACGGTCATGTCCACGGCAGAGGCCGTGGCGGTGAGTCACGCGGCGGCGCTGGATGCCGCCTACTTCGGGCGGGGCCGGCTCGAGCCGGGCCACGTCGCCCGGCAGCTGCTGGGCGCGGTGCTCAAGGACAACCCGGACGACCTGCCGAAGCTGGCGCATTATTTTGACGTGGTGGTGAAGGCGCGCGGCAAAACCAGCCAGCCCTGGCGGCAGTTCCACGAGGCGAAAAAATGGCTGCGCCGGTGACCGGGCCCGCCCTGGCGGGGGAGCTGGAGGCGCTGGTGTCCGGGCGGGTGGTGTATTTCCCGATCCGGCACCACAGCCCGGCTTGCGCGTGGCACCTGGAACGGCTGCTGCGCCGGTGGCGGCCCGCGGCCGTCCTGGTGGAAGGACCGGTGGAGTTCACGCCGCTCATCCCGCTCATCCTGCATCCCAAAACGAAGGCGCCCTTCGCCATTTACACGAGCTTCGTGGAGGCCGCGGCAAAGGCGCCCGGGGAACCCGCCGGCCCGGCCGGCGCCGAAGCCCCCGGGGCCCGCCGCCATGCCGCTTACTACCCATTCTGCGATTATTCACCGGAGCTGCTGGCGCTGCGCACCGGCGCCGAGCTGGGTGCCACGCTGCGGTTCATCGATCTGGGCTACCTGGAGCAGATCCGGGCTGGTGCGGGCAGTGAAGCGGCCACGCCGAGGGTGGAATCCCTGCTGGCCGAACGGCACTTCCAGCGCAGCCGCTATCTCCAGGCCCTCGCCCGGCGCGCGGGCTGCCGCGACCACAACGAGCTGTGGGATCACTTGTTCGAAACGCGCCTGGGAGCGGGCGATGGCGGCGAGGCGGACGTGGTTCCGGCGGGCTGCCGGGGCTTCATCCGGGATGTGGCGGCCTGGTGCCATTTCGCCCGGATTGACTCCGCCCCGGAGGAATTGGCCGCCGATGGCACGGTGGCCCGGGAGCGGGCGATGGCGGCGGCGATCCGGGAGGAACTGGCCGGGGCCGCGGAGCGGGTGCTGGTGGTCACCGGCGGCTTCCACACGGTGGCGCTGCCCCGCCTGGTGAGCGCGGCTCCGGCGGTGGCGCGGCCCGGCCGGGCGGCGAAAAAGGAATCCGCGGCCGCCCACCTGGTGCGCTACAGCTTCGAGCAGCTGGACGCGCTGAACGGCTATGCGGCCGGGATGCCTTCCCCATTTTACTACGACCGGCTGTGGCGCGCCCGCCCGGGCCTGGCGCCCGGAATACCCAAGCCGGCCGGCCGGCGGCGCCTGGCCGCGCGACCAGCGCCGCCCGCTCCGCCGGAGGATCCGTTTTCCGCGGTGGCGGCCGGAGTGCTGGTGGAGCTGGGCCGGCTTTCCCGGCGCCAGCGGCTGGCCGGAGCGCTCTCGCCGGCGGATGAAATCGCCGCCCTGGCGCAGGCCCGGCGGCTGGCCGCCCTCCGCGGCCGCCCGGGCCCGGCGCGGGAGGATCTGCTGGACGGCATCCGGAGCTGTTTCGTCAAGGGGGCCGTCGAGGCCGAAGGGGAAGTCATCCTCGGGCTGGCCCGCCAGGCGCTGGCCGGGACCGG
>CAIMWS010000334.1 GCA_903845125.1 uncultured Verrucomicrobiota bacterium
AACTCGAGGCCCAGGAGTTCCGTCCCGGTCCCGGTTTTAGAATTTCATTTAACGACTGGGTTCATTGTGACTTAACTTCATGATGGTTTTGGCCTTGATTATTGATTTTGCCCTGAAAGGCAAACAGGCAATTAACAGAATTGCCAAAATCAACCAAGTTCAGGTGATGCGGACGTTGGGAGCGGCCAGGTCACAGACCCGTGGTTGTCTTTAAAATTTATGCCAGCCGGAACCGCCGCACTTGCGACAGGAGACATCAAATGATCCCTCGCCACTGCAGCGGTGGCATTCCTGGCTTAAGGAGCCGCTGCCGCCACAGCGGCGGCAGGATTGCGTGAGTCCAGGCTTGAAAATACCAGTGCCCTGGCAGCGGAAGCATTTGCCGCCTCTGACGCTGCCAGAGCCGGCGCAGGCAAAGCAATGCTTTGCAGGCAGCTCAAAGGTGCCGGTGCCCTGGCACGAGCGGCAATGGAAGACGTGTTTGCCGCTGCCGGAGCAACTGTGGCAGTCGAGAGTCTTTTTGCCACGGCCGTCGCAGGCAAAGCAGGTGCCATAGTCGTTGACCAGGCTGAATAGGTTTTTGCAAATTGTATCGGGACGGAATTGATCGCGAGCCGCACGGTGGCGGCTGGAGTCACTAAATAAAAATTTTAAAAGCCCCACGAGTTTTCCTTTCAGTTGTTGGGTTGACGGTTTGAGAGTTTTCTGGCCTGGCGCCGCTCGGCCACCCAAGCCACAATATTCGCTATTGACTTGACTAAATCCCTAGTCGTATTGGCCAAAAAACGGAGGTTTGCCCAAGCGAGCTTTTTCATTATCGTGGTTGTGTCGTAATATTCCGTTTGATTGAACCTTTTATGTCTCTTTCTCATACTCACTTATAAGCGTTTGCGAATGGTTTTTTCCGGTTGTTTTTTCACGTCCCTGGCCGGGCCGCAGTTAATTCGGGGCTGGGGATTATGATTGGACAACCGGCCCAGGCAGCCGAGTGCCCGGCCAGGCCAAGCGGGAGGGTGGCTGGCCTGGCCCTGGGGCACCAGCTGCGGCTGCCCGACGCCGGTCATATTTTGCCGGCCAAAATGGCCAGGCCGATAATTCCTATGAAGATCAGCAGGCAGGTCCAAAAATTGCTCAAAATGACAATAATAGTACCGATGGTAGCGAGGATGTTGAGAATGTCTCCAAGGTCCGATTTCATAAGTTGTTTTCCTTTGGAATGGTGGTTTCGGTTTGAGGCAGGCGGCCCGGTGGTTCCGAGGTCACCCGTTGGGGCTGCGGCTGGGGACTAGCCGGTAATGAATGGGAAGCTAAATCAGCACCTAAGCAGGGGATGTGGCGGGGTAACAGCCGCGCGGTCCACGCGCGCACTGGTCCCAACAGGATCCAGACACCCAGGAGCAGCGGCAGCCCAAACACCAGCCAGACCGTCACGCCGCCTCCCAGACTGGAAGGATGAGCCACCTGGTTGACCAGGTTGGTGGCCAGGCTGGTGGCGGCCTGCACTGGGGGTTCGGTGAAGGCCCGCGGATCCTTGATGAAGGAGGCGCACAACGCCGCCACGCCTGCCCCTTTCCAATGGCGCGCCATGAAATCGAGGAACCGGCTGCCGCCCCGTTCGATGGTGGCCAGCAAGGCCGGTTCGGATCCTTCGCTGAGGGCGGCGCGGAACCAGGGGAGGGATTCGGGATGTTTTTCGAGAATGGTGGCGGCCGGCCGGCCGAGGCGCAGGACCACGGACAGGCTTTCCGCACCGGCGCTGGCCGCCAGGCGCTCCACCGCCGGAACGCCCAGGCGGCCGGCCAGGCGGACGCCGTCCGCGCCGTGGCGCGTGGCGAAGCTCAGGGTGTTCGCTCCGGCCTCCTGGAACACGCGCAGCAGGTCGCGCCCGTGGCTGGCGAGCAGGGCTTCCCCCTGCGGGCCGAAGCGGCAGAAAAAATCCACGGCCGGTTCGCCATGGCGCAGGATGAGATCGCGCCCCGCCGGGGTGAGCCGGGCCAGGAGGCCTTCGGCCCCTTCCTCGCCCAATTCGCGGGCCAGGCGCAGGGAGAGGGCTTCGGACTTGGCCGCCAATTGGGCCAGGTGGCGGGAGGTGGGTTTCCAAAGCAGCCGGCTGGCCTGGACCGCGCCGCGCTCGAGGATGCCGGCCTGGGCGGCGGCCTGCGGGGCGCCGCCAGCCAGGATCACCGCCAGGCCGAGGGCGGGGTGGAGCCGCCTCCGGCGGCAGCGCTGGCCCAGGTGGGCGCCCAGCCGGACAGCCCCGGCCGCCAGCCGCCGCGTCTTGGTCCAACAGCCACCGGCCACGGCCTGCGAAAAGCGCGCCAGCTCCCTCCGGAAGAGCCGGTTTTCCTCGCGGCCAACCACCAGGGCGAGCTGGCTGGCCAGGGCGCCCAGGGGCAGGGCCACGAGCCAGGCCACCCCGGCCAAATGCAGCCCGGCGGCGCCGAGCAAGGCCAGGGTGGCCCAGCCCGCCAATTCCCAACGGGAGGCTCCGGCTTCGTCAGCCATTCTCACCGCGCGGGCCGGGGATCCGGAGGGGATGCTTTCGTAGTTCATGGATTTTCTCTGGTTCAGGGTGTTCAGGGTTGTCATAAAGTGCCTTTGGGGAGCGGTTTATTCAGTTCGCTGGCCATGCCGGCCACGATGGCGGCCTGGCTGGCGGCCAGCTGCCCGGGCAGGTTCTGGTGCTGCAGGAGCCGCCGTTCAATGCTGCCCAATTGGGCTTCCAGCTGCTTGCGCAAATCGGGCTTGATCAGCCATCGGTCGGCGGCTTTCTCCAGGGCGACGCCTACGGCCAGGCCGACGCCCAGGCTCGCCAGGCCGCTGCCAATCCGCACCGGTTTGCTCAAAGATTTGATGCCCAGTCGTTTAAGCAGCCAGGGAATGAACTGGCGGCTGGCGTAGTCCGAGGCCAGCCCGCCCGCCAGCCCGCCCAGCACCATGGCGTTCACCTGCTGCACCTGCGCCCGCAGGATGGGATTGCCAAAAGCCGCCGTCTGCAGGCTGCCCAGCGACAGGTCCGGCACCCGGGCCGGGGTGGGCTGGTCCAGCCGGGACAAGAGCTGCACCATGCGGTAGTCATAATCTGCGCATATCTTTTCCACCTGCCCGGCCAGGTCGCGCTGCCGGGCTGCCAGATCTTCCTCAAGGGCGGCTTCCAAGGTCTGGTGGGAAAGGAGGTATTCCTCCCCCATGGCGGTCAACTCTTCGGCCAGCCGTTTGTTCCACACCGCCTTGGCCACCCGGCCCTCGGCCTCCAATGACACCAGGTAATCCGCGTAGGCGGGTATGCGCTCCCTGGCCGCCTGGAACACGCCCACCAGCTTGCCGTGGAGGGATTGCCTGGCCCGGGTTTCGTGCGCGGCCCCCACCGCGGCCAGGTCTTTGGCCGCCGCCGCCCGGAGCTGGTTGAGCTCCCGGAGGGTTTCCGTGCGGAGCTGCTCGCCGGATGGTCCGGCAGTCGGGGCTGGCGCCGGGCTTGGGGCCTCGCCGGCCGGGAGGCTGGCCTCCGCCGGCGCGGGGGGATGGGCCGTGAATTTCGCGGCCACGGCGCCCGCCAGGGCCAGCGCGAGGGACCAGAGCAGCACCCGGCCGGCCCACGGGATGGCCGGCTGCTCCACCAGCCGCACATTACTCTCCGGATTCAGGTTTTTTTCCATTTTGTTCTCTTTTTTCATATTTTTTGTAGTGCCACTGCCTGTTTCTGCACGCCGTTTGCCGGCTGCCCCGCCGCCCGGCCCATTGGTCTCCAATGAAGAGAAGCCCGGCCCCGGGATTTTTTCCGGCAGAAAGAAAAATTTTTTGCCGGCGAGCACCACCACCCTGGCCGCGCGGGTGGTCAGGCCCAAACCAGAACCTCCTCATGTTCAATCACCGCCCGCCGGCCGAGATTGAGGGTGCGGTCCGCGCAGGCGGCACAAGTGGTGTAGATCCGCACGCTGTCTTCGGCGGGGTCGATCAGGTTGCCCAGCTCGCCGATGATCTTGGGCAGGCGCTCCGGTGGCAGGAGGAGTTCAAAGACCGACCACTGGACGCGGAGCCCGAGGCTTTCGAGGTAGCGGGCCAGCCGTTGGCGCCGGCGCGTTCCCTGGGGCGTGGCGGGTATGTCGTAGGTGACGATGTGGAGCATTCTTCCCGGGTGTGGCACAGATCAAAGGTTTGCGCGCCGGCCCCGGCTAATCACGCAGGCGGAAGGGGCAATAATGTTCCAGCCTGGAGGTGCGGGCCAGGGCGGCGTATTTTTCGGCCTCCTTCCGGAGGAGGGTTCCCGGCGAGGTCAGTTCCGGGCCCAGCGCCTCGTCGCACTGGGTTGTCCATTCCCCGAACATTTTGAGCAGCGCCATGCGGCCCTCGTAGTTGATGAAGATGCCGTTGCCCGGTCCCTGGGCCTCGTGGAAGTGCTGGGGCTGGAGGGTGCCCAGGTTGAACAGGCGCAGCGCCAGGCGGTCCCCCAGCACGGGCCGGAAAGGCTCGATGAGGTCCAGGGCCAGCACTGGCCGCCGGGATTCGAGCGAGTGGAGGCAGCCGATGTAGGGGTCCAGCCCCACGGCCTCCGTGTACGCCAGCATGAGGTGGGTGAGCACCGCGTAGAGGTAGGAGAGGGCGGCGTTGAACGGGTCGCGCGGGGGCCGCCGGTTGCGGCCTTCAAACCGGGTCCAATCCACCCGGAGCATGCGGCCCAGCGCGGCGAAATAGGCCCGCCCGGCGGCGCCCTCCACGCCCATGATCGCCGGGGTGTCGGCCGCCCGGGTGAGGCTTTGCCGCAGGCTCTGCAGCTGCTCGCAGGCCTCGCTGAAGGCCGGGTGCGGGTGGTTGGAGGCATGCAGGCGGATCATGGCCGCGCCGTTGTCGATCTTGGCGTCCACCAGGCGCCGGGCGATTTCCAGGCGGGTAGCCGCATCGAAATAGACCCGCGCCTGGTCCAGGCGGGGCCTGGCGTCGTACTTCCAGGCCGGCACCAGGCGCGCCTGTACACGACCTTCCTGGCTTAAAAAGGTCACCGGGATTCCCAGGTCGCCCAGCCGGTCCAGGGCGGCACGGCTGACATTCACGCCATGATGGACTACCACCTGGTCCATCATGGTGGGGGGAATGCGCCCCACCTTCCGGTGGTTGGCGCGCAAGGTGAAATGGCTTTGATCCACCGACAAGGTGGTTTCCGGGTTGGCGATCACAATTGTAGGCATGGCGTTTTTAGATTCGTGGCACGTTGGTTTTCCAGCAAGGCCGCCAGTCCCGCGCTTGGGCGCTTGTCACCGGACCGCGCGCAACTGGCCATCCATCCTTTATTAAGAAGCGTCCCGCCCGCCAATCTTCCGGCAATAAATTTTCCAAGGCGTAAACAAAGGCCGCGCATGATCCACGGCCCTCGGCCACTTAAATAGGATTTGGTAATTGCCGTTTTGCCTCCTCTCAGA
>CAIMWS010000335.1 GCA_903845125.1 uncultured Verrucomicrobiota bacterium
CGGTGCCACCATTCGTGCGTTGGGCACGCCAGCGCTTGAATCCCTCGCCGAAGCCCTCCTGGATTTCCATTCCCTGAGCGACCTTACCCTCTGGCTCGAGAACCACAGCAAGTAAGGGTGGTCTTTTTTCATAACCTAAGTGATTAGTTCAACTTTCAAAGGCCTCTATCGGGGCAAAACAGTATGGCTGTCCGGGCATACTGGCTTTAAAGGCTCATGGCTGTCTGAGTGGTTGCTAGGGTTGGGTGCCCAGGTTAGTGGCTTTTCGCTGATCCCAGCCACGAATCCCTCTCTGTTTGAGCAACTTGAGCTCGCAGGCCGGGTTCGCCATGAAATTGGTGATATTCGCGACTTTGAAGCCGTTCGCAAATCAATCTACGCGGCACAGCCCGATTTCGTATTTCACTTGGCGGCACAACCATTGGTGCGGCTTTCTTACGCTGAACCGGTGCAGACGTATGCCGCCAATGTCATGGGCACCGTCCATGTGCTCGAGGCTCTGAAAGACCTGCGGAAACCTTGTGCCGCCGTTTTTATTACCACGGACAAATGCTACGAAAACCGCGAATGGGTTCATGGCTATCGGGAAGAAGATCCCCTTGGCGGACATGATCCCTACAGTTCCAGCAAGGCCGCCGCCGAGATTGCGATCAGCTCGTTCCGGCGCTCTTTTTTTGGAAAGCATCCCGTAATAATCGCTAGCGCACGGGCCGGCAATGTAATTGGTGGCGGGGATTGGGCTTTGGACCGTATTATGCCGGACTGCATCCGCCATCTGCAGGCAAACAAACCCATTCCGGTGCGCAACAAGACTGCCACTCGCCCCTGGCAACATGTGTTGGAACCTTTGAGCGGTTATTTGTGGCTGGCAGCCTTGCTCTACGGCAGCAACAGCCACAGTCCCTTATTTACTGCTCCCCCCAGGGGTTCCGCAGGCTTGGATACCGCCTTTAATTTTGGCCCTAACCATGAGGCAAACCGCACCGTGGCGGAATTGGTGCAAGAAGTCCTCAAATCCTGGCCTGGCAATTGGGAAGACCGGAGTAATCCCCACGCGGTGCATGAAGCGGGGTTGCTGCAACTCTCCACAGATAAAGCGCATGCTTTGCTTGGTTGGTCGCCGGTTTGGTCTTTTACCAACGCCATCCAGCGAACGGTGGAATGGTATCAGCGGGAAAACGAATCGAACCTCAAAACCGGTAACCTTCCGGCATTACGCTCTTTTACCAGTCAACAGATTGACTCTTATACGAAAGATGCCAATAAGCTTGCAGTGCCTTGGGCGTTGGCAGGTAATGTGTGAGCCAAGGGTTAGGACATGGCTGAGGTTTGCCGTGCGCTTTATCCAAATCAATTAGGTGTCGTTTTAGGGACCATTATGAATAGCCGCCAGCAGTTACGAAAACAGATATTGGAGTTGGTAAAAAAATTCTACTCCGGCGAGGATAAGGATTCGTTCACACCAGGGGAAGATTGGATTCGTTTTACTGGTTGTTTCCATGATCAAAACGAGCTGATGTTCCTGGTGGATTCGGCATTGGATTTTTGGCTGACAGCCGGGCGTTTCTCCGAGCAGTTCGAAGCCTCCATGGCAGAGTATTTGGGTGTCGAGAATGTGCTCTTGATGAATTCCAGCTCGTCAGCCAGCCTCGTGGCCCTGGCTGCACTGACTTCTGAGAAACTTAAAGATCGCCGATTACAGCCTGGAGATGAGGTGATCACCCTTGCTGTCGGATCTCCCAATACCATCAATCCCATCGTACAGAACCGTGCTATTCCAGTATTGGTCGATGTTAAATTGGGCAGCTATGTGCCGACCATGGAAACGATTGAATCGGCACTGAGCACCAAAACTAAAGCTCTCCTTCTTGGCCATACGATGGGGGTTCCCAGTCCAGTTTCGGAAGTTCGCGAGTTTTGCGACCGGCATGGGCTTTGGCTGGTTGAAGACAGCAGTGATGCGTTTGGCAGCCTTTACGATGGCAAACTCACCGGAACCTATGGCGACCTCGCCATATGGAGCTTTCACGCAGATCGCCACCTCATCATGGGAGAGGGGGGCGCCATATCCACCGGCAATGAAGATTTGGCCCGGATCGTGCGCAGCTTTCGGGATTGGGGCCGGGACTGCTACTGCAGTGGCGGTGAAAGCAACACCTGCGGCAAGCGTTTTGGCCAACAGTTCGGATCCTTGCCGTTCGGCTACGATCACAAATATGTCTATAGCCATATCGGCTACAATTTTAAACTGACTGACATGCAGGCTGCGGTTGGGGTGGCTCAACTGGATAAGATAGGCCATATCACCGAAGCGCGGAAGCGCAATCATGCGACTCTCGGTGCCGGATTGGCCAGGTATGATAAATATCTGGTTTTGCATGCGGCCCCCGCCAAGGCGGATCCCTCTTGGCTGGGCTTTGTGATCACCATACTTCCGGAAGCTCCTTTTAAGCGGGCAGCCTTGATTGCGGCCTTGGAATCAGCCAAGATCGAAACCCGCAGCCTCTTAAATGGGAATATCCTGCGCCATCCGGCTTACTCCGATATCCAGCACCGTACTGCGGGCGCATTGCCTAACAGCGACCTCATCACCGCCAATACCTTCTGCCTGGGCGTTTATCCGGGGCTTGCTCCCGCCATGATCGAACATATCCTGGCCACTGTGGGCCGGTTCATTGCCGAAGCGGAGGCCAAAGTATAGCAGCATCTCAGGCAAATTTCTAAAGCCGATTTACATTCATTGACATTCCATGAAAGTAGTTATTCTCTGCGGTGGTAAAGGCACGCGCTTGCGCGAAGAAACCGAATACCGCCCCAAGCCCATGGTGCCGATTGGGAATCGCCCCATTCTCTGGCATATCATGAAATATTATGCTCAATTTGGGCATAAGGACTTCATTCTCTGCCTGGGTTACAAAGGGGATATGATCAAAGATTACTTCCAGAATTATTTGGGGCATACTTGCGATATCACGATTTGTTTAGGACGCGACAAAAAAACACAGTTTCATGATCGCCATGGGGAAGAGGATTGGACAGTGACACTCGCCAACACAGGAGAAAACTCCATGACCGCATACCGGGTAAAGCAGATTCAGCGTTACATTCCCAAAGGCCAGTCGTTTCTACTTACCTATGGTGACGGTGTATCCAACATTAGAATTAATGCGGCTATTCGTGCGCACCGGAAGGCCAAAAAAGTCTGCACCATTTCCGCCGTCCATCCGGCGGGCCGTTTTGGAGCCATTTCAATCGGCCAGGATGGCATGATCCAGACGTTCAAGGAAAAGCCCCAGATGGAGTCAGAGTATGTCAACGGCGGATACATGGTCTGTGACCATCGCATGTTCGATTATCTGCCGGATGATCCCGGTATGATGCTGGAGGCTGCCCCCATGCGCAAACTATTGGAGGATGGGCAATTGAATTCTTACCGGCACGAAGGCTTTTGGCAGCCTATGGATACTTATCAGGAGGCGCAATACTTGGACCAACTCTACAATAGCGGCAATGCCCCTTGGAAGATATGGTGAAAACGGAGATGGATTTCGATGCCGGGCGGGACACGCTTGCTTGATATTTTTCCCCGGTTTCGTTTTCCGCCATCCGACCATCAATTGCCTACTGCCGGCCTCTGTCTCCTGAATACCTCCTTCTCATGAGCGACCAAAAATACCTAAGAAAAGAAATCCTACAACTGGTTCGCCAGTTTCAAGAATGCGGCACTAAAAAGGAATTTTTTCCAGGCGAGGATCCGGTGCGCTATGCCGGCCGCCACTATGATGCGGAGGAATTGCTTAAGCTGGTGGACTCCGCTTTGGATTTTAACCTAACTGCCGGCCGGTACGCAGCTGAGTTCGAGAAGGGGTTGGCCGGATTTTTGGGGCTAAACCATGCCCTGTTGGTCAATTCCGGATCCTCCGCCAATCTTGCGGCTTTCTCTGCGCTTACCTCACCACGGCTCAAGGACCGCCGGATCAAGCCCGGGGATGAAGTCATTAGCGTGGCGGCCGGGTTCCCCACCACTGTCAATCCGGTTATCCAACATGGCGCCATTCCTGTTTTTGTAGATGTGGAGCTGGGCACTTATGTTCCAAGCCTCGAGAAGATCGAGTCAGCCCTGTCCCCAAACACCAAGGCCGTTATGATTGCCCACACCATGGGTGTGCCCTATGCCGTGCGCGAGTTGCGCGAGTGGTGTCAACACCATCGCTTATGGCTGGTCGAGGACAATTGCGACGCCTTGGGAAGCCGTTACGATGGCCAATTAACTGCGACCTTTGGCGACCTGGCCACTTTCAGTTTTTATCCAGCGCACCACATCACCATGGGCGAAGGCGGAGCGGTGGCCACTGCCAACGACGACTTGGCCAAAATAGTCCGCAGCTTTCGGGATTCGGGCCGTTGTGGTGCAAGCGCAGACTGCGGCCAGCCGGCCGGGGCGGGTGCGCAACTCGCCAATCAACAATCGGTGGTTAGCCATATCGGTTACGACCTTAAGGTTACTGACCTGCAGGCCGCGATCGGCGTGGCCCAGTTGCATAAGCTGGATCAATTTATCACAGCCCGCAAACGCAACCATGCCGCTCTTTATGCCGGTTTTGCCAAGCATCAAAAACACCTCATTCTGCATGTGGCGCCGCCCAAGGCTGATCCCTCATGGTTTGGCTTTGTCGTTACTGTCCGACCAGAAGCGCCATTCACGCGAAACGACCTGGTAAATGCTTTGGAAACAGCGAAGATCGAAACGCGCAACCTATTCTGTGGCAACCTCTTGCGGCATCCAGCGTATGCCAATATCACCCACCGGGTGGTTGGTCCGCTGACGAACAGCGACCTCATCACCACCAATACCTTTTTCATCGGTGTTTATCCCGGGCTTACTCCGGCTATGATCGAGCATGTCCTCCGGACCGTGGATGAGTTTGTTGAAGGGAAATGACGGAAGTCGGAGGTCGGAGGTCGGAAGTCTGAAATCAGAGGATAATATGCAGATCAAATCGGCCAAGGAACTGAATGTATATCAGAAAGGGTATGAACTGGCGATGGAGGTATTTAAACTTAGTGAGAAATTTCCCGCAGAAGAACGCTTTGCCTTAACGAGCAAAATCCGTCGTTCCTCCCGATCCATCTGCCTCAATTTGCGTGAGGCGTGGGCGAAACGCAGGTATGAAGCGCATTTCGTCAGTAAATTGACGGATTGTGATGGTGAGAACAGTGAAACCGACACTTCCCTTGACTTTGCGAGAGACTGTAGCTACATCACGGTCCTTCAGCATGCACATCTAACAGCTATTTGCAGTGAAATTGGAAAAATGCTCGGATCTATGCTAAAAAATCCCGGGCCTTTTCTGATCTCTGACCTCTGATCTCTGTCATCTGACCTCTGACCCCCGTCCCCAGCCATGCCCCCACCACGCAAAGTTTCCTGCACCGTCTCCTCCATCATTGACCACGGCGGTGGCGTCTATACGGTGGATTTGCTGCCGGCGGCGCCGGTGCCCACCTTCCGCCCGGGCCAATTTCTGCACCTCACGGTGGATCCTTACGATCCGTCGAGCTTCTGGCCAGACTCAAGAGTGTTCTCCATTGCCAGTCCTCCACAGGAACGCAAACGGATCGGCATTTGCTATTCCGTCAAGGGCCGTTACACAGCCAAAATGCAACAGGTATTGAAGGTGGGTGGCGAAGTCTGGATAAAACTACCGTATGGGGATTTTGTCATTGATAACACCAGAGATGCAGTATTAATCGCTGGCGGCACCGGCATCAGCGCATTCACCGCCTTTCTGGAATCGTTAACCTCCGAAAGCAAACAAAAAGTCATCTTGGTCTATGGGGCAAGGAATCCCGGATTATTCCTTTTCCAGGAAATGATATTGAGTCAGCATGGCAAAGTGCCAGGATTCAACGTAGTATTCTTTACTGAAACTGCCGATACAGCTTTTGCAGACCGAATGGCTGCGCTGGCCAAACCACCGCAATGCTTCACCGGCCGCATATCCGTGGACACCCTCTTCCGCTCTCTGTCCCCTGATTTTACAAACCCGACCTCGGTTCCTAGTGGACTGACGTCTGTCGTCTGTCCTCTGACCTCTGGCTCCGAGCCTCTGTCCTCTGCCCTTTATTACCTTTCCGGCCCACCGATCATGCTAAAGACACTCAGTTCTGATCTCCAATCGCACGGCCTAACTGCCGACCGAATTTTTTCCGACGCCTGGGAATGAATCCGCCACCTGACAGGCGATTTATGCAGAACAACGACGACAAACGACAGACTTCCGATCTCGGACCTCCGATCTCTGGCTCCTGAACTCTGCCATTAAACCTCTTTTCAAAGAAAATGAATCCACTCGCCTCCGACCTCGACCATGTACTAACGCATACGGAGGGCCTATGGGAGGAGCTTCGGGGTCAACGCATTTTTATTACTGGCGGCACAGGATTTTTCGGTTCTTGGTTATTGGAGAGTTTCGCATGGGCGAATGATAAATTGGGATTGGGTGCATCCGCATCGGTTTTAACTCGTGATAAAGCAGCTTTCCAACGGAAAGCGCCTCATTTAGCCACAAATCCAGGGATTAGTTGGCATTCCGGTGAACTCCGGGATTTTTCCTTTCCACAGGGCTCCTTCAGCCATGTTATTCATGCTGCGAGCGAGCTTAGTATTGCCCGGGCAAAGGATGCAATTGAGTTAATGGAAACCGCAGTGCTTGGCACCCGGCGGGTGCTGGAGTTTGCACGAAAGAGCGGTGTGAGGAAGTTGCTCTTGACCAGTTCGGGCGCAGTTTATGGCCCCTCCGTGCATGGTCGCCAGCAGGTAAAGGAAGATGTTGGAGCAAGCGTATTTCCTTTGGAGCCACGCTGGGCTTATGGCGAAGCAAAACGCATGATGGAGCTGATGTGCGCGATAGCTGGCAGCGAATATGGTTTTGAAACAAAGATCGCACGCGGGTTTGCTTTCTTAGGACCGTACTTGCCCATCAACGCACATTTCGCGGCGGGTAATTTTATCCGAGACGCCCTGCGTGGAGAAGCGGTGACCGTTCAAGGTACCGGTAGCGCAGTGCGTTCCTATTTGTATGGTGCCGATCTGGCGCTATGGCTTTGGACTATCCTATTTCGAGGTTTAGCTAATCGCCCTTACAATGTAGGCTCGGACCAGGCAGTCTCCGTGGCCGATTTGGCTCGCTCAGTCTCTATGGCACCACCTTCAGCAGTATCGGTAAGGATTATGGGAAAGCCACAACAGGAAGGAGTGATCGACTACTATGTACCGGATATCAGTAGAGCTCGGGAGGAACTTGGATTGGGAGTGTTCATTCCCCTCTCCGAATCAATCAGGAGAATGTTTATTTGGAATAGTCTAACTGATAGACTCTTATGAAAAACAATATAAATAATCTTAAAGCTCTTGGCCATCATGAGGCCAAACATACAAGTAGTGAAAAAGATATTGTCCAGTCCTTTTGTAACGCTTTTGAAGCTTCTGGAGTAATCTTATCACAGCGTCTGCAAAACTTTCCGCGCCACGTGCGTCGTCAAGATATTGCACGGTTTTTAACGAAACATGAAATATTTAAGCTAA
Organism: uncultured Verrucomicrobiota bacterium; assembly: GCA_903845125.1. Classification (GTDB taxonomy): domain Bacteria; phylum Verrucomicrobiota; class Verrucomicrobiia; order Limisphaerales; family UBA1319; genus CAIMWS01. Next base: position 7,589 of record CAIMWS010000335.1, read on the forward strand.
ACCTTCCGGTAAATGGTAGCATTGTCGAATGTGGGGTTTTTGCAGGTGGAGGGCTAATAAGTTGGATGCATTTTACAAGTATTTATGAGCCATACAACCATACTCGTCGTATTATAGGTTTCGATACTTTTAGCGGTTTTCCCGGCGTACACGCAAAGGATATTTGCGCAGGCACGTCAGACCACTTGCATAAGTCGGCATTTAAAATCAATAAATCGATAAAAGATGAAATATGTGAAATAATTGCACTGCATGACAAGAATCGCCCTTTGGGTCACATTCCAAAAATTGAGCTTGTTGAAGGCAACGCTTGCGAGACTATTCCGCGGTTCGTCGATGAAAACCCTCACTTGTTGGTCAGTCTGCTTTATTTAGATTTTGACCTTTATGAGCCAACAAAAGTTGCTTTGGAAAAAATCTACCCACGTGTTGTAAAGGGCGGAATCGTAGCGTTTGATGAAGCGAATTGCGAGGAGTTTCCTGGTGAAACGATAGCATTGTTGGAATCCTTGGATTTATCTAAGGTAGAGTTGCGTAGGACTTCAATTGATCCCCATATTTCGTGGTTTATCAAATGAGTAAATTAACAAAAGATTTGGCTCGAAATATTCGAATTGCTGCTGTCGAAATGGTAGCACGCGCTCAGGCTTCGCACATTGGTGGAGCGCTCTCCATGTCGGACCTTCTTGCCGTGTTATATGGCGAAGTTTTGCGCGTATGCCCTTCGGATCCTAATTGGAATGAACGGGATCGGTTTATTTTAAGCAAAGGTCACAGTTGCTCGGCGCTTTACGCAGTACTGGCTCTTCGCGGCTTTATTTCAAAGGATGAACTTAAAACATATGGAACGGATGGTGCGCGGCTAATGACGCATATCAGTCACAAAGTCCCCGGTGTAGAATTTTCAACAGGTTCGTTAGGTCATGGGTTGCCGTTTGGTTGTGGTAAGGCGCTAGCGGCAGTACGGAAAAAACAAAAATGGCGTGTGTTCGTAATGTTAAGTGATGGCGAACTTGATGAAGGCTCAAACTGGGAGGCAATTTTATTTGCGCCTCATTATAAGTTAGAAAATTTGGTTGCTATTGTTGACTATAATAAGATTCAAAGTCTTGGATTTGTGAGCGAAGTTTTGGAACTTAGATCTTTGGTAGAAAAATTTCGCGCGTTTCGATGGTCAGTACGTGAAGTTGATGGCCACAACCATGATGAAATTTACAAAAATTTAAGCGCGTTACCATGGGAACCAGGCAAACCCAGTTGCCTCATTGCACACACCGTCAAAGGTAAGGGTGTAAGCTTTATGGAAAACAAATTACTGTGGCATTACAAATCGCCTGACGCAGAAGAATTAAAGCAATCCCTGCGGGAACTCTTACTTTAATAAATATTTTTTCGAATAAAACAAACAATACAAAAACACTTTAAAAAATGCGCACTGCATTTATTAATGAACTGATATTACAAGCTCGAACAAACAATAACATTTTTCTTTTGGTTGGCGACTTGGGCTATTCTGTTATTGAATTATTTGCTAAAGAATTTCCTGAACGATTTTTAAATGTTGGTGTCGCAGAACAAAACATGACCGGAGTAGCAGCTGGATTAGCTTCTGAGGGCTTTCACGTCTTTACGTATTCGATTGCAAATTTTCCTACTCTCCGTTGTTTAGAACAGATTCGCAACGACATAACTTATCACGAACTTCCAGTGACAGTTGTGAGTGTTGGAGCGGGTGTAAGTTATGGAAATCTTGGATTTTCACACCACGCAATTCAGGACATTAGTATTTTACGTACATTACCTGGAATTACAATTCTTTCTCCGGCGGATCCCGGCGAAACAATAGAATGTGTTCAATGGCTTACAAATAATCCTGGGCCTTCCTACCTTCGTATTGGCAAAGCCAAGGAGCCAAATCTTCATGACATTAGAGGAGTAGAAATCGGGCCTTTACAAATTCGTAAAGGAATAGGTCATTCTGCCTTAGTCGCCACGGGATCAGTGTTAAATATTGCTTTAGAAGCGCATGAAAAATTAAAAAATAATTACGGTGAAATTCCTGTATTTTCTGCTCCATGGTTAAAACCAGTATCAAAAAAGTTTTTTAAAAGCCTTGCTGGATTCAGGAAGATTATTACTCTGGAGGAACATGTCTTAGAAGGTGGATTAGCGAGCATATTGCGTGAAAACATACCATATCAGGTAGAAGTTTGTTCAATATGCATGTCTGAGAGTTTGATTCATGTAGTAGGTTCACAACAATATTTAACACAAAAAAACCATTTTTTGGAAAAAATATTTGAA
>CAIMWS010000336.1 GCA_903845125.1 uncultured Verrucomicrobiota bacterium
CCAGGCCGGCAACACCTGGGAATGGAACGAGCCAGCCGATCCGACCACCAAGGTCGCCAGCCGCCGTGGCGGCTCCCAGGCCAACGCCATCGCCCGGCTCGCCGCCGGTGTGAATGCCAACAACGGCATCGGTGACGGCGGGCAGAGCGTCAACCAGGGCTTCCGCCTTGCGCTGGTCACGCCCAGCGCCGCGGCGCCCAAGCTGGCCATCGAACACCTCACCGCCACCACCATCCGTGTCACCTGGACCGGGGAAGGAACCTTGGAGTCCGCCTCCGCGGTCAACGGCCCGTGGAAAGCGGTCGATGGCAATCCCGCCAGCCCCTACCTGGCCAATCCGACGGGCGCCGCCAGCTATTACCGGGTGAAGCAGTAATAATACTCTGGGGTGCGGGAGGGAATTCGCACCCCGAATCAGTTTGTGAGACCGGGCTTCGGCCCGGTCTCTTTTTTTTAGGGCTGTCGCGGGTCTATCCAGGCTGCCGGCAAATCCTGCACTGTGGGGGTAGTGTTTTCGGAAGTATTTGCGCAGCAGATTGTTGCGAAAATGGATCCAGCCCAATCGGTGGTGCCAATCGCCTGGACACAGGGTGGCATTACCCTGATCAAGGCTACCCAAATCCAGTTGCCTGGCACACTGGGCGATCCTATATTGGGTTCGATATTGCAAAGCGGGTGTTCAAACTACGGAGGGTGGCTTCCGCCGTTTGGTCGTGCAACCGGAATGGAGCGATCGTCAATTCCTGTTCGTAATAGGCGCCAAGGCCGGGGCTTGCCGAACCTGTTCGTCCTTGGCCCGTTCGAAAAACCCAGCTGAAGGCTGGCGGAAGGTTTCGCTCGGGAAAAGAGATTGGGAATCGATGGTGAACGCCCGGCCGTTTTGGGAGTCTAAACCGAAGGTTCAAACGCAGCATAAAATGTCAAGGTGGTCCTTCAATACTGGAATGCGAAATACGGCGTCCAACAGATTCAAGCCGGGCGTGTGCCTGGGGATTTCCCTCGCCGCCGGCCTGGCGGCATGGTTTGGTTTGGCCCGGTGCCGGGCCGCCAGCGCCGATACCGGGGCATCCGGGCCTGCGCCATCAGCCTTCAGGTCGTCGATGGTCCACCTCCGGTCCCCGGCGGCGGCGGCGGATCATCAGGCCCGGATGAAATGGTGGCGGGAGGCCCGGTTCGGCCTGTTCATCAATTGGGGTCTTTACGCCCTGCCAGCGGGCCAGTGGAACGGTCAGCCGGTGCGGGGCTCGAGCGAATGGATTATGAACTGGGCGCGGATCCCTGCGGCCGAATACGCCACCCTGGCCGGCCGGTTTCAGCCGGCGCGGTTCGATGCCGCGGCCTGGGCCGCACTGGCCGTGGAGTCCGGGGCCAGATACCTCGTCTTCACCGCCAAACATCACGACGGATTCGCCATGTACCGTTCCCAGGTCAGCGGATTCAATGTGGTGGACGCCACCCCGTTCAAGCGTGATCCCGCCGCCGAGCTGGCCCAGGCCTGCCAAAAGGTGGGGCTTAAATTTGGCCTCGCCTATTCGCACGCCATGGATTGGCACGAAACCAACGGTGCCGGGAATGTGTGGGATTTCCTGCCGGACGATAAAAAGAATTTTGACGAGTTCCTCAATGGCAAAACCATTCCCCAGCTGCGGGAACTGCTGGCCAAGTACCAGCCCGCGGTGCTCTGGTTTAATACCCCCCGGATGATTACCCCGGTGCGTGCCGAAGCCATCCGCAGCCTGGTCCGCACCAACCTGCCCGGCTGCATCATCAATGGCCGGATCGGCGACAGCGGCGGTGATTACATTTCCACGCCGGAAAACCGGGTTCCCAACGCCGTGTTCAAAACCGACTGGGAGTGCCCCATTTCGATGAACCATACCTGGGGATTCCGCAGCGACGATACGGATTGGAAAAAACCGGCCGACCTGGTCTTCAAGCTGGTGGACACCGTGTCCAAAGGCGGCAACCTGCTCGTCAATGTCGGGCCGGATGCCAGTGGCGAGATTCCCGCTGCCTGCCAGGAATCGCTGCGCCGGCTCGGCCAGTGGCTCAAAACCAACGGCGAGGCCATTTACGGCGCCGGCCCCACCCCGTTCGGCGATGAACTCATCCTGCGGAGCGGAAAAATCACCCGGGACCTGAAGGATTGGCGCTGCACCTCCAAACCCCAGCGCCTCTATATCCATCTGTTCACCCGGCCGCCCAAAAATATTTTCACCCTTCCTTTGGGCAAAATCCGGGTCAAAGCCGCGCGGATGCTGGCGGATCCCCAAGGCGCAAAGCTGGCCGTCAACCGCTTGGAAGATGCCACGTTTGTCACGCTGCCCCAAAGCCCGGGCCGGCTCGAGCCGCAGGTGCTGGTGCTGGACCTGGAAAGCCCCGAGCCACGCTTAGCCATATCCCTGCTTCGGCCAGGGCTTTGATTGCGCCGCAGAAGTAATTCCCGGCTGCTTTCCGGTGCCGGCCGGGCCAGGTCCCCATGGGAAATCCCTTTGCCCCGGCGGCCGCCCGGATTGGTTGAGCGTGGCCGGGAATCAGCGCCGGCCCTCAGTGATGGTGAGCAGGCGGTCCACCTCCAAGTTTTCCAGAACGTCGGTGCCGCCACCCATCCAGCGGACCTCAAGGCGGTCGATCCGGGTGCGGTGGCCCAGGCCGAAATGCGGATACATTCCGTAGTGGCTTTGGTAGCCGCGGCCGCTGTGGACCTCGTCGATCTGCGTCAGGTCGCCCGCCACCACCTTGATCCGGGCGCCGATGCCGTCCCGGTTGCTGCGCGTGCCGCGCAGCCGGACTTGGATCCAGTGGTTCTGGCCCGGGCTGACATTCCGCAGGATGGTGGGCTCGCGGCGCGCGTTGAGGATGACCACATCGATCTTGCCGTCGTTATCCAGATCGTCAAAGGCGGCGCCGCGGCTGCTGCGCTGGACGGCCAGGCCATCGCCGGCCCGGTTGGATACGTCGATGAATCTTCCCCGGCCGGTTTTCTCCAACAGGATGTTCCGGGCCTCGTAGCTCGTGCTCTGATCCCAAAGGGCGACGTTATCCTGGAGGTGCCCGCAGGCGATGAACAAGTCGCGGTTGCCGTCGTTGTCGAAATCGACCAGGCCGGAGCCCCAGGTCACCTGGTTGTAGGTGCCGGTGCCGGCGCCCGTGGCGGCGGTCACATCCTCAAAAAATCCCTGGCCCAGATTGCGGTAGAGAATGGCCCACTGATTCTGGTAGGAGGTCATATGGAAGTCGAGCCGGCCGTCATGGTCGTAATCGCCGCATTCCACGCCCATGGTTCCCAGGCCGATGCCGTTGCGGTCGTAGGCCAGGCCGGTGAGGACGCCGACCTCCTCGAAATGGCCTTTGCCATCGTTGCGCCACACAAAATTGGCCATGGCATCGTTGCCCACAATGATGTCGGTGTCCCCGTCGTTGTCGTAGTCGGCACAGACCACCCCCATGCCGGTGCCCGCATGGGCGGCGATGCCGGAGGAGCGGGTGATGTCCGTGAAGGTGCCATCCCCATTGTTGTGGAACAGCGTGGATAGCACCGGTCCGTAAGCCATGGGGCCGGAGTAGGCGGGGTGGCCATTGATGCTGCGGGCCTGGTGTTTGGCGATGGTGAAGTCGCAATAGTTGGCGGCAAAGAGATCCAGCCGGCCATCCCCGTCGATATCCAAAAAACAGGCGCCGGCGCCGACGTGATCGCCGATCGCCACGCCCGCCTGCCGGGTCACGTCGGTGAAGGTGCCGTCGCCGTTGTTCCGGTAAAGGACGTTCGGCCCGAAATTGCTCAGGTAGATATCCGGGAAGCCGTCGTTGTTATAGTCGCCGATGCACACTCCCAGGTGGTAATTGGTGTCGGTCAGGCCGGCGGCCATGGTCACTTCCGTAAATTTCCACCCCCCGTCGTTCCGGTAAAGGGCATTGCGGGGCGGGGGTGAGGTGGCGGGGGCTCCCGGGAGGGGGGCGCCGTTCAGGAACAGGATATCGATCCTGCCATCGCCGTTGTAGTCGAAAGTCGCCAGGCCGGAGGCGACGCTCTCCACGATGTAGCGCCGTCCGGAACTGCCATCCGTGTGGACAAAGGTGATGCCGGTTTCCCGGGTCACGTCTTTTAACTGGATCGGCGACTGGGCGTCCGCGGCGGTGAGCGGGGCGGCGAATAAACGCACCACGAGCAGGCCGTGAAACAGCCGGGAGCGGCGCAAACCCCGCGGGATACGGCGATCCGCGGACGAACTGCCTGGAGCATTGAGGTTCATGGCGTTTTTGGCTGGGCGGGCGGGGGCACGAGGCCGCGGCCCTCCACGATGGTGATCAACTGGTCGCTGCCCACGTTGCGGATGGTGTCGCGGCCGCCGCCGATCCAGCTCACCTGGATCTGCTCCACCTGGCGGTGCTGGCCCAGGCCGAACTGGAGCCGCTTCCCAAAGTCACTCTGGTAGCTGCGCCCGCTGTGGACTTCATCAATCCGGGTCAGGCCGCCAGCGGTGACCGCCACCCGGGTTCCCACCCCGTCGCGGTTGGATTTTGTGCCGCGCAGCTGGATCTGCAGCCAGTGATTACCGCCCGGGCTGACGTTCCGGAGGATCGTAGGCTCCCGCCGCGCGTTGAGGATGACCACGTCGATTTTGCCGTCGTTGTCCAGATCGTCGAAGGCGGCGCCGCGGCTGCTGAGCTTGGGCAGCAAGCCGTCGCCACATTGGTCCGACACATTCAGGAACTTTCCCTGGCCGGTATTGCGCAGGACGATGTTCCGGGCGTGATAGCTGGTGGTTTCGTCGAACAGCTCCACGTTGTCGATCAGGTGGCCGCAGGCCAGGAAGATGTCGAGCTGGCCGTCGTTATCCAAATCGACCAGGCCGGTGCCCCAGGTGACGTGCGGGTAAGTCCCGGTACCCGCGCCGGTCTGCCGGGTCACATCGTCAAAATAGGCGCCGTGCCGGCTCTCGTAAAGGGTGGTCAGCTGGCGCTGATAGGCGGTCGTGAAAAAATCGAGCCAGCCGTCGTGGTTCCAGTCAGCGCACTCCACCCCCATGGTGCCGTGCACATTGCCCAAGCCATCGAAGGCCAGCCCCAATAAGACCCCGACCTCCTTGAACTTGCCGCCGCCCTCATTCCGGAACACGAAGTTAGGCCGCAGGTCGTTGCCCACGATGATGTCGGTGTCGCCGTCGTTGTCGTAGTCGGCGCAGATCACACCCATCCCGGACCCCAGGTGCGCGGCGATGCCGGAGGCCACGCTGACATCGGTGAACGTGCCATCCCCGTTATTGTGGAAAAGCACATTCGCCGTGGGCGGGAAATGCAGGGGGCCGGCGTAGGCGGGGAAGCCGTTCATGTGGGATATCTGGTGGTTTTGGAACGTGAAGCCCACATAGTTCGCCACGAACAAGTCCAGGAGCCCGTCCCCGTTGTAATCCAGAAAGCAGGCGCCCGCGCCGACGTGATCGCGGATGGCCACGCCCGCCTGCCGGGTCACGTCGGTGAAGGTGCCGTCGCCGTTGTTCCGGTAAAGGACGTTCGGCCCAAAATTGCTCAGGTAGATATCCGGGAAGCCGTCGTTGTTATAGTCGCCGATGCACACGCCCAGGTGGTAATTGGTATCGGTCAGGCCGGCGGCCATGGTC
>CAIMWS010000337.1 GCA_903845125.1 uncultured Verrucomicrobiota bacterium
GAAAAAGCTATCGAGCGCGCAATTGGAGGGGCTGACCGATGCCCTGCTGGATTTCCGTTCCAAGGCCGACTTGGATGCCTGGCTGGCCCAAAATGGCTGACTTGGCTTGGCCCTTGCATCGGGCTCAGCCCTGTTCCTGCAATGGGATCGGTCCTGCTGGTTACGCCGAGCCTTTGGCGTTCGTCATTTTCAAAACCCCGAACGGCATGCGAAGGTCTCCCTCCGTTGCTTGCGTAAAAACCTGCGCCACAATTCCTTCCCCAAGGCATGGGCACGGTTTAGGTTCGCCTCCTCACGGCGGTGGCTCCGGGCGTGGGGTGGGTAAAACCTTCCATTGGGCGAGCAAGGCGGCGGCGGGCGGTCGCTGAATTACGCCAGGCTCCGCCGCCGTTATTTTGGCAGCAGGCAGGCCGGAATGCGGTTTACAAGGCAGCGGGCGGCAGCTAACGTGGGGGCATAATTAGCAAGTATATATGACCTCACGAGAACGGGTTTTGAATGCGTTGAACCACCGGGCGCCAGACCGGGTGCCAGTTGATTTATCCGGCCACCGGTCCTCGGGCATCAGCGCCATCGCCTACGCCAGGCTCCGCCAGTACCTCGGCCTGCCGGCCAAACCGATCCGGGTTTACGATCCGGTCCAGCAGTTGGCCATCGTGGACGAGGATGTGCTGGCACGTTTTCAGGTGGACACCATCGAGTTAGGTCGGGCGTTCGCGTTGGAGGACGCCCATTGGCGGGACTGGGTGCTGCCGGATGGCACGCCCTGCCAGATGCCCGCCTGGGTGGCGCCGGAGCGGGACGGGAACCAATGGGTGATCCGCTCGAAGCAGTCAGGGCAGGCCATCGCCCGCATGCCGGACGGAGCGCTGTATTTCGAGCAGACGAATTTCCCGTTCCTGGAGCAGGATGATCTGCAGGATCTCGCCCGGCATCTGCCCGAGTCGATGTGGACGGCGATCGCCTCGCCACCCGGCCCGCTGGCGGGCGGGCCTGATGGGGCACAGAAGCTGGCTGCCGGGGCGCGGCGCCTGCGGGAGAGCACGGACCGGGCGATCCTGGGCCTGTTCGGTGGCAACCTGCTGGAGATGGGCCAGTTCTTATACCGCAACGACAATTTCCTGATGCTCCTGGCGGCCGATCCCGGCCGCGCCCACCAGTTCCTGGACAAGGTGATGGAGATGCACCTGGCGAACCTGGAGCGGTTCCTGGGAGCGGTGGGGCCTTACATCGATGTCATCGTCTTTGGCGACGATCTCGGCATGCAATCCGGGCCGCAGATATCCCCGGCAATGTACCGCAAGTTTTTCAAGCCACGCCATCAGCTGCTCTGGAACCAGGCCAAAAAGCTGGCGCCGGTGAAGGTGATGCTGCATTGCTGCGGCGGCGTGCGGGAACTGCTGCCGGACCTGATCGCAGCGGGGTTGGACGCCATCAACCCGGTGCAGATCACCTGCGCGGGGATGAGCCCGCGGGAGCTTAAGGCCGATTTCGGCCGGGACATGGTGTTCTGGGGCGGCGGTTGCGACACCCGGGAGACGTTATCCAAGGCTGCCCCCTGCCAGGTGGCCAGCCATGTGCGGGAGTTGGTGAAAACCTGGAATCCGGGCGGCGGATTTGTCTTCCAGCAGGTGCACAACATTCTGGCGGATGTGCCGGCGGAGAACATTGTGGCGATGTATGAGGGGGTACTGAATCCGTGATTCAAGCCCAGCGGGATCTCCTAATTCATAACTCCAATGGCCGCCAGCTGGAATGGCACCAGTCCAGCCTGGGATGATGCCCCGCCTGGCATGGCAAAAAAAAGCTCCCCCCGCCCACATATAGCGAGGGGAGAGAACCCAAGGAGCTGATGACTTCGATGAGTCCCACACTGCATCAGCCCCGGTTATCTTATCGGCAACTGCTGGAAAAACTTTAGTGGATTCAGAAAAATTCCAAAAACTGTTTGCGATCAGCCATTTGCAGGATGGCCAATCCGGGGGGAAAGACGGTAGATCACCAGGCCCAAACCGATGATGGCCAGGGAAACCAGGGTGCCGGTGCCGTGGAATTGCTTCACGTCATAAACCACCGCGCTATAGATCAGGAACAGGCAGCAGGCGCAAAACAAGAGGGTGGTGAAAGGATGCCCGGAAATCCGGTATGGCCGGGGCAGGTTCGGCTCGCGCCAGCGTAACCGGAAAACCCCGATCCCCACCGCCAAAAAGAACGTCCAGGTAACCGTGGTGGTATAGATGACGACGCTCTTGAACGAGCCGATGATGACGATCATAAGCACGCTCAGCAAGCCTTGGAGGGACAAAGCCCAGACGGGCGTGCCGCGCCGCTGGCTCCAGCGCCCTAAAACCCGGAAAAAGGCGTGTTCCCGGCCCATGGCATAAACGATGCGGGCGCCGGCAAATATCATGCCGCTGACGGCGCCCAAGGCGGAAACGCAAATCAACACGCTGATGGCTTTGCTGGCAATGGCGGGAAAGGCGGAGGCTACCGTGTCGGTGGCCACGGTCTGGGATTTGGCCATGCCGGCGTGCCCCAAAGTGTGCAGGAAAGCGGCGTTGACCAACAGGTAGATGACCGTCACTCCCAGGGTTCCCAGGATCAAGGCGCGGACCAGGTTGCGGCTGGGGTTTTTCACCTCGGCGGCCACATAACCGAGCTGGTTCCACCCGCCGTAGGCGAACAGCACCATGATCATGGCCAGGTTGACGCCGTCGGCCGTCCAACCCCCTGCGGCCGAGCCGGAGAAGCCTTTGCCTTGGGCCAGGCAGGCCACGGCCAAAATGGCCACGATGCCCGCCACCTTGCCCATCGTGAGCAGGTTTTGCACCCATTTGCCCTGCCGGACACCCAGGATATGCACCAAGGTCAGCACCACCACCGCCAGCGAGGCGTAGAGGGTGGTGGCATGGGCGGCCAGGAATGGATGGGCGAAAGGGGCATGCAGCTTGGAAAAGTAATCGGCGAAAGGGAACGCCATGGCGGCGATCGACCCCGGCCGGATAATGGCCAGGTCGGACCAGGCAAACAGGAAACCAGCCCAAGGCCCATAGGCGCGGTTGAGGTAAACATAATCCCCGCCTTCCTGGGGATGGGCCGCCGCCAGTTCGGCATAGCAGAGCGCCCCCGCTAGTGAAAGCACTCCCCCGGCGGCCCAGACCAGGAGCACCCCCCAGGCGTGGGGGACGCTGGCCGCCACGATGGGAGTGGAATTGTAAATGCCCACGCCGACGATGATGCCGACGATGATGCATATGGAATCGAACAAGGAGAGTTCCTGCCGGGGGGCCGCCCCGGCCGGCGCCGATGGTGTATTCGATCCTGGTTGCCGCATATTCGGATGCAGTTGCGTGAAGCTATTATTCAGGAATTGGCTGGGACCGCAACCATTACTTCAGCCAGCCAGGGCGCCGGCGTCGGCGCGTGGAAAAAAGTAATATGTGCCTCTAGACGCACACTTGTGAAGGCAAAATATTAAGTTAATATGTTAGGAAGTTAGATGTCTCGGTTTCGAAATTGGTGAGGGCAATGAGTGGGCAGGCTGCACGGGGCGGTTTTATCCGCCAGGGTGGGTGATAGCGTTCGGGAACCGATTGTTTGTGGAAATTCTGCTGGTACAATCTGCCATGAGTTTGGTTTGATTGTTTGGGAAAGGCGGGCGTTTGGAGCGCCCGCCTTTTTTTATGTACGCCGGCGGTTCCCATTTCCATTCCTGCCCCGTCCGGCGGCGGCTTAAGGTCACCCCACCCGCGCGCTGGCCAGATAATCATGAGTTTCCCGGGCCGCTTGCACGCCTTCCGCCACCGCCTGCACCACCGTGCTGCCGCCATTGACGATATCCCCGGCGGCGAAAATGCCCGGGCGGGAAGTTTGAAAGGAACCCGGCTGCGTCGCAATACGCCCCTGGGCATCCAGACGGATGCCCGGCAAAGCGGTGGCCAGGGCGGGCTCCATCCGCTGGCCCAGCGCTTCAATGATCCATTGGGCGGGCAAGGTGTGTTCGGTGCCAGGGATCGGTTCCGCAGTCCGGCGACCGCGCTCATCCGGCGCTCCCAGGCGGGTACGCACCACCCGCAGGCCAGCCAGGCGGCCATCCCCAGCGCAGACATAGTCCAGCGGCGCGGTAAGCGTCAGGAAAGGAATTCCGGCCTGGATGGTCCGATCGCGTTCCTCCGGCCAGGCGGGCATTTCGGCAAAGGATCGCCGATAAACCACGGCGACCTCATCCGCTCCCGCCTGCCGGGCGGAAAGCGCGGCGTCCATGGCCGTATTGCCGCCGCCCAGGACGAGCACCGCGCCGCGGACTTTCCAGCCTTGCTTTGCCTGGGCGAGGAATTCCAAGGCGCCCAGCACCCCGCTGGCGGGACGCTTCGCGCCGGGCAGAGGCACCGAACTGCGCAGCCCCAGCGCAACCACCACCGCCGCAAAACCCTCCCCCAGCAACTGTTCCCAGCCGGCAGCGGAACTGAAATCGACCTGGCGCAGCAAAATGGATGGCTGATGCGCTCGCAACAAATCCTCGATCTCACGCCGCAAGATGGTGTTGGGCAGGCGCTGCTCCGGGATGGTTTCCCAGGCGAGGCCGCCCGGCTCCAACTCGCGATCGCACAAGGTGACGGCATGTCCGCGGGCCGCCAGCGAAGCGGCGGCGGCCAAACCCGCGGGGCCGGCTCCCAGCACGGCTACGCGCTGGCCGGAAGGCGTCGGGGTGGCCGAGGGAACGGCGTTCCACCCCGCCTCCACCGCCTGGCGGCCAATCCACCGCTGGAGCTGCCGGATGGGAACCGGACTGGCATAATGGCGGTTGATGCATCCGGCCTCACACAGGGTCTCCGCCGGGCAAACATAGCCGCATACCGCCACCAGCGCATTGGCCTGGCGCATGGTTTCATAAGCCTCCCGGAATTGGCCGGCCGTGATCTGGCCGATGAACTTCGGCACATTGACCCGCGCCGGGCAGCGGTTCATACAGCTGGGATCGGCGCACTGACGGCAGGTTTTGGCCATGGCCTGGATGGTGTCGAGCGCCTCCGCCCGGCCCGCCTTATAGATCGGCTCGTAAACCTCCGCATCGCGCGGCACACAACCGGACTGGCCGCCATCCCGCATGATCTGGCTGCAGGCTGAACACGCCACGCACACCCGCCCGGCGTCCAGGGCGCCGTGTTCGGCCAGGTCGCGCGCAAAGTCCGGATAGGCGAAGGCCAGCCGCCCCACTCCCGCCAGGGAGGCCCATCCCTGGCGGAGATTGGCCGCCGCGAGCTGGGGGAAAAACTGCCGGAGCCAGGAATAGCCGCCGCCCACCACCGCCAGGGCGGGAAACGCCTGCTGGATTTCCCGCACGACCTGCACAAACCGGGCCACCCCCACCAACGGATGCTCCGGGGGAAACGCCCCACCCGCTGCGGGCAGATCGAAGGGCCGGTTGACGTAAGGATTGTAATAGGGATTGCCGATGGTGATGTTGACCAGCGGCACCCCGGCGTCCGCCAGGAACCGGATCAGGTCCAAAGGCTCGGCCAAATCGGGCCGGGTGGCCTCCTCACGATCCACGCCAAAGCCGTAGGGGTAAGCCATCGCATCGCAGGCGTTCATGCGCGTGGTGACCAGCAGGCCAGGCAGCGCGGACCGGATCTTCCCGACAATGTTGCGGAAGAACCGGGTCCGGTTTTCAAAGTTGCCCCCATAGCGGCTATCGGCGCGGGTATGGGAAGCGTGCAACTCCGAGATCAGGTAACGGTGGCAGGCTTTGACATCCACCCCGTCAAAACCGGCCTCCCAGGCGCAGCGCGCGGCCTCCACATACACATCCTCCAGGCGTTCCAATTCGGAGTCGCTGATGAGCGGGTAATCGGCGGGCAGGCGGTGCCCCGGGTCGAGGTAGGGGGAGTGGTGGGCGATGATCGGCGCGGGCTGCCGTCCCGGGCGGCTGTAGCGCCCGGAATGGGTCAATTGGACGATGGTCAGCGGCCGGTGGGCCCGCCCGTGGTGATCGCGGGCCGCCTGGTGGATTTCCCGGACCAGCCCGGCAAATTGGGGGATATTCCCCGGGTGCAGCCAGATCTGGCGCGGGTTGGCCCGGCCTTCGGCCACCACCGCCGTGGCCTCCAGCCACAGCAGGCCCGCGCCACCCGCCGCGAACCGCCGGTACCGGCGGAAGGTGAGTTCGCCGGGGGCGCCGTCCGCCCGGCCGTCGCAGCCTTCCATGGGCAGCACCACCAGGCGGTTGGCCACCTCCCGGGAGCCGATTTTGCGGGGGTGGAACAGGGGCGATAAATCCGGGTGGAAATGCAGATCCAGGCCCAGCCCGGCGCTTTGGCGGCGGACCTCATCCAGGTTCTGGAACTGGAAGGGCGCGTGGCCCGGGACGGCGGTGGAGGGGGTGGTGGGCATGGCGCGCAAGCACCTCAGTTTTCGGCGCTGTGCAGGCCCCCCACTCCGGCGCGGAATTCCAGGTTGGCGCCCCCGGCGGAGCCGGGCGGGCGGGCGCAATTCCAGAGGCAGGCCCCGCAGTGGACACACTTTTCGCGGTCAAAGGCGGGCACTCCCTCGGGCCCGGGGGTGATGGCCTGTCCCGAGCACATTTCGATGCACAGCCGGGTTCCGCAATCCTGGCAAGTCCGGGGATACAGGAAGCCGACGTGGTCGGCGTAACCGGGCGCGGCCTGCACCTTGCCCCCCATCAACAGGGCATCCTGGTGGGTGACCAGCAATTGGCCGTCGTAGGGGATCGCGGGCCAGCCCGCCTTTTCCATGAGGGCCGGGTGGAGCGGTTGGCCCAGCTCCTGGCATCGGCGGCGCAGTTCCTGCAATTCGGCGGGAGCGATTCGCCCGCGGTAATACTCCTCCAGCGTGGGCAGGCGCTCATGGGTGGGACGCGCCTGGCCGGGCAGGCACACCCGGCCGCCGGTCAATCCGGCCAGCGCCATGCCCATCAGGCCACGGACAACGCCATGGTGGAAACCAGCGCGGGATTTTTCCGCCACGCGTCCCTCCTGCTCCACCCAGCTGGCCCGCCGGCGCTGCACGTAGGAAGCCTCCAGGTTTTCCCGCGTGAACGGCAGATCCTTCTTGAGCATCTCCAGCACGGCCTCCGCCAGCAGCGTCCCGGTGGTCCAGGCTTCATCGAAACCGGAGCCGGTCAGCACGTTGGTGCTGCCGGAGCCTTCGCCGATCCGCGCGTAGCCGTGGCCGGCCAGCCACGGCTCGCCGCGCCGGCCGGATTCCTGCAAGGTCTTGGCGCCCCAGGACCGCAGACGGCCGCCCTGCAGATGGCGCCAGAGGCAGGGGTGTAGCATCCAATGCTGCAGGTAGCGGTAGGCGGTGCGCACGGGGGCGTCGAACCAGGAAGGGACAAATATGCCCACGGAGGCGACCCGGTCCGGATGCACATACAGGAAGCCAAAAATCTCCGGCTCGGGATATCCGAAAGTGTGCCACACGGTGCCGGGCTTGAGCGGGGTGTTTTCCGGCAAGTCCACCACCATTTTCATGCCCACCGCCCAATCGTGCTGGTGGTTGCCGGGTGGAAGCCCGAAATGGGCGTCCAATTGGCGGCCGATGGGGCCTACCGGCCCATCCCCCACCACCGTCAGGGCGGCGCGCACCTCCATGCCCGGCAGGAAGCCCGCCTCCTGGCGGCCTTGCTTATCCACCCCCTGGTCCAGGAGCTGCACCCCTTTGACCTCGCTGTTTTCGATCACGGCCCGGGCGGCCGGGGTGGAGGGCCAGATTTGCACCGTTCCCGAGCCCATCAGCTGGCCGGCCACCCATTGGTTGAACTGGCCCAGGGACAGGATCCAGCCGCCGGTTTTATGCAGGAAGGAGGGAGTCCAGGGCAGCTCCAAAGCCTCCGAATCGAATTTTAGCAGGCGGCGTCCGGCCCGGAGGCAGCGATCCGCCAGGCGCAGCGGCCAGGATCGCCGGCTGGCGCCCACCGGGTCCAGCAGATACCACACCTTTTCCTCCGCCACCGGCACCGCCATGGGGATCTGGCCGGGCTGCAGGTCGGGAAAGGAAGCCTTCAAGCCGCGGGCCTTGGTGACCACCCCCGAAACCCCAAATCCCGGGTCATCGGCCCGCTCATAGCAAAGGACTTGCAGGGGCATCCCCGGAGCGGCTTTGCTTTCGAAGGCGGGGGTGCCATCGGCCTTGAGGAGCTGCGGGGATAGCGTGGTGAGGAAGCCAGCGGTGGCGGGGCCAAAGCCGACACATACGATGTCGGCCTCCATCCGTTGCCGCTCCATCTGGAGATTTGCTTGATCGTCGCTCACACCGGGTAATCCAAGGCTTCAGGGATCATCACTTTGGTCAAGGCTTCAGCCGCGCGGTCTTTGGCCAGCCGTGCGCCGGTCAGGCAGCCGTCGAGCTTGGTCCGCAGGCGGATGAATTCAGCCATGCCCTCGAATTTGACACAGGGCCCGGCCTTGGGTGGCAGCACATGCAGGGGATCGGTCACCTCGCCGGCACCAAGCGCCGCGCTGGCGATGCCCGGGATAAGTCCTTCCAACAGGTCCAAGTCCTCGGCCTGGTAGCAGGATTGGCAGCCTTCGGCATCCCAGGAGGGGTGCCGCTGGTAGCCGTAAACCAGCTCGGCGCAAATGCGTCCCGCTTCGCCGGCGG
This sequence comes from uncultured Verrucomicrobiota bacterium, assembly GCA_903845125.1. GTDB lineage: Bacteria > Verrucomicrobiota > Verrucomicrobiia > Limisphaerales > UBA1319 > CAIMWS01. The sequence continues at coordinate 8,623 of CAIMWS010000337.1, forward strand.
CGCGCGCGCATTGGACCTGGCAAAGATCCAGCAGGAAGGCCAGGGTTCCCGGCAAACCCTCCGCCACCACCGGGTTTTCAGCCCCCTTCTGCTCCAACTCGAGGAGGTCCAGAAGCTGGCAGCGCACGGCCAGCAGCCAGCACAAAGCGTCGGCCAGTGGAAAAGTGACCCCCTGGCGTTTGTCGTGGTAGAGCTTGGCGCCGTGGGCATCGGTGGCGTTTTGCAGGCGGTTGAGGGTCCACAGCCATAGCTGCATGGCGGAAGCCAGGGCACAAGCCCCGCTGCCGGGATGGCGGGTGGCCACCTGGCGCAACTCCCGGATCCAGAGCTGGAACTGATACAAAAACAGCTCATTGGTCATGGTGATGCTGAGCTGGCGGCGCTGGACCGCCTCAGGCCCCTCATAAGTGGCCTCCAGCTGGGAGTCCATCCATTTGTGGCCCAGGAATCCGGGGCAATCCTCCGTGATGCCGTAACCGCCCATCAGGCTGACGGCTTCCCGCATGACGGTGGCGCCGTGGCCGGTATTCCACAGCTTGCAGGCCGGGCAGAACACGTTCGCGAGCGAATCCAGCAGCACAAATTGAACCAGGGGATCGTTTTGCAGCGCGGCCAGTCGCCCGGCCTCGGCGCCGGCCTCGGCGGACAGTTTGAGGAATTCCACCGCCTCCTTCTGGGCTTGGTTCAACGCCCTGAACTGGGCGCGGCCACCCTCGATTTTCCGGGCGGCAAAACAGGCGTCCTTGGCTTTTTCCAGGGGATCGAGATCGTCGAACATGCGCGCCGCGGCGAAGCCGAGGGAGGCGCTGGCTTCCCCGGTGGCCCAGATATCGACCAGGCGGTGCAGGCTGTCCTGCTTCTGCTGCAGCCCCAAATCGTGGCGTGGCGAACCGGGCTGGCTGCTCTCCCCACCCCGGAACCGGGTGCGCTGGTAGCGGATGATCGGCTCCACCGCCGAAAGCAGCTTGGCGGAAGTCATCAAGCCGACGGTCACCCGCGTCCTCCGGAACACGGCTTCAATGATTTCGCCGTGGCTGTATTTCGGCACGATCACCCCCTCCTTGACGCTGTATCCGCCGATGATCCGGCTGGCGGGGACCCGGAGGCTGAAAACCGGGTCGCAGGTGGAGGAAAGCTGATGCACCAGCTTCTTGGTGGGGGTGCCGCGGTCGAAGGACCCGGGATCACCCTCCTCGAGGATGACCATGCAGGTGCCTTTGAGGCGGGGATCGTCCGATTCCACGGCGGCGGTGACAAAATTGGCGAAGCCCATGTTGGTGATGAAACGGCCGCGTTTATCCACCTGCAGCACCGGTTCGCCGCCGGCCGGCCAATCGGCGATCTTCACCTTGCCGCTGAGGAGGCCGGTTTCCACCCCCACGTAAGGGAGCGGTTCGGTGAGCGCAAACGCCCCCCGCCACGGCTGCCGGTCTTCCCCCGGCTTGGCGGGGGCCGAGCGGCTCATGTAAAACTGCTGCTGCTCCGGGGTGCCCCGCTCATGGATGGGCGCCAGACCCAGGTTGCCGGCCAGGCTGCCGGTGGCGGCGCCTGCATCCACCCACGACAATTCAAAGGCGATCAGGGCCAAAGCGAGGTTTTTCGGTCCTTCGATGAAACCGCCATCAGCGGGATCCATGAAAGCCGCCGAAATGCCCGACTCGTCAAAATGCTTCAGCAGCGCGGCCTTTTCGGGGGTCCAATCGTGGCTGTTGCGGCCCCCTGCGGCCACCAGCCGGGCCACCGGGCCCCGGGCCACCGTGCGGGTGGACTGGACCAGCATGGCCAGGTCATACCGATGGGCAAACCGCCACATGATTTGCCGCGTCTCGTCGCCGGGCATCGTTTGCAGCGTGGCGGCACCCGTATTTTGTCGTTCAAGAGCCATAATTGTTTTTAACGCCTTGTTCCCTATCCAACCTCGCCAATAAATGCAAATCCCGAATTTGCCCTTCCGTCCCTCCGCTCGCCAACTCTCCAAAAAACTTTCAGACCTGCCTGCGGAGCCCGGCTGGAAATCATTTGGCGGCACCTTTAAGCCTGCGCCCCCCGTGCGCTTGCCGGCCGCCAGAATCCCTGCGCCATACGTGCATAAGTTATTTCTGGAAGCTCCCCAGCCTGGTCCAGAATATCGCCATGGGTATGGTCTGGGAGAGGCCCTTCCATGTCTTCATCACTTTTTCTCTAAAGCCCATGGGGCAACCGGCCGATAACACAGGTGGCGTGCATAGGGCTATGTGGATCCCGCCAAAAGGCGGGATAGCCTGTTGATGGCCGTGCATACATTTAATGAAACGGGTCGGCGGAAAAACGCCGCCGGCCGGAAAACGAAATGAGGCGGATCGAAGAAGCCCGCCGGAACTTGGATTGGAAAAAAAATGAAACTCAGCACAAAAATTGCTCTTGGCTTCACCAGCCTGATCGCGCTGGCCCTGCTGTTGGGAGCCATGGCGGTCTGGCAGATGCTCGGCGTCAAACGCACGGCGAATACCCTGGCGGTGGATTACATGCCAGCCATTGCCACCGCCAACAACCTGGAGCGGGAAGCGCTCAAGACGATGTTTGAGATGCGCGGCTACGCTTTCACGGAGGAAACCAATTACCTCGCGAAATCACGCCAGAACCTGCTTGATGTGAAGGCCCACTTGGCCACGGCCAAGGAGTTGTCCTCCAAATCCGGCGAGACGCTGGCCTTCCTCAAACAGGCAGCCGAGAAGGCGGAGACCTTGGCGCTGGAGTATGAGCAAATGGCCAACCAGACCGTGGCCCTCACGGAAAAGCTCGACAAAGAACGCGCCACCATGGATGACGCCGCCCAGAAATACATGAAGGCCTGCATCGACTACCAGGCTAATCAGAACGAGATATTGAAGGCCGCCATGGGCAGCACGAACCAGGCCGGCGCCTCCATCGCCACCGTCCTGGCCGAGGTCAGTGACAGCCTCCGCAAAATCGCTCTGGCGGACACCATTGTCGATTTGGGCAATGCCATTCGCGTGGGCAACTTCAAAGCCCAAGCCACCCGCGATCCCCAACTACTGCGGGATACCCAGAAAAAATTTGAGGAGGTTAATCAGAAGCTCGACGAGCTGAAAGGCATCACCAAACAGGATGCGCACTTGAAGCAGATCGAAAGCTGCCGGGCCGCCGGCCAGGTTTACAACGAGTCCATGTCCAGTTTCCTGTCCGATTGGATTACACGGGAGGAATTTGCCAAAAAACGCGCTGCCACCGGGGATCTCGTGGTGGCGGAAGCCGAGAAATCGGCGACCAGCAGCCTGGAATCATCCGGCAAGACCTCCACGGCGGCAGCCAGTGCGCTCTCTTCCGCTTCCACCATCATGCTGGCGGGCCTGGCGGTGGCGCTGGTGGCGGGCGCATTCCTCGCCGGGTGGATCACTCTATCGATCACCAAACCGATCCGCCTGGTGGCGGCTCAACTGGCTGAAGGCGCCGAACAAACCTCTTCGGCGGCAGGCCAGGTTTCGGCCTCGAGCCAATCCCTGGCGGAAGGAGCCAGCGAGCAGGCTGCCTCATTGGAGGAAACGAGTTCGTCCCTGGAAGAAATGTCGAGCATCACGAAAAAGAATACCGAGACGGCGGAGAAGGTGAAAGACCTGGCCACCCAGGCCCGCCAGGCCGGGGACACGGGCGCCCAGGATATGGCGGCCATGACGACGGCGATGGATGCCATCAAGACCTCCAGTTCCGACATCGCGAAAATCATCAAAACCATCGACGAAATCGCTTTCCAGACGAATATTCTGGCCCTCAACGCGGCGGTGGAAGCGGCGCGGGCCGGGGAGGCTGGCATGGGTTTCGCGGTGGTGGCCGACGAGGTGCGCAGCCTGGCGCAGCGGTGTGCCCAAGCCGCCAAGGAAACCGCGGCGAAGATAGAAGACGCCGTTCAGAAGAGCGTGGCCGGGGTGGAAATCAGCAACAAAGTGGCCAAGAGCCTGGATGAGATTGTGGTCAAGGCCCGGCAGGTGGATGAATTGGCCGCGGAAGTGGCGATGGCCTCGCGTGAACAAACCCAGGGGATTGAGCAGGTCAATACGGCGGTGTCGCAAATGGACAAGGTGACGCAATCCAATGCGGCGAACGCGGAGGAGAGCGCCAGCGCCGCGGAAGAGCTTAACGCCCAAGCCGAGGCCATGAACGACGCTGTGAGCGACCTTATTAAATTGGTGGATGGCGGACAGACCCGGGGGGCCCGCACCAAAAGCCTGGCCAGAACGAAAGCTGCGCCCGGCAAAACCCCCGTGTGGACGACCAAGCGCTCCGGTTCGGGCAATGGCCATGCGCTGAAGCCGCTCAATTCGCCCCAGGCGCCTGCTTTGGCTGGTGCGACGCCCCGCTCCGGGAATGGCGGCGAGTTGGACTCGGAGTTCAAAGAGTTTTAATATCGCCTAAACCCAAGGCTCAGCCCGGGAGGACCCAAACCTCCCGGGCGTTTGGTTTTTATCGGTGCGGCAGGTTTCCAGGAATTGAGCACCGGGAGGTGGGGCAACTGCTACAAAGCTTCCGCAAAGGTTCTAATCCACAGGTTCACCTGGGTGTTTTTCGACCAACCAGTGGTCATCACCGCGTCTGCCATGGTCCCCTGGGTGAGTGTGCGTTGGGAAGTTTGCCGCCGGCTTCGTCCGCGCCAACCGGGGGCCTGCTGGCTGGTCTGCGAGTTGTGGCGTGAACTGGTGTGGCATGCGTTTTGGACCAAACATATACCCGCCAGCCGCCAGGGAACTGGCTGGGTAAAAGGGTTGACCGTCTCGGTTGTTTATCGGCTGATCCGCTATACCCAACCGGAAATGGCGGTGGCACGATGGCTCCCACGACTTGGCAAAACGCTGCCCGACCAGCCGCTGCCCGAGCTGATTTCCCTGAGAAATTGGAGCTGTCAGGGGGGCTTTGTAGTGAAGGCTTTCGCCATGTCCGCCCGTAAAACTCCGCCAAATCCGGGATCGGTCAAAAAATGGCTCCACTCTCAAAAGTCGGGCTGATATCTGAGATTTCACCCGGGGGGCCATGGAGCAGCAGGAGCCTTTGCGCCTGCCGCGCTGGCTGGGGGCATCATGGCACCGATGCCAAGCCTATGGCGCCGAGCACCGCCAGCAGGCCTCCCAGATAGGCCCGCCAGCCGGGCCGGTCCCCTTCCAGGAAAAAGGTAAACGGGATGACCACCAAGGGCGTGGTGGCCACGATGGGCAGGACCACCCCGCTCGGGGTGGCGCGCAAGGCCCATTGAAAACAGCTGACGCCTAGGGTCGGGCCGGCCAGGCTGTTGAGCACCACCCAAGGCCAGGCCGCCCGCCAGGGATGCCCGGACGACAAGGGGGCCTCCCCGCCGCCAGTCGTCGCGGGCCGGGGGATCCAGCGGAGGATCCAGAGGAATAGGCCGCCCACGGCCACGCCGCCGAGCACCCGCTGATAGGCGGCGGTGATGCCGTCCACGGGCTGGGCGGCCAGGTGGGCCACGGCAAAAGCCTTGCGGCTCAACACGGCGCCGAGGCCCTGCCCCAGCGCGGCCACCAGGGCGAAAGCGACGCCGATCCAGACGGTGCGGGAGCTTTGCTGGAGATGCTCCGCCGGAGCCAGGGCCACCCCCACCCCCAGGAGGATCAAACTGCCGCAGAGCCACTGCCAGGGGGTCAAGCCGGTGCCCAGCCAGAGCCACTCGGTGACGGCCGCCAGCGGCGCCGCCAGGCATTGGACCAGCAGGACGCTCAAGCGGGAACCGAGCCGGGGCAGGGATTGGAATAACGCCAGATCCCCCATGCCAAAACCGATCACCCCGCTGACCAGGAAATACGGGAAGGCCGGGCCGGCCACCCCGCCGCCGAAGAGATGCGCCCAGCAGGCTAAAAAGAGGGTGGCCAGGACCAGCCGCCAAAAATTGGCGGAGACCCCCCCGAGCAGCTTGGCGGTGCGCGTTCCGCAAACGGCGGACAAAGAAAACAGGATGGTGGTGAGGACTGAAGCCAGCATATGAAAGAGGGTCGCAACCGCCCCCCGGCGGGGGCGGCCAGGCGGTTCAAATCTCGTAATCGTTGGCCGCCGCCGGTTGGCGCTGTTTTTTCATCACCTTGGTAGTCACGCCTTCAAATATGACCAGCGAATGCGGTGGCACGCTGGTGGTCAGAAACACATTGCCCCCAATGGTGCTGCCGGCGCCGATCACGGTATCGCCGCCCAGGATGGTGGCTCCCGGGTAAATGGTCACCTCCTCCTCGATGGTGGGATGCCGCTTCCGGCCGCGTAGAGCTTCAACGTCGGAGGTGGATTTGGCCCCCAAGGTCACGCCGTGGTACATTTTGACATGGTTGCCGATCTGGCAGGTTTCCCCCACCACGGTGCCGGTGCCGTGATCGATAAAGAAATGGGTGCCGATGGTGGCTCCCGGGTGCAGGTCGATCCCGGTTCGGGCATGGGCCCACTCGGTCATGATGCGGGGCAGCAGCGGGATGTGCCGCAGGAACAGTTCGTGGGCCATTCGTTGCACCGCGATGGCCTCCATGAAGGGATAGGCCACGATGACCTCCTCCTTGCTCAAGGCGGCCGGATCGCCGGCAAAGGCGGCTTCGGTATCGGTCTGGAGCAATTCCCGGATGCGCGGGATCTGGTTGATGCATTCCAAGGTGAGCTGCCGGGCGCTGCCGGCGAATTCCTTGCGGGAAAGGCCCTCCGGGTTGGAATATTCGAGGCTTTTGTAGATCTCGTCCTCCATTTTGCTCATCATCATGGCCAGGCGGTTCTCCGTCTCCCGGCGCAAATCGGAGGTATGCACCGGTTTATCGCTGAAAAAGCCGGGGAAAAGCAGGCGCAACAGATCCTGGGCCAGGGCGGCAATGGCCGTCTTGGAGGGCAGGTTGACGCCGTCAATATGGTTGATGCCCCCCACTTGTTCGTAGGAGGCCAGGATCTGGTCCGTGATCTGGCTCACTGTTACTCGCACCGATCCACTATGGAATGCCAGGGTGGGAAAGGCAAGGACTCGCCCGCCTCCCACCCGGCCCGTTTGGGGAAAACAGGTGCCGGAGCGGTCCGGCGGTGGCCAAGGCACATTCCCGTCCAAGGGGCGCCCAGCCCGTTGAGATGCCGCTAGGGTGGCCCCGGCGGGGATGGGGGCAGGAAATTATACGCCAGGGCATCCAAAACCCGCCGGGCATCCTGGGCGACCAGCCCGATCTCCTGATCCAGCGGTTTTTCGATGGCGCCAGCCAAGCCGAGCAAATCCTGGCTTTTGATCCATTCCAGCTGGCGGGTGAGCTGGCTCAACGCCTCCGGCGCCCCGGCCGCGGATGCGGGCCGCGTCCGCCAGGGGCCGGCCAGGAACCAGGCCGCCAGCAGACAGGCCAGCAAGGAAAGGAGGGCTGGCCGGGCCAGGGGCAGCCAGCGCAGGACGGGTGAAAAGCGAGGGGGGGCGGCAGGCTGATCCGCCAAAGCGCGGATCTGGAGCACGATTTCCGCCTGCAGGCGGGGGGAAGGCTGGATGGCCAGGCGGGAGGCCTCCGCGGCCAGGCGCTCCCGCAGCCTGGCCTGGCGGCGATGCCAGGCGGCGCAGGTGGGGCAGCGGGCCAAATGGCGGATGAATCGGGCCGGCAAGGTTCCATCCAGGTCGAGCCGGTGGGAAATAAGGCGTTGGTGCAACCAGCAGAAGTTCATGGTTCAGAGTCTCCTAACAGGCGGGCCATTTGCTGGCGGGCCCGGTGCAGCAATACCTTGACGTGGATTTGGTTGGTTTGCATGACCCGGGCAACTTCCGCGATGGACAAATCTTCGCCATAGCGCAGCCACAAGGCTTCGTTTTGTTTGGCGGGCAGTTTTTGGGCGGCGGCCCACAAGCTGCGGGAGCGGTCCCGGGCGGAAATTTGCGCCGCCGGATCAGCCGGGCCGGGCGTTTCCTCGGCGGCTTCCAGGGGCAGGACCACCCCCGGGCGCCGGCGGCGGAAATGATCCACCACGGTGCGGCGGGCAATGACGAACAGCCAGGTCACAAACCGGCTGCGTTCGTCGTAGCCCGGCAGACTGCGATAGGCTTTGATGAAGGTTTCCTGGGTCAAGTCCTCCGCGTCGGCCTGGTGGCTGACGGCGCGGAGGATGAAATTCAAGACCCGCGATTGGAAGCGTTCCACCAGGCTTTCAAATGCTGTTGTGCGCCCGCCCTGCGCCTGGCGGGCGAGCTGCTCCGGGCTCGGTTCGATTTCACTCAAGATGGCCGTTTCCATGGCGGAGCCCAGGCCCGGGGGAAGCGGGCCTGGGTGATGGCTTGGTCGAGCCCAGGCAATTTGGCTCAACCGTGCTGCCTGTCCAGCCTACCTGGCGCCGTCTTTGCCGGATTCCACCGGGGTGGCTGTGTCTTGCCCGGAGCGGGAGGAAGAGCGCTGGGTCATTTGTTTGATGGCTTTTTCGACCGGGTAATTCAGGTCCAGGGACACCAGGCTGTCCCGGGCCGTGACGCTGGCGGATTGGACGAGTTCCAGCAGTTCCTGGTTTTTAGTCTGGCTGAGCGAAACCAGGGCCAGCATGCCCTGGACCACCTGCTGGATCTGCTGCGTGGCCTCGGTATTTTTCGCCTTCAAAGCGAGGTTCACAAACAGGCTGCCCACCTGTTCGCCCATGGTCAATTTGGCGCCATCGGCCATTTGAAACACCTTGGCCTGGGGTGGCAGGGAGGCGTTCTGGTTAAATCCTTCGGCCACCGCCAGGAAGCAGAAAGCCCGGTCCTGGCTGGGATAGCCACTGAAAGCCCGGGTGGCATTCAAGTTGGGTTCCTTGCCTTGGGCCGCCTGGCAGGCTTTTTCCAGGTCGGCGCGGGATTTGCTCACCAGCAAGAGCGTGTCCGAAGGCAAACCCACCATGACCTGGCCGTGGATCGAGAAGATGCGGAACGGCTCCTTTTGCACCACCTCCACGGCATCCTTGAGGAAGGGGCCGGCTTTTTCCGGATTTTGCAGGAAGCGGGCCACGGCTTGGAGGGTGGCGGGCGGGAGTTTGATCATGAGGTTGCCCTTGGGCTTGCCCTGGTCGGGAAAGTCGCACCCGTAGGCGGTGATGGAATCAATGGTCCGCCAATCGAGGTCCAGATCGACCTGCCGTTTGATTTCCGCTTGGGCCTGGTCCAATTTCTTCGCGAGGAATTCATCGGCCACGAATTTGCCCATCCGGGTGTCCAGGAATTGGCGGACATCCAGGTGGATGAGCCACTTGGCATCGCCGGCAATTTGGGTTTTGGGCGGCGGCCCGGCCACCGCCGGGAGAGGCATGCACAGGGCAATGGCCAGGGCGGAGCCCAGGCCCGAAAACAATACGCATCTTTTCATGATTTTCACCGTTGGGGGCGGGTGCCATCTCCCGCCACAGGAATATTTTTCCGCCCGCGCGGCGCCCTTTGGCTGGGTCCACCCCGGCCCTATGGCTGGCGCTCCCGCGCAGGGTGGCGCTCCCGCCACCAACGGGCGGAATTCCGCGCCCGTCACACCATCATATTCGTGGGCGGGCCGGAAAAGGTTACAGGATTTCACTCCGGGCACCGGTTGCTCTCCAGGGAGCACCGGATCTGGGCGAGCTGCTGCCGGGCTTCGGCCAGCCACCGGCCGGCGTCGTTCAATTGCCCCGAGCGGCCCTGGCGCTCCAGCGCGCGCAAAGGACCAGCAATCCCCGTCAGGCCGATGGCCTCGCTCGAGCCGGCCAGCTTGTGCGCAAACCGCCGCACTTCCGGGGCGGAGCCGGCCTGGATGGCCGCCTCCAGCCCTTGGAGCCCCTCGCTGGTCTCCGCCAGGTAAAGCGCGGCCAGTTCGTCAAGGCGTTCAGGATTATCCTCGGCCACTTCCCGGAGCTTGGCCAGGCTCACGCCGGCCGGGCTGGGCGCCGGAGCTGGCGGCGGGGCGGCGGGAGCGGCCGGCGGCCGTGGGACGGGGCCGGCGGCGGCCTCCAGCGCAGCCCGCAACTCCTCCGGGCGGACCGGTTTGGCGATGTAATCATCCATGCCCGCCGCCAGGCAATCCTCCCGGTCCCCCTGCATGGTGTGGGCGGTCATGGCGATGATGCGGAGAGGACGCAGTCCCGCGCGTCGCTCCCGGGCGCGGATTTCGCGGGTGGTTTCGTAGCCATCCATTTCCGGCATCTGGCAGTCCATCAGGATCACGTCGTATTCCGCCCGGCCCAGGAGGTCCAGGACCTCCCGGCCGTGGTTGGCGATCGTGGCTTCGTAGCCCAGCTTGCGCAACTGGCCCACCGCCACCCGCTGGTTGACGAGATTATCTTCCGCCAGGAGGATTCGCAATGCCCGGGCGGGCGGGCGCCCGGGCAGCGGGGCGGCGGGGAACAATCCTGGCTTGAGGGGGGCCCGGCCCACGGCGGCGGCCAGACAGTCCAAAAGCTGGGACTGCTTGATGGGCTTGGTGGCGCAGGCCTCGATGCCGGCCCTTCGCAATTCGCCCGCGTCCATTTTCAGGCCGATGGAAGTCAGCAAGACCAGGCTGGTGCTGGTCAGGGCGGGATCGGTCTTGATGACCCGGGCCAGAGCCAGGCCATCCATCTCCGGCATATGCATATCCAGGATGACCAGCGGGAACGGGTCCGGCCCCGCCTCGCGGAGCGCCTGCAGGGCCTGGGCGGCGCCGGAAACGCAGGCCGGGCGCATTTTCCATCCGCGCGTTTGATGCTCCAGGATCAGGCGGTTGGTGGCGTTGTCATCCACGATCAGCACGCGGAGGTCGGCCAGGCCGGGTTTTTCCGCCGCGGGTGGGACCGTCGCGGGCGCCGGCCGGGCGAACCGCGCGGTGAACCAAAAGGTTGAGCCCTGGCCGGGCTCGCTTTCCACCTCCAGCCGGCCGTCCATCATTTCCACCAGTTGCCGGGAGATGGCCAGCCCCAAACCGGAGCCGCCGAAGCGGCGGGTGGTGGAGCTGTCAGCCTGGGTGAAAGCCTGGAACAGGCGGGCCTGGGCCGCGGGCGCGATGCCGATGCCGGTGTCCCGGACTTCAAAGCGCAGGCGCACTTCAGTATCGGTCTCGCTTTCGGCGGCGACGCGCAGGATCACCTCGCCGCGCTCGGTGAATTTGACCGCGTTGCTGAGGAGGTTGGCCAGCACCTGGCGCAGGCGGCCCGGATCGCCCCGCAGCTGGGCGGGGATCTCCGGCGGGATCAGCCCCGCCACCTCCAATTTCTTGGCGAAGGCCCGTTCGGCCACCAGGTCGATGGCCTCCTCCACGACCGGCCGCAGGTCGAAGTCCAGGTTTTCAAAGACGAGCTTGTGGGCCTCGATTTTGGAGAAATCGAGGATGTCATTGATGATCGCGAGCAGCGCCTCGCCGCTGTGCCGGATGGTTTCCGCGAACTGGCTCTGGACTTCGGTCAGTCCGCTGTCGAGCAGCAGGCCGGTCATGCCGATCACGCCGTTGAGCGGGGTGCGGATTTCGTGGCTCATGTTGGCCAGGAACTCGCTCTTGGCGCGGCTGGCCGCCTCGGCCTGGGCGCGCGCCTGCACCAGGTCGGTCACGTTGATCACATTCAGGAGGACGCCCTCGTAGCGGTGCTCACGGTAGATGGGCTGGACCCGCAGGATGACCTCGGCTCCGGCCAGCGGCCGCTGGATCACCACGGCTTCCGAATCCGGCCGGGACCGGAAGGCGGCCAGGAGATCCTGGACGCGCTGGAGCGTCCCGCCCTCGTGGATCTGGCCGATGGGCCGGCCGATGAGGGAGTCCCGGGTCCGGCCGACAAATTGGCAGAAGTATTCATTGGCTTCCACGATGATATCGTCGGCGCCGGCGAAGACCACCCCCTCTTTCATCCCCGAGATCATGGCGGAAAACTTGGCGCGCTCGTGTTCCACGGTTTCCTCGGCGCGCTTGAGGTCGGTGATATTGCGGCTGATGCCGACCAGGCCGATGATGGCGCCGTGCTGGTCCCGCAGGGGGAGCTTGGTGGTGAGCAGCCAGAGTTTTTCGCCCGCCGGGTCGACGGCCTCCTCCTCGTGGTTCACCAGGGCGCGGCCCGAGCGCAGCAGTTCCTGTTCGTCCTTGTAATAAGGCTCCGCCAGTTCCGGCTCGAAAAAGGCGAGATCCGTCTTGCCTACGACCTCCGCGAGGCTTTGCGCGCCGAGCATGCGGAGATGGGCCGTGTTGGTGGTGATGAAGCGGCTCCGGGTATCCTTGACGTAAATGAAATCGGGGAGGCTGTCCATCAAGGTGCGGAGCAGGTTGCGCTCGGTGGCGAGGGTGGCCTCAATGTGTTTCTGCTCGGTGATGTTGCGGCCGATGGCCGAGGCGCCCACCACTTGGCCCGCGGCATCCCGGGCGGGGGAGACCGTCAAGGAGACGTTGAGCAGCCGGCCATCCTTGGTCCGGCGCACCGTCTCGAAATGCTTGATGCTCTCTCCACTACGGACCGCCTCCAGGATCTGGGAAACTTCCCCCTGCCGCTCGGGAGGGATCAAGCCGGCGATGGATTGGCCGGCCATTTCGGCGGCCGAAAATCCGTAAAGCTGCTCGGCCCCCCGGTTCCAGCTGATGATGGTGCCATCCAGGTTTTGGCCGATGATGGCGTCATCGGAAAACTCCACCAGGCCGGCCAGCTGGAGGCGGGCCATCTCGGCCTGGTGGCGCTGGGTCGATTCCTGCTGCAGGGCCTCCTCCGCCCGCCGGCGTTGCTCTATTTCGTGCTCCAGCCGGGAGTTGTAATCGACCGCCTCGGAAAAATCGGCCAGGGCTTCCTTGACCAGGGCTTTGTCGAGGTGGGGGCAATTCTCGATGCCCAGCCAGGGCAGCGGGAGGATCGGCTGGGGGCTGTTCCAGATGATGTCGAACTGGCCATCGGCCCGCAGCCGGCCCAGGCAGGCCCGGGCAGCGGCGTGGTGGTTGGCCCGGATGGACACCATCCCCGCCGGTCCGGCGATGTGGAGTCCGGGCAAACGCTCCCGGATCCGGTCCGGGTCCAGGCTGCCCGCCAGCTCAGCCGCCCGTTTCCACAGCCGGATCTGGCAATAAGCTGCCACCATGGGGGCGGAGCAAACCCGCTCCGCGCCGAAGCGCTGCTTGAACCGGGCCACGAAGCGGCGGTTGGCCGGCGTGCCGAGGCTCTGGAAATAATTCCAGCAGGCCAGGTGCCCCGCCGCGCTGGCGGCCACGGGCTGCAGCTCGGTTTCGGTGACGCTGAAGGAGAGGACCGTCATCCGCCGGGGATCGAGCCCCGCGGCTTTATACTGGCGGAAGAAGGCGAGGTTGCTGTCCCCGTTGAGGGTGTTGAAAATCACCTGGGGCTGAAGGCGGGCAATTTCCTCCAGCGCCGCGGTGAAATCCTGCCCGCCCAAAGGCAGGTGTCGTTCCCCCACGATCCGGCCCCCGCCGGCATGGCCTTCCACCTGCGAACGGATCAGCCGGTTGGCGGCCCGGGGAAAGACGTAATTGGAGCCGAGCAGGAAGCTGTGCGGGCCGAGGTTTTTCATGGCCCATTCCACCGCGGGGGAAATCTGCTGGTTGAGGCAGGCGCCCGTGTAAACGATGTGCCTGGATTCTTCAAGCCCTTCGTATTGCACCGGGTACCAGAGCAGCCCGTCTGCGGCTTCCACCCTGGGCTTGACCGCTTTGCGGCAGGCCGAAGTCCAGCAGCCGAACAGGCAGCCCACGCCGGCGGCGAGCAATTCGGACGCTTTGGCAGCAAAGACTTCCGGCTCGGAAGCGCCGTCCAAAACGACGGGCTCGATCGCCCTGCCCAACACCCCACCCTGGGCATTCAACTCCTCGATCGCCATCAGTTCGGCGTCCAGCAGGGGACGCTCGCTGATCGCCATCGTGCCACTCAGGGAATGCAGGAGTCCGATTTTCGCCAAAGCGGGTTTCTGCATGGGGACATTATGGCACACCGGAAGCAGCGGTGTCCAACAGGATCGCAAATATTTTGTAACACAACCACCGCGCGCAGTGTCTATATCGGAACGTATGAAAAGGATCTGTTCACTGCTGGCGCTGGGGCTGGCCGTCGCGGGCCAGCGGGTTCCGGCCCAGGTGGTCATCAACGAAATTTTTTACCACGCGCCCAACGATGTCGCCGGGCTGCAGTGGATTGAGTTGCACAACACGACGGGCCAGCCGGTGAACCTGGCCGGCTGGAGCCTGGCCAAGGGGGTGAAATTCAGCTTCACCAACCAGGTAACCCTGGTGCCGCATGGATTTGCGGTGGTCTGCCGGGACCGGGAAATTTTTGAGCAGTTCTATGAGGTCCCGGTGGCCGGGGAATTCGGGAAAGCGCTCAAGCGGAGCGGTGAGCGCCTGGAGCTCCGCAACGCCTCCGGCGCGGTGGTGGATTCCGTCACCTTTGGCGACCACGCCCCGTGGCCGACCGCCCCGGATGGCTGGACCGCCTCCCTGGAGCGGATCTGCCCCTCCGCCCCCGGCGATCAGCCGGGCAATTGGGCCGCCTCGCCGCTGGCGGAGGACGCCACCCAGCCGGGCGGCACCCCGGGCGCAGCCAATGCCGCCCGCTCGGAACACCTGCCGCCCATCGTCAGCAACGCCACAGTCCAACCAGCTTGCGCGGCGCCCGGCCAAACCATCACGGTGGAAGCGGACGTCGAGGATCCCCTGGGGTTGCGGGAGGTGACCCTGCTGTACCGGGTGGCCGGTTCCGGGGTGGAAAGTCCGGAGAAAACGGTGGCCATGGCCCGGCGGGCCGGGCGGCGTTATGTGGCCGAAATCCCCGGCCAGCCCGCGGGCCAGGTGGTGCGGTGCCGGATCCAGGCGGTGAACCAGCAGTCAGCCCGGCGCTTTTGGCCGGGCGAGAACGAGCCCCGGCCGGCGATGTCCTGCCTGGTATTCACCAACGTGGTTCCCGGGAAAGTGCCTTTCGCCTACCTGATCAACCCCGATCCCAAACAATACCAGGAAATGCAGCGCCAGCGGCCTGGCCCTGGCGGCGACTTCGGCTGGCCTGGCGGCCCCGGCGGCCCCGGGAATGAAATGGACGGCCCTCCGGGGGGGGGTGAGGAACGCGGCCTCCGGCGTGGCGGGCCGGAAGGGGAGTTCCGCCGGGGGCCCGATGGCCCCGGCGGGCCGGGGGGC
>CAIMWS010000338.1 GCA_903845125.1 uncultured Verrucomicrobiota bacterium
CAAACTCATACCGGATGCCATAGCCGATGGCCGGGATGGCCAGGGTGGCGAGGGAATCCAGATAGCAGGCCGCCAGGCGCCCCAGGCCCCCGTTGCCCAAGCCGGGTTCCTCCTCTCGTTGGATCAAGGTATTCAAGTCCTGGCCCATTTCCGCCACGGCCCGACGCACCAAATCCAGCAACCCGAGGTTGACCAGATTATTCTCCAGGTGTGGCCCCAGCAGGAATTCGGCGGACAGGTAAGCCACCGTACGGCTGGTTTGCTCGAAATAGGTCTGCGCCGCGCGCAGCCAGCGGGCCATCAGCCATTCGCGCACCGTGTAAGCCAGGGCCAGGTAGTAATCGTTGGCAGTGGCCACGGCTGGGAAACGCCCCTGATGATGGAACAGGTTCTGGAGGATCGACCGTTTGATTTCCTCCACGCTCGTGGGGACACCCTCCGAGCCGGGGTGGTGGTGGTTGGCAACAGGGGGCCACTCAGTGGGGATGGATGGTGCGTTCATGGCATAATAGTCGTTCGTAACCGGCGTCATTTTAGCGTTCGATGGAACCAAAATCAATCCCATCGCGTTCCCTGCCATTGGCGCACGCGGCCGCCCACCCGAGAGAAGCGCCCCATCGCCGGAGGTTCAGCCTGCGGTGGGCGGTTGGTGCTTAAAACAACCGGTAATGTTTGCGGCGCTCCATCACGTCGCGCACATACTGTTGCGTGGTGGGGAAATCGATCTGGGCTATGAACGCGGCGCTGTTGGTCCGGGCCGCGCCGTGGAGCCACTTCAGGACATTGCCGCGCCCCGCATTATAATCGGCCAGGGCGTAGGGCAGGGGATTGTCAGTGCCGGCATAGCGTTTGAGTGCCTGGCGCAAATACCAGGCCCCCACCAGGGTGTTGACCGCAGGATCGAATAGCGACTCAGTTTTGAAGCCGGCCACCTTCTCCGCCCCGGCCCATTCCCGGCCGGTCATTTCGCGGATTTGCATGAGCCCGATTTCCTGGACCCGCCCAATGGCCCGCGGATTGAAGCGGCTTTCCTTCCAGATCACGGCTTTGATCAAGGCAGGCTCCACCGAGTAGCGTTTGGCGGCGTTGCGGATGGGGGCGTCCTGACTGTGTTCCAGCCGGTTTTGCCACCACCACCAAACCAGGACCGCGTCCCAGAACAAGACCACGGCCAGCAGCGGCAGCCAGTATTTGCGGATCCAAAGCATGCGTTTTTCCGGACGTGGAGCATGACTGATCCGCCGCCACTTGCCAATGGTTTTGCTCGCCACCCCGGGCGTCCCGGTATAGGCTGAAGCCATGAAACCACCATTGTGTGCTCTGGCCCATTCCCGCTGCGCCCGGCGGGTGGCCGGATTACTCCTGGCCGCTTTTTCATGCCTGGCCGTAACTCCTCCGGGCGGATGGGGCGCCCTCGTCCCAACCCAGGAGCCGGAGTATGGCCCGGCCAGCACCGCGGCCGCCCGCCTGCAATGGCTGCGCGAGGCCCGGTTTGGCATGTTCATCCACTGGGGCATTTATTCCGTCCTGGGCCACGGCGAGCAACCCCTTTACCGCGAATTGCTCAACAACTCCGAATACCAGCGCCTGGCCGGGCAGTTCAAGGCCGAACGTTTTGATCCCGACGCGTGGATGCGCACCGCCCGGGCAGCGGGGATGAAATATGCCGTGCTGACCGCCAAGCACCACGACGGCTTCTGCCTGTGGGACACCGCCACTACTGATTACAACGCTGTGAAGACCGGGGCCCGGCGCGATCTCGTGGGCGATTACGTGAAGGCTTGCCGCAAGGCAGGCCTGCGGGTGGGATTGTATTTTTCCCTGGCGGATTGGAGCATCCCCGCCCACTTTGCCGGTCCCAAGAAAAATCCCGACGGCTGGGCCAGTTTCATTGACCTTACGCATCGCCAGGTAGAGGAGTTGGTGACGCGCTATGGCCAGGTGGATTTGCTCTGGTTCGATGGCGCCAATTATTTCTCCGGCGACGACTGGCAAAGCGGGCGCCTGGTGGCCATGATCCAGCGCCACCAGCCGGAGATCGTCATCAACAACCGGCTGCCCAAGCCGAAAGCCGGCGGGAACTGGGGATACGACACCCCCGAACAACGCATCGGCAATTTATCCACCAACTTTTGGGAATCCTGCATCACTTCCACGCGCAAATTTTGGGGTTACCACGTCAGCCACGAGGATCCCTCCATGTGGTATCCCGAACGGGAGGTGTTGGAAACTTTTGTCCGGGTGGCGGCCAACAACGGCAACCTGCTCTGGAATGTGGGCCCGCGGGCGGACGGCACCTTGCCCAAACTTTACCAGGATCGGACCCGCCTGGTGGGCGCCTGGCTGCGCAAAAACGGCGAGGCGATCTATGGCACCACCGGCGCGCCTTTTGAATTCGCCTACGGCGGCGTCATGAGCCAGCGGGACCGTGACCTGTATCTCTTCTTCCTCTACTGGCCGGGGACGGAATACAGCCTCCCCGGATTCAAACAAAAACTGGCCAGCGCCAGTTTCCTGGTCGGCGGCAAAAAAATAGAGGCGGTCCAGGAACCACATCGCATCGTGCTCAAAGGCCTGCCCCGGAAGGCCCCGGACCTGGTTACCGTGGTGAAACTGACCTTCGACGCCAAGCCCGAACCGCATGAATGGGCAAAAAAGCGATTATGGCAAATCAACCTCGAAGGCATGGAAGAATGGGCCAGGAAATAACCTGCATAATAACCTGCGCGTTGCCTCATGGAATTATTTTGCCTGGTAACATCAAAATAGCCGGGCTCGAGCACAGCCGCGATATCCGTATTATAACTTAAATTTCTAAATGTATTCCTAAAAAGGATATTATATGGAAAAAATAGTGAGTAACACACTTTGCGATATCCATCACCGATCCGCTGACGACAGGAGCCTTGGTCAAAGAGGATCCGGGAGCAAATCCTCCCGGGAATCGGCACCCGGCATGAAGGCCCGGGGGTTTACGCTGATCGAATTGCTGGTCGTCATAGCAATCATTGCCATACTCGCATCGCTGCTATTGCCGGTTCTGGGAAAAGCCAAAGCCAAAGCGCGACGCACCCAATGCCTGAACAATATGCGCCAAATTGGGCTGGCCCTGGTCCTCTATGAGCAGGACCAGCAAAAATTGCCACCGAAGGCTTCCCAAGTGCCGGACTTTATGAATCCCAAGGCGGCGGGCTGGCAAAATAACTGCCTTTATGGGCTGGCCCGTTATCTGCAGTCGTCGCAGCAGAGTCCCAGTGGCAAAGTTTACGCCTGCCCCGATGCCAAGAAACCGGGTGATGGCAGCGACGCCACCGCGATCAGCGCCACGAGTTATCTGCCTAATGCGGTGGTCATGGAACTCAACCTGGCGCAGGTACGCAAACCGAGCCAGGTCATATTTATCCAGGAAACGATTCGCCTGGTGAGTTATACCGCTCTGCGGCCGGCGGTTGCCACTGATTTTGGTCTGACCCCGGGAGAATACACTTTCTGGCATGTGAACCTGCGGCCTGGAGTTGACTGGTATAGCATGGTCCATGAGCGCGGGGGGAATTTCGTGTGCACTGATGGCCATGCGGAGTATCGCAAGGCCGCGGTGTTGCGGGCCAAGCATTTTGGGTTGGCCGATGGCACCGGTGGCAAAGCGGAGGACGATCAGCGCGCCAGCGATACCGCTTGCTACAAAAGCGCTTTCAATACGCCTTGAGGCAGAGTCCCAGAGGATTCCTGCGGGGTGCTTAAAAGAATGCCCAGGAATGGATTGGTGAGGCGTCCGCTTGACGTGGTGAACCTAGCTTGGCCTTGATTCTTTGAATCGAGTGTTAAGATTGGGGATTTTGCCCCGGCGTTCCTGCTTTTTCATTGAATCCGGGAGCGGCTTCGCGGCAAGCTGCAGGCCATGGATGTGACTATACGCCGCGCCGAAAAAGCCGATGCCAGCGACCTGGTGGATCTGATTGCCGCTTTGGCGGATTTTGAGCATTTAACGCCCCCCGATGATGCTGCCCGCGCCCGCCTGGAGGCCGATGGTTTCGGCGAACATCCCCGATTTGAAACCTGGCTGGCGTTTGTTCCAGGCCGCCTCAAGCCGGTGGCTTATGCAATTTTGTTCGATACCTATTCGACTTTCCTCGCGCGTCCCACGCTTTACCTGGAGGATCTTTTTGTGCTGCCCGAATACCGCCGGCAAGGCATCGGCAGCCGCATGCTGCGCCAATTCATCCAAACGGCTTTTGAACGAGGCTGCGGGCGGATGGAATGGGCCTGCCTGGATTGGAACACCAAGGCGCAGGGCGTTTACGAGGCACTTGGCGCCCGCCATCTTAAAGAGTGGTTTTCTTACCGCCTGAACCGCGACGCCATGCGCCAGTTCCTCGATCGGTAAGGGCTCTTTGGTCCAAGTTCTGAACGTTTTTTACTCCCGAATCCGGCCGGTATTAATCTTTGCATGCTGGCCGAGGTCCGCTAGTTTATCAGTTCTGGAATAGATATGGGATTAGCCGGACCAAGTTATCCAAAACGAATTTATTTATCCACTCCTCACCTGGGGGGCGGCGAATTGGCTTACGTTCAGCAGGCATTCGAATCCAACTGGCTCTCTACGGCAGGAGCAAACCTGGACGCCGTGGAACGTAAATTCAGTGAACTGGTTGGCCTGCCCGCGGTGGCTTTGGTGAACGGAACGGCGGCCATGCATCTCGGGGCCAAACTGCTGGGCATCCGCGAAGGAGACGAAGTGGTAACCCCCACGCTTACCTTTGTCGCCACGTGCAATCCTTTGCTGTATGAGCGGGCGCGGCCGGTGTTCATTGATTGCGATCGTGCCTCGTGGAATCTGGATCCCCAGTTGCTGGCCGATTTCCTCAGGCGGCGGGCGACCGTGAATCGCCTGCCCAAAGCGGTGTTCGTGGTGCATTTTTTTGGCCAGAGCGCGGATATGGATCCCATCCTCGAAACCTGCCAGCGGTATGAGATTCCACTTTTGGAAGATGCCGCCGAGTGCCTGGGGGCGCAATATAAAGGCCGGCATCCCGGCACCTTTGGCGATGTGGGGGTGTATTCTTTCAACGGGAATAAAATCATTACTGCCACCAGCGGTGGGATGCTGGTTTCCCCCCATGTCGGATGGGTGGAAAAAGCCCGGTTCTGGAGCACCCAGGCACGGGATCCGGATCCACACCAAAATTATGTGCATTCGGAGATCGGGTACAATTACCGGTTAAGCAATGTCCTGGCAGGCATTCTATTGGGGCAATTGGAAGTGCTGAACTTGCGGGTACAGCAACGGCGGGCAGTGGCATTCCGATACCGGGATGCCTTCACGGAGATTCCGGGCCTCGAGTTCATGCCCCAGGCTCCTTACGGTTTGCACACCAATTGGCTGAGCTGTTTTTTGATCGACCAAACCCGGTTTGGGCTGTCACGGAATGAATTGATCCGCCAGCTCGAAGTCTCCAACGTGGAGTCGCGGCCGGTATGGAAACCGATGCACACGCAACCGCTTTACCAAGGCTATGAGTGTGTCGGTGGCGCAGTCGCGGAAGACCTGAACCGGCGTGGAATATGCCTCCCCAGTTCCAGTTCGCTGACCCTGGAGGAGCAGCAGTTTGTTATCGACCGGGTGCGGGAAATTCACATTCAATCCAAGGACAGAGGGTGTTAAATAAAGCCGGCCGGTTGGTGAAAAATCCATGAAACGGGTTTTTGATATGATTTTGGTTTTGGGAACCGCCTTCCTTTGGGTGCCCCTCCTGCTCGGGCTTGCCCTGCTGGTGCGGTGGAAGCTGGGAGCGCCGGTCTTTTTCCGGCAGCCAAGGCCGGGATTGGGAGGAAAGATTTTTGAGCTGGTCAAGTTCCGAACGATGACCAACGAGCGGGATGCGCAGGGCCAATTATTGCCCGATGGGCAGCGGTTGAAGCCATTCGGCAGCTGGCTGCGCTCCTCGTCCCTGGATGAACTTCCGGAACTACTCAATGTTTTGAAGGGGGAAATGAGCCTGGTTGGCCCCCGGCCGTTGCTCGTGCAATATTTGGGCCGGTATTCGCCGGCGCAAGCCCGGCGGCATGAGGTTCCGCCCGGCATCACCGGTTGGGCGCAAATCAATGGGCGCAATGCTTTGAGCTGGGAAGAGAAATTCAAACTGGATGTCTGGTATGTTGACCACCGCTCGGTTTGGCTGGATATCCGGATTTTGTTCAGGACCTTGGCCAGCGTATGCAACCGCCGGGGCATCAGCGCCCCGGGCGCAGCTACCATGCCGGAGTTTCTGGGTAATAAAGAATGAACCGGAAATGGTAAGATCAACCAGCGGATTGAGGACTGATTATGAATAAACTCTTGTTAATCCTTGCATTGGCGTTGGATTCGGGGATCGCGGCTGAACCGGCGGCGGAAAAGTGGACCCCGCTTTTTAACGGAAAAGACCTGTCGGGCTGGAAGGTTCAGTGCCAGCCGCAAGATCGATCCAAATCTTTCTGGAGCGCTGACCAGGGGACGATCCTATGCGATTCCATGGGCCGCAAAGACCACAATTATGTTTGGCTTCTGAGCGAGGGGGAATATGGGGATTTTGAGTTGAAGTTAAAGTTCCAGGTTTACCGTTCCTCGCCCGGCAACAGCGGGCTCCAATTCCGTAGCCGGTTTGATCCGTCCGCCACTGGCGGATGGCTGGATGGCCCCCAGGTGGATATTCATCCACCAGAGTCCATGCCCTGGAGGACTGGATTGATCTATGACGAGACCCGGGAGGAGCGGCGGTGGATATTCCCTTCCTTGAAGGATTCCACGATGGAGGCCCGGTTCAAGCCGGATCAGTTCCTATTGAAATATGCCGAAGATGGCGGCGCCTGGAACGAATTCACTTTGGTCTGCCGGGGCATGCAAATCAAAACGATCCTAAACGGATTGGTGCGGGCAGACTGGAATGCCGCCGGGGTTTTGGACAATCCGGCCCACGTCAAGCACCAGGTCGGCCGTCAGGGTCACTTGGCGCTGCAGCTCCACAGCGGCGACGAATTGCGCATCCGTTTCAAGGATATCCTGATCCGGGAATTATGACGGTTAGGGTCCGCCGCGGATTCCCTGGACCAAAGGGATCAATCCACGGATTGCCAACCGTCGGCCACGTGTTTGGCGAGTTCCGCCAGCCAGCGAGCGGCGGCGCGTTGAGCCAGTTCAGGCGTGGTGAGGTCCGGCGCCAGGCAATAAGCCCGCGTGAACAGGTGGCAGAGTTGATGGTGGTCCCCCAGGACACCAGCCATTCCCAGGCAGGGGATGCCCTGCTCGAAGCACATGCGGGCCACCTGGCCGACGCCTTTGCCCATGAGCGACGAGGCATCAATAGCACCTTCGCCGGTGATTACCAAGTCCGCCTTCGCCAGGCGGGAGGCGAGGCTGGAGAATCGGGCGAACAGGTCAAATCCGGGTTGCAGACGCGCGCCCAGGAAGGTTGCCAGCCCAAAACCAAGGCCGCCCGCAGCGCCCGCGCCCGGTTCCTTGGCGTGGTTGGTCCCGAAGCTTTTTTCCCAACAGGAACTTAGCTGGCGCAGGCATCGTTCAGCGGGTTGGAAATCGGCAGGCGTGAGGCCTTTTTGTGGCCCGTAAATACGGGAGGCCCCCTTTTTCCCCAGCAAGGGATTCTGGACGTCCACCGCCACGGTCAATTGAGCAAACCAACGCTTTTTCCGGGGAGGAATGATCCGCCGCAAAGCGTGCAGTTGGATCCACCTGGCAAGGGGCTGGCCATGGCGATCAGCAAATACCCAGCCCAGGGATTTGGCGAGACCGAACCCGGCCTCATTGGTGGCGCTACCGCCAATGCCCACCAGGCATTTCCTGGCCCCCATTTCGGCGGCGGCGGTCAGCACTTTTCCCAACCCGAAGGTGTCCAGCTCAAAAGGATGGAATTGGCGATGGGGCAAAAGTGCCAGGCCAACCACTTGGGCGGATTCGATGATCGCCAGCCGTCTTTTGGGCTCCCACCACCAAGTGGATTTCAGCGGTCGGTGGGCGGCGTCCACCGTTTGCACACTTTGTGGTTCCGCTTCAAGCAGTTGGCTCATGACGGCTCCGAATCCGTCGCCGCCATCGCTCATGGGCAGCAATTCGAGGTGGTCTTGGGGGCGCTTGCGGAGCCAGCCATCGGAAATTGCCTGCGCCGCCTGGTCGGCGGTCAGCGTGCCTTTGAATTTGTCCGGTACGATTAAAACTCTCAAAGCCATGGCGATTACTCTCCGTAAATGGTGACGAGGATGGATCGCTGGCGGGGTTTTATGTCGCACTCCAGGTGAAAAATTTGCTGCCAGGCGCCGAGGACCAATTGCCCGGATTGGATCGGGACCGTGAGGGATGGCCCCACCAGGGTGGCTTGGAGGTGCGAATGGCCATTGCCATCATGCCAGGCCTGCTCGTGGCCGTAGGCCTGGCCTGGCGGGATCAGGCGGTCCAACATATCGGGTAAATCCTGCACCAAACCCGGCTCGTATTCGATGGTGCCCAAGGCGGCTGTGCTGCCTACATTGAACAGGTTGACCAGCCCATTTTGCACACCGGATCCAGCGACTAATTCGGCCACTTGCCCAGTCAGATCATGCATCTGCCGATGATGAATGGTTTGCAGTTGAATCGATTTTTGGAACACCATGATTCGCTATGGAGGGCAGCCAGGACCATTGCTTTGCGGGGACACAGTAGGAATCGGCATTCCGCCCCATGCAGGCATGAAGCAGAAGGCAAAAAGCCGGGTTACCCCAACCCGGCGTGTCCCAGTTTTTATATCAATCACGGCAACCCATCCGATTTTCGCCGGATAATGGACTATTCAGCGGTGATGGCGAGCACAAACGGGGCGGATGACGCCTGTTTGGATACCAGGTCGAGGCTCTTTATTTCGACCTCCGGGCGAGGATTATCCCAGGTCCGTTTGAACAAGCGCAGGGTCACCCCTCCCCATTTTTCGGTGGCGGGATTTTTACCGGTCCAAATCACCGGTGCGCGGGTTGCGTCCTTCGGGGTATTTTCGTAATACCACCAATCCCGGACATCCTGGCCGTAAACCACCGGGATTTCGCGGGTTTCCCCGTCGGCGTAATTAACCGCCACGTGACCCAGCACGGTTCCATCTTCACCCAGCCAGCCCGATGCCTGGAGGAAATGGAGTTTCTGACATTTGAGCCCCACTTTAATGCCCGTGACCTGGCGGGGATAGGCGGGATTGGACGTTTCACTCAACGTTGCGCCGGCTAGCTGGATAATTCCCCGCACATCGAATAACACACCACCCAGGTTGTTAAGCCCCGGTTTCAATTCCCGGAAATCATTGTCGGGAATATCCGCAGTCCCGTGCCAGTTTTGGTTCAAGCGCGCATTGTATTGCGCGGTCAGGTCAAGCTGGTTGGGTTTGGCGCCCGGATCCCGGTAGGGGATGCTGGTGTTGGCATCAGCTTTTTCGACGGCTTGCAGGATCGTTGGTTTGGCCGATAGGATCTCATCCAGCCCCTTCGTGAATTTTTGTTTGAGGTCCGCACTGAAGCCCACGTGATGGAGGCGGACCGTCCCGCTTTTATCCACCACCAGCGTGGTGGGGATGGCCCGGATGTTATAAGCCTGGCTCACCTGCCCGTTGGCATCCATGGGCACTTTGAGCTTGAGGTTATTGTCCGCAAGAAACTTATTCACCTTTTCCTGATCCTCCCGCAAATTGATGGCGTAGAGCACCACTCCTTTATCGGCATATTCCTTCGCGATTTCCGCCAATACCGGCATCGAACTCCGGCATGGGCCGCACCAGGTGGCCCAAAAATCAAGGATCACCACTTTTTCACCGCGTAAAGCCGCCAGGCTGAAATCTCCACCTTCCAGCAAGGCTAATTTGATGCCGGGCGCGGTCTTGCCGGTCCAATCTTCGGTAGATGGCCGGGCGGGAACGGCGGTGGTGCGGGTTGGTGGTTTGGCGGGAGGCGATTCACCAAACAACCGTTCCGGACTCCAGTCGTCCCAGTTAATAACATCATTGAAGCGCTCCTCCCAAGAGAGATTGCTTTCATAAATAAGGCCGTTGAAGGCCAGGTTCAAAACCGGTGAATGCAAGTGGCAGCGCACGATGGGCACTTCGCCGCCCACCAAGCCCATCTGGCGCCGTTTGAAGTCACGCATGGTCCGGTTACCCCCTCCCCAGATAGTGCCCATGGGCAGGGGATTGAATTCATACAAGTAGGCTTGGTGATTGGCTGGATCACCCACATGCTGGAAACCATGGACTTGGCCCGTGCGCCGGGTGATCGGGCAAATGATGTCCGTCTCCTTCAAATATTGAGGCACCAGATCGGAAAGCCAGTTCGGTATGTCCTTGTGGTCTTTGCGATACTGGAGGATTGCCTGATTGATCTTTTCGAGGTTTTTTTTGCAGGCTGCCGCGTCTTCTCCACTAGCGGCTCGCGCCAGGGTTGAACCGATGCCCAAGGTGAGCGCTGCGGCGAGGAACCTCGCCCACCAACGCGTCTTTAACGGATGTGCATTCATTTTTTCCTCCGGGATTTGATTTGGCTGTCCGCCAGCAAAGCCAGCGAAACAGTCCGGGCGTTGAGCGCCCGTTGGGTTTTGCTACAGGCTGCTCCTCCGGCTTGGGGGGACTCCGGCCCTCAAGCCGGCCGAGTAACATTAACTGAACAAAAAAGCCATATGACAGGCTCGGTGGCGGTCAGCGGTTCCGCAAAAATTCGGCGACCTGTTTCAACTCGCTGGCCGATATAAAACCGCGCAAGGCGAAGCCCCGGTTGCGTTCAATCAAGGAAATGCCCGCTCCTATCCCTGGTTTTTGGGAGGTGAAAATATTATCCGGCAAGGCCTGATGCAAACGGTTTTCCCATCGGAAATAGGGCAGGGGAGAGAAAAAGGCGGCCAGGTTGGCCTCCGGATAAAGGCTGTTTTGCGCCAATTCGAAATTGCGGGTCTTGGACAGGCCGCTTTTCCGGCCGTTAATGATATCCAATGTATCCTTGACTGACTGATTGTTCAAGCCAATGCCTGCTACGAATTTATTTTCCTGGCAGGCGTAGGTGAGTTTCAGCGAAGATGGATCCGAATCCTCCACCTGCGCTTCCGGGGCTTGCCGGACTGCGTCCATCTGAACCATCCAGATTTCGCGGGTGGATCCGGTGCGATTGTCGAAAGCGAGTTTCTGACCGTCGGCAGACCAGGCCCCCAAGGTATAGGCTCCGCCCGCGACCCGCAAACGCTGGTCTTTGGCCACATCGTAAATCCATAAGCCGCCCGGATCGTTATCGAATCCTCCGTAAATCACGAGACGGCTATCCGGTGACCAGGAAGGCAGAATGCCGCGATGTTTGGATCGCTGCGCCGCGAGGATGGCTTTTTTCCCGCCACGATCGAAGATGGCCAAAGCCCCGTCTTTCCATAGCGCGATGCGTTTGCCATCCGGTGACACCGCTGGATACCAGAAGCCACACTCATCAAGGATTACTTCGGGCTGCGCATCGGATTGGTGCGGATTCAGGGCGAGAACCTGGTTTGACTTGCGGTCCTGGAAAAAAATTCTTTGGCCGTCCCCGGACCAGCTTGGATAACCACCTAAACGCAGGCGCCGGGCTGGCCCGCCATTTTCCGGCACCAGAAAGATGACCTCGGCGGTGTAATCCTCATTGGGGAGCCCGGCATTGGGGCAATCCACATAAGCAATCCATTGGCCCGTGGGGCACCAAACGGGATCCTTGCCCGTTTGGGTGAGTTTGGTGACCTTTCCGGATTCCACATCCAGGATGCGCAACCCTGCGTTGTTGACGGATCCAAAAACGAGTTTTTTACCATCTGGAGACCAGGATGATTTGGTGCCGGAGTCAATCAAACGGCGGGCTTTTAGCCATGGTTCAAGTGGCAGAAAGGTCGCTTCAATGCCAATGGGTTCAGGGTCCAAGCCCAACCGGCCCGCCAAGTTCTTGAAGAGCGTGACTGTGTGCAAGGTGGTCCCCGCATAGTTTTCTGTGGTTTCAGGATCCAGAGGGGCCAGGACGTTTTGGGCTTCAGATGGTGCGAGACCCGCGAATAGTTCCAGCCATTGGTTGCAGCGGGGCACAAAACCTTCCAGCCAAGTTTTGGCGGATTTTTCGTCCCGGATTTTCTGGATTACAGTCAATTGGGGGATGACGCCGCGTTCCCCGCTGATGGCGATGGCGATTTCTCTTTCAAAGGCGGCCAGGTATTGAGCGGTTTCCTGCTGGCAGCGGTTGAGCGCCTCTTTATGGGTTTCGGCGGGAATGGGAGTCTGGCTGGCTGGCAGGGAGAGAACCAGTTTCGCCCCCGCCTCAAGAACTTTTTGCCCCGGAAGCCTTAAGTTGAAGGACAGGGCGCTATTGGGTGGCAGTGATCCCCCCAGTTCAAAAGTCTGTGTTTGTCCCTCCAGAAAGTTAAGAATCGGACTGTTTTCTTTGAACTGCAGCATGGTATCGAAAACCAAGCCCGAAGTGTTTAAAGCCGCGGTCGTGGAAAGGCCCTGACCTTGCTTCATCACCCAGTTGATCCATTTGAAAACGGCATTTTTTTTGATGCTTTCCGGCGCCTGGGCAAACTCCTGCAGAGGTTTTTCCAACAGCAATTGGAGGTTCAGGTAGCCCGCCATGTCCGCCGAGGCGGTTTGCCAGGCCCAATCCCATTCCGTTCGCCGGTTGCTGGCCTGCAGTGGAGGCATTTCGTTCCGACTGGCCGCCAAACATTTTTGGACGTTCATTTCCAGCGAGGAGTAGCAGAGCCAACCGCGGATAAGCGCCCAAGCCTTTCCCTCCGAAAGCCAGTAATCCGCATCTGCAAAATGCTGGGCGGTGTATTTTTTATGATTTTTAAGCGTGTTGACCATTGCCTCCTCATTGCCCACACGGGCGAGGATCATTGGTTCCGCCATCCCGGCATCGGTAAAGACAATCAGCAGTCCGCTGCGGAGGTCAAAGCCGAACCGCTTTAATTGTTCTGGAGAGGATACCTTGGGAATGGGCAAGAGTGTATTCCAGAACTGAATGAGCAATCCCCGGGTTTGTTTCTCCGGAGGCAGAGTTTGGGCGATGAGGTCGTCGATCGTTTTGTTCAAGGCTTCAAAGTTCCTGAGGCGGAACCACGCCGCTGGATGGTCAGGCACCAAGTTCAAGACGGAATCCGAAGTTGCGGAAGGCGTTCCGCAAAATCCGGTTGAGACGGCCAGAATAAACCAAACAAACCGGGTCA
>CAIMWS010000339.1 GCA_903845125.1 uncultured Verrucomicrobiota bacterium
ACGCTCTGCGCGCCCTGGCCCGGATGCATGATCCGCAGCTGGCCGCGGCCGAGGCCCAGCGGGGCCAGGCTTTTCAGGCCTTCAAGATCTCCGGCCACGCGGGCGGTTTGCTGGCCCTGTTCTCCACGCATCCCCCGCTGGAGGAGCGCATCGCCCAGCTGGAGAAAAGCGCTGTCTGATCGCCTGGAGCGGGGCGGGGGTATTGGTTTTCAGCATTCAGCGGGCTGCCAGCGGCCGCTTGCCGGCCGGGGCGCCCGTTTCCTTTTTTGACAGCCAAGGTTTGAATTGGTTTTGGTATGGCTTTTGCTGTAAAAGGGAATGGATTGCATGAATATGATTGAATCAACCAAAGCCGCCGGCCTGGGACGCCTGTTTTTAATCTGGCTGACCACTTGGGGGGGAGCCGCTTTAGCCCAGCCGAATCCCGTATGGACCGCTTTCAATGACCATTACGCCGGCGCGGGCACCGGCGCCAATGTCACCGCCTGGAACGTTTTTGGCACGCAGAGCGGTGCCCTGGGTAATTCCGGCGCCCTGGTGGATGCCGCCACCGGCCGGAAGCTGCCGGTGATCCTCACGGTGAACAGCAGCGGAACGGTGGGCCAGGGGAGCACTTCCGGGCGGCCCGCCGCCGGCACGCCCGCTTACGACCTGTTCAATGGCTATGTCGATTGGACCAGCGGCCCTGCCCCCACCGCACCGCAAATTTACCCCGGGGCGGAAATCGATTATGTGTTCACCGGCCTGGACCCGGAGCGGCGGTATGCGTTTGCCGGCACGGGCATCCGCGGCGGCAGCGGCGGCACTTATCCCCAACGCTGGTCTTTGATCGAACTGGCAGGGGCGGAGGCCTTCACCCCCGCCCACACCACGGGAGCGGGCGTTTACACCAACGGCCTGCCCGCCTCCCAGGTGGCCATGAATACCGGCCAAAACGGCGCCACGGGCGACCTGGCTCAGTGGGACAACATCAACCCCGGCGCCGATGGCGCCATTACCATCCGCTGCGCCTATTATGGGGGCGCCATCCCCGGTGGGACTGCCACCGGCCCCTATGGCTATGGGCTGATGGCGATCCAACTACAGGAGTTCAACCCCATCCCGCGCCCGGCGGCCATCGTCTTGCACCCGTCCGATGTGAGCGTGTGGGAGCTGGCACCCGCCACGTTCCAGGCCCGGGCGGAGGGCAATCCCGAGC
This sequence comes from uncultured Verrucomicrobiota bacterium, assembly GCA_903845125.1. Lineage (GTDB taxonomy): Bacteria > Verrucomicrobiota > Verrucomicrobiia > Limisphaerales > UBA1319 > CAIMWS01. The sequence goes on from CAIMWS010000339.1 coordinate 1,199, forward strand.
CGGTTTTTCAGTGGTATCGCGACGGCCAGGCCATCCCCGGCGCCACCCACAGCGATTATACCCTGGCCGGAGCCGTCCTGGGCGACGACCACGCCACCTTTTTCGTCGTGGCCAGCAACTGGGTGGCCAATGCCAGCTGCCTCGCCACCAGCACCGTGGCGCGGCTCACGGTGTCGGCCGACACCACTCCGCCGGTGCAAGCGTCCGTGCTGCCTCCCGCCAATAGCGTCCTGGCCAGCCTGCAGACCATCGAAGTATTTTTCTCCAAGCCGGTGAACGGCGTGGAGGCGGCGGACCTGCTGGTCAACGGGGTGCCCGCCACCAGTCTGGAGGAGGTGACCGCCTCGCAATATTATTTCAAGGTGGCCCAGCCGGCCCCGGGCAAGGTGCAGGTGGCCTGGAGCAGCAGCCATGGCATCACCGACACCACCGCCGCCGCCAATCGTTTCGCGGGCGGAGCCTGGACTTACCAGCTGGAAACCAACTCGCTCTATGCGGTGCGCATCAACGAATTCATGGCTGCCAACAAGCACGGGATCCGCGACGAGGATGGGGATTATTCGGACTGGATCGAGCTGTATAATGCCAGCTCTGTGGCAGTGCCGCTGGCGGGCTGCCATCTCACGGATAGCGGCCGCGATCTGACCGGGTGGCAATTCCCGGCGGTGGCGCTGCCCGCGAAAGGCTATCTGCTGGTCTGGGCCTCCGGCAAAAACCGGGTGAATCCCGCCGCCGCGCTGCACACGAGTTTCAAGCTCAACAAGGAAGGTGGCTATCTGGCCTTGGTGCTGCCTGATGGCACCAACATCCTCTCCGACTTCCATCCGTCGTACCCGGCCCAAACCACCGATGTTTCCTACGGACGGGATATTTCCGATCCCTCCGCCGTGGGCTTCTTCACCACGCCCACGCCCCGGGAGGCGAACCGGTCGGTGGGGGCCGGTTTCGGGCCGGAGGTGCGGTTTGCCCGTCCCAGCGGTACTTTCACCCAGCCGTTCGCGCTGGAATTGAGCACCACGGCCACCAACGCTGTCATCCGCTACACTTTTGGCACCAATATGCCCCAGGCCACCAGCCCCGCCTACACTGGCCCCATCGTCATTTCCAGCACGGTCCAGGTGCGGGCCCGCACCTTTGTACCCGGCCTGCTGCCCGGGGAGATCCAATCCGCCGATTATTTCCGCCTGGACACCGCCACCACCAACGTGACCCGGTTCGCTTCCACCCTGCCGATCATGGTGATCCACAATCACGGCGGCGGGGACGTGCCCATGGGCGAAACGGCCGGGGGCTACGCGCAATTTGCCATGCTGCAGGTTTTTGAGCCCAAAAACGGCTTGAGCGCCCTCACCAACCAGCCGGATCTGGCGATCCAATGCACCATCCATCGGCGCGGCCAGGCCACGCGTTACCTCCCCAAGGCGAGCTTGCGCGTGGAAACCACCGACGAATACGGCGGCGGCAAAAGCGTGCCCCTGCTGGGCTACCCGGCGGACAACGACTGGGTGCTCTACGGCATCAACGGCTACGACAAAGTCCTGATGCACAATCCCCTGGCCCATGGATTATACCGCCAGATGGGGCACTACTCCTCCCGCACCCGGTTCGTGGAGGTGTTCCTCAAGGACGACTCCGGCGCTCCCGGCTCCATCACCGCCGCTGATTACAACGGCTTATACGTGCTGGAGGAGAAGATCAAAATCACGCCGCACCGGGTGGATATCGACCCGCTCCAGCCGGAAAACAACACCCAGCCCAGCGTCACCGGCGGCTACCTGTTCAGCGTGGACAAGGACGGCCCGTCGCCCGGTTTCTACGCGGCCAATTCCTCGATGTGGTACCTGGACCCGGACGGGCCCACGATCTCCACGCCGCAGCGAGCGGCCCAGCAACAGTATCTCAACAATTACCTGAATAACTTTTACACCGCCCTGACGGGCGCCAGCTGGACCAGCCCCACCACCGGCTACGCGGCCTACATCGATGTGCCAGCCTGGATCGATTTCCACCTGCACCAGGTGTTCGTGTTCAACGCGGACATGCTCCGCATCAGCACCTATTGGTGCAAGCCGCGCAACGGGAAAATCACCCCCGCAGCGTTGTGGGATTTCGACCGCGCCTTCGGCATGTATTCGGCGGATGGCGACGTGCGCGGCTTCAATCCCTGGCGCTGGCAATCCGGCGCGAGCGACGGCGGCACCGATCCTTTCAACGCGGGCGGCACCTACCATAATCCCTGGTACAGCCGCCTCTTCACTGATCCGGATTTCTGGCAAAAGTGGATCGACCGCTACCAGGAGCTGCGGCAAACGGTTTACAGCCAATCCAACCTGGTGGCCATGATCGACCGCTTCGGCAACGAAGTGGCCAGCGCCACCCCCCGGGAATACGCCCGCTGGACCGGCCAGGGCAGCTCGGATACCTCCCCCAACCGCGGAGCCATCTCGGCCGATGGCTGGTCCTACAACTTCCCCGGCACCTGGGCGGGCCAGGTCCAATTCGTGAAAACCTGGTTCGCCAACCGCACCACCTTCATGGACACCAATTTCCTGGCCCCACCCACGGTCAGCCGGCCGCCCGGCCCCACCAGCGCCGGCACCGCCCTGACGATCGCCCCGGCTACGGAGCCCGGCAGTTCCTTGCTATATACCCTGGACGGCACCGATCCCCGGCTGGCGGGCGGCGGCATCTCCCCCAAGGCCTTGTCGAACGCCGGGCCGGCCACCATCACCATCACCGGCAACCTCCGCCTGTTTGCCCGGTCGTGGAACCTCAGCCACCGCAATCAGACCGGCCTGCATAAACCGCCCATCAGCAGCCCGTGGTCGGGCCCCACGGAGGGCTCTTACTACCTGGGGGTTCCCTCGCTGCGGATCGCGGAAATCATGTATCATCCCGCTCCACCGCCGGCGGGCAACACCAACGATCCGGGTAATTTCGAATACCTCGAGCTGGTCAACTGCAGCGGCGATGCGCTCAGCCTGGCCGGCTTCCGGCTGGCCAACGCGGTGGAGTTTGTCTTCACCGCCACCAACCGGATCACCAGCCTGGCCCCGGGCGGCCGGGTGCTGGTGGTGCGCAACCAGGCGGCCTTCGTCTCCCGCTATCCCCAGGCCGCCAGCCTGGTGGCGGGCGTGTACACCCGCAGCCTGGGCAATGGCGGCGACCACCTCACTTTGCTGGGCCCCCTGGGGGAGCTCATCCAGGATTTTGAATACGATCCCGCCTGGCACCCCATCACCGACGGCCTCGGTTTTTCCCTGGTGGCGGTGGATGAAAGCGCCGCGCTCAACGCCTGGACCAACCAGGCCCAATGGCACCCCAGCGCCTTCAACGGAGGCTCCCCGGGGGCGGCGGATCCCGGGGCGTCCGCCATCCCGCCCGTCCTGGTGAATGAAATCCTCGCCAATCTCCTCCCACCCGCTGACGATGCCATCGAGCTTTGGAATCCCAATCCCACGCCGGTCGATATCGGTTATTGGCGCCTCACTGATGATCCGGACCGGCCGGATAAATTTGTGATCCCGCCCGGCACCACCCTCCCGGCGGGGGGCTTCACGGTCTTTTACCGGACCAATAGTTTTGGAGTCCCCGGCTCCACCAATGCGCTGGGCCAGGCCAACGACGCTTTCGGGCTCAGCGAGGAGGGCGAGGCGGTTTATCTTTTTTCCGGGGACCCGGCCGGCCGGCTCACCGGCTATTTCCATAAGCTGGAATTCGGGCCATCCGCGCCCGGGGTATCCTGCGGCAGCCACACGAACAGCGTGGGCCGGGTCTTCCCGGTGGCGCAAAGCACGCCCACCTTGGGCCAGGCCAACGCCCGCCCGCTGATTGGCCCCGTGATCATCGACGAAATCCAGTATCATCCGCCGTCCCTGGTGGTGGGCGGGATGGTGGTGGGCAACGCCCGGGACGAGTTTATTGAGCTGCGCAATACCGCTGCGGAATCGGTGGCCCTGTTCGATGCGGACCATCCGGCCAATACCTGGCATATGCGGGGTGGCGTGCATTATGCGTTTCCCCCGGGCGTGGTCCTGCCGCCCGGCGGCAGCCTCCTGGTGGTGGGCTTCAGCCCGGAGGCGGATCCCGTCTCCCTGGCGGCGTTCAAAGCCTTTTACCACCTCACCAACCAGCCGCCCATTTACGGGCCGTTCACCGGCCAGCTCAACAACGCGGGCGACCGGGTGGAGTTGACCCGGCCCGGCTCCCCCAACCCCAATACCCAGGTGGCGCCGGAAATCCTGGTGGACGGGGTCGAATATGGGGTGGCCAACCCCTGGCCGTCCATGGCGGACGGGGCCAGCATCAGTTTGCAGCGGCTGGATGAAGCCGCCTTTGGGAACGATCCCGCCAACTGGTTTGCGGGTCCGCCAGCACCCGCCCGGAGCCAGCCTCTGGAAATCATCGTGCCGCCGGAATCCCAAACCGTGGCGGAGGAATCCACGGCCACGTTCAGCGTGGCGGTCCGCGGCGCCGGGCCTTTCACCTGGCAATGGTATTGGAACGGCCAGCCCCTGGCGGAGGCCACCCAATCCAGCTTGTGGCTGACCCATGTGCAGCTGGCCCAGGCGGGCGCCTATTCCGTCGCCGTGGGCAATGGCACGGAAACGGTCCGCGGCGGCCCTGCCCAGCTGGTGGTGCTGCCCCTGCCGGTGATCACCCGCCCGCCCGCCGTGGTGCAAATCGAGCCGGGCGACCTCCTGCGTTTGACGGTGGCCGCCACCGGCTCGGGCACGATCCGCTACCAGTGGCAGTTCAATGGCCGGGATCTTCCCGGCGCCACCGGCGATGCGCTGGTCATCGAAAACGCCCAGCCCGCGGACTCCGGCGCCTACCGGGTGCTGGTCTCGGATGCAGTGGGCACCCGGGCCAGCCAGCCAGCCCAGGTGGCCGTGGGCGGGCCGGTGGTCCAGCTGGCCGTCGAGCTGCAGGCCAGCGGAGTGGTGATCTCCTGGCCGGATGCGCCGGGCGCCTGGCTGCTGGAGGAAACCGCGGATCTGGCCAGCCCGATCCGGTGGCAGGCCTCAGCCATCAACCCCCTCCTGGCGGCCGGCCGCTGGCAGGCCACGGCGCCGGCTGGCAGCGGCGCCAGCCGGTATTTCCGGCTCAAACGGCAATAAACCAACCGCGTCCGGAAGGGGTTACCTGGCCTCCGGCTGAGGTTTGGGGCGGGGCGAGGCGTCGCCCGGGGTCAGGCCCATGGCCCAGGGCACCATCTCCAGCCACATTTTTTGGAGGCCGGGGTGGTCCCAAACTTCCGGGCTGTGCCCAAGCCCATTGTAGAGGACGCGCCCCTTGCCGTAGTTGCGGGCCCAGATGACGGCGAAATCCTGGTCCGTGCGGCGCACCTCTTTCCGGGCCAGGTCCACCTTGCCGGCATCCAGGCGCAACAGCACGCGGACCTGGTCCCGGGAGAAATCCTTGATCTGGTAAATCTCATCCTTGAGGGTGAAAGTTTTGGGCAGGTGGCCCAGGCCGGGGAAGGCCGGATCTTCCACCACCAGCGGGGCGTCGAACTCACCCCAGGGATGGCCGTCAAAACGGCCGCCGAGCATTTCCCCGTAAGCCGGCCAGGAGAGCAGGGTGATCGCCGCGCTGTGCACGCCGATGAATCCCTTGCCTTCCTCCTTCACAAAGGCGAGCAGATCGGCTTTCTGCGACTCGTCCAAGTCCAGGTCCCCATCGGTGAAAAACAGGACCGCATCGAAGGCGTCCAGGTTTTTGGCGCCCCATTTCAGCGGCTTTTTGGTGATGGCGGTGCAGTCGGTGCGGAACACGGTGTCCCAGCGCCGGGAGCTGCGGCCGGTTTGGTAAAGGGCGGCCATGGCGCTGGACACCGAATCGTGCTGATAGCCCTTGGCCTGGCCGATCACCAGCAGGTTCCGGAGTTTGGCCTGGGCCGCGGGCCGGGGTTCGTGCTTCAGGATTTCATCATACAGGCTGAGGAAGCATTGGGCCGAGGTGGCCCCACGGGCTCCCCCGCCGCCCTTTTTGGCAGCCGCCAATTCCTCCAAAAATCCGCCGGCGCTGGTCCATACCGTTTGCACCATGCCGGCGAAACGGCTTTTCAGGGCGGGGGTGGCGCGTTGGCGGAACTGGACCATGTCCTGGGCCTGGAGCACCGCGCTCGCCGGATTTTTCCAGGGGCAGGTGACCACCTGCAGGCCTTTCATGGCGAAATACACGGCCGATGGGTCGGGTCTTTCGTAATGCCAGTCGCAGATGACCACATCCTTGGGGATGAGGTCGATGGCCGCCTCCGTGTGGTTGAGGCTGGCCTCCCATTCGCCCAGGCCGGTGCTGCGGCCATCCAGGAGGCGGTCGCCCCAGATCCACAGTTTCCGGCCCCGCTGGTTCAGATGGTTTCGGATCAGCCGGATCTCCCCGGCGAAAAGCTCGCTCGGGCTCCGGCCGGAACACCGGGGGCAGCGGTCTTCACCCAGGTAAAACACTTCGTCCATGCCGGCGTGGAAGGCGTCCGTCTCAAAGGCCTCGCAGATTTCATCGACCAGCGCGAACACCACCTCGTGCACCTTGGGATGCAGCGGGCAATAGCTCTTGCAGTAGAGCTTGTCCGGATTCGGCCAGCTGTATTTTGCGGGCATTTTCACCCACGGCGTCTCGTCGAATTCCGGGTATTGCCGCAGCAGATTCCCGAGGGAGGCGGCCCACGACTGGTGGCCCAGCAAATTGATCTGCGGGATGATCCGGATACCGCCCGCCCGGCAGACCTCCACCAGCTTTTTCACGTCCTCCCGGGCCAGGCCCCGCGGGTCTTTCAGCTCCGGATGGCTGGTGTATTGGTAATTGTAATCCACCCGCAAGATCAGCGTGTTCACCCGCCGGGGAGCCAGTTCCTCCCGGATAAAGGCGAGAAAGGCCTCCAGTTGGTGGGCCGATGGCGCGGCGATGGCGAAGCCCCGGATGGGGAATGCCTGATCCAAGCCGGAAGCGTTTTCAGCGCCCAGGCCCAGCGGAGCCGCCCGCAGGCCAAGCGCCGCCACCAGGGATCCGAGAAAAACGAGGGAGTTCAGGATTGTCTTTTTCTTAAAGTGGATACGCATGAGGAGACATTATGAGTCGTCCCCATGCGGTGTCGAGCAGGTATTCGCAGGTATTGCCTGATATGGGCTGCCACTCCCGCCCGCGCTCGCCGGCGCGGGCTTGGCGGATGCCGTCAGGCCAGGCCAGCCCAACGAAAACACCACTTCCCCGAACTGAACTGGCCCGCAGCTTCTGTCTGGTTAGACCGTACTGTGCTCCGGCCCTGGATCAGGCTTCGGGCTCGGTGGGAGGAGCGGCTTTCTTGCGGCCGCGTTTTTTCTTGGGCGTTTCAACCGGCGGCGCCGCAACTTCGGCGGCGATCGAACCGGGGGCGGCGATCAGGTAACGGCCGCAGGTATCGCAGATCGTGATATCCTCGGCCCGCAGCAATTTGGCGAAAATGCCGGAAGCCATGCGCATGTGGCACTCGGCGCAAACCCCATTGCGGACCACCGAGACACCTTTTCTCCCGCGCGTCATGAGGCGGTCGTAATGGCCCAAAATCGGGGGTGGAACCAGGCCACGCAATTTGGCAATTTCCTCCTGGTTTTCGGGCGGGATGGGCGACGGCCCCAGTTCGAGGTTTTGCAGGACTAACAGTTGCTCGATAATTTTCATAATGGCATTTGTGACGCCGGGAGTGATTCTCCGTCAGGTTTGTTCACCATTGCAACACATTTTTGACGCTTTCCTGGCGGGCACCTGGCGGTGGCGCCGGCTGGATCGCTGGAAAAGCCGTGGTTTCACGCCGGGGGCTGGCCCTCCGCGCGCCGCCCCAGCAGCCGCAAAAGCCCGTCCAGGATGGTGACCGGATGCGGCGGGCAGCCGGGAATGAACAGGTCCACCGGCACGGTGCCTGCGGCGCCATTGAGCGTTTCCGGGTGGTCCAGGAACGGGCCGCCCGAAAGGGCGCACGCCCCCACGGCGATCACCAACCGGGGCGCCGGGATGGCGTCGAAGGTCTTTTTCAGAGCCAGGGCCATGTGGCGGCTGACCGGCCCGGTGATCAACAGGCCGTCGGCATGGCGGGGGGAGGCCACAAACTGGATGCCGAAGCGGCCCAGGTCGAAGACCACCGTATTCAGCGCGTGGAGGTCGGCTTCGCAGGCGTTGCAGCCGCCGGCGCTGACCTGGCGGAGCTTTAGGGACCGGCCAAACAGGCGCCGGGCCTGGTCGTCCAAGGCTTGGGCCAGTGCCAACCCCCGGTTGGCGGCTGCCAGGTGTTCCCTTGAGCGCACCGCCAGGCGGTAATCGGCGGTATAGCGGATGGCGTGCTGGGGGCAGGCCTCCTCGCAGTCCGTGCAGAACAGGCAGCGGCCCAGGTCGATTTTTACCCCCTTGGGATCGAAACTGATGGCCTGGGTGGGGCAGGCCTCGGAGCAGGCGCGGCAGTTGACCGGGCATTTCGCCACCTCCACCTCGGGCCGGCCGCGGAAACGATCCGGCAGCACCGGTTCCGCCGGGGGGAAACCCAGGGTGCGGTGCCCCTGGCGCCAACGGGCTATGAGCAGGTCAAACATGGGTGTGGCTCCTATAAATCATGGCCGCAGCAGGAAAGGTTGAAGCTCCGGCAGCACAGCGGGAAATCGGAAATCTGCTGGTTGCGCAGCGCCAGCGCGAGGCCGATCCAATTGTGGAAGGAGGGATCCACCACCTTGTAATGGGCGAACCGCCGGCTGGCATCCGTCAGGGCCACGTGGCAAATCTCGCCCCGCCAGCCTTCAACCAGCGAGACCGCTGCCAGGCTGGCCCCGGGCTGAGGCAGCTGGGTTTGGATGGATCCCGCCGGCAAGGCCTTGAGTTGTTCCTGGACAAAGGCGAGGGAGCGCTGGATTTCCAGCCAGCGGACCTGTGCGCGGCCGAACACATTGCCGGTGTGGAACGTGGCGATGGGGATCTGGCAGAAACGGTAAAGGCCGGCGGGGAATTCGTGACGCACGTCGCGCGCCAGGCCGCAGGCCCGGGCGGCCGGCCCCACCAGGCCCAGGTCCAGCGCGGCCTCGCGGGCCAGGTGGCCGGTGTTTTCAAACCGGGCCCGGACGGAGGACGTGTTCCAGAGCAGTGCCACGGCGGAGGCCGCGTCTTTCGCGGCCTGCTGCAGGCGGTCGTGGAGCTGGCCCGCCCGGGCCTCGTCCACATCGTATCCCACGCCGCCGGGACGGAGGAAGTTGCGTCCGAACCGGCTGCCGCACAGCAGCGCGGTCAGGTTCAGGAAATCGTCCCGGAGGCGCCCGCAGCCGGCGGCGGTGGGCAGGTAACCGATGTCGCCCGCCAGGGCGCCCAGGTCACCGGTGTGGTTGGCGAGGCGCTCCAGCTCGAGGGCGATGGCCCGCAGCGCCTGGGCCCGGGCGGGGACCTGGACCCCGGCGAGGCTTTCCAGCGCCTGGCAGTAAGCAGTGGCGTGGCCGATGGAGGTGTCCCCCGCCAGCGTCTCGGCCTGGTGCAGGGAACGCCGGTGGGGGCCGTTGAGCAGCGCCCGCTCCACTCCCCGGTGCTGGTAGCCCAGCGAAATTTCCAGGTGGTAAACCATTTCCCCGTGGCATTGGAACCGGAAGTGGCCCGGCTCCATGATGTCCGCTTGCACCGGCCCCACCGCCACCTCGTGGATTTCCGGGCCGGGCATCTGGAAATAATCGGTTACGCCGGGCTGGATGGGAGCAGTTTTATCCGCGCCGGGGCTGGCGCTTTTGGGAGGCTGGAAGCGGACCGGCTTCAACCAGGGGTGCCCTTCCGGCTTCAGGCCGCACTGCTCCCAGATTTCCCGCTCAAACCCATGGGCTTCGGGGCAATCCGGGGTCAGTGAGTTGAAGGATTTGTCCACGTTCGCGGTCCAGGCGGAAAGGTTGCCCTCACCCGGGTGGGCGAGGATGGCCACCAGGCGCGCCCGTTCCCGCGTGGCCGGCTGGCCGAAAAACGCCGCCAGCCGCGCCCCGGCTTCCACCTCCGCCAGGATGTGCTGGCGCAGCTCCGCCCAGGAAAGCAGGGGAATCACGGTTTGGGCCAGGGCGGCGCCGTTGTGCAGGTAATTAGCCGCCATGTCACGTTCCTCCCAGCAAACGCGCCGCTTCCCGGATCACTTCCTTCAGCCCGGGCGGCAAATACAGGCCGAGGACCAGCACCAGCGCCCCCAGGACGAGCGGCGGGGCATTCGCCAGGAGGCAGGCGGTCCGGTCTTTCCGGGCGTGGCGGGGATCCGGCTCGCCCTGGGCCATGTTCAGCATCACGCCCGCCATGCCCCGGAAGATCAGGGCCAGCCCGCCAAGGTAAACACCCACCACCACCCACCGGTGCTGCGCGATGGCCGCCTGGAGGATCACCAGCTCGCTCACAAAGAGGCCAAAAGGGGGGCTGCCGGTGATGGCGAAAAATCCGGCGATCCACAGCCAGCCGGCCACGGGGTCGAGCCGCCGGACGCCCCGCACCTGCGCCGCCAGCTGGGTTTGGCAGAGAAACAGGATATGGCCCGCCACCAGGAACAGCATGGCCTTGGCCAGGGAATGGCTCACCGTATGCAGGAACGCGCCGTACCCCGCGCCGCCGCCCAAGCCCACCCCCAAAGCCAGGATGCCCATGTGCTCCACGCTGGAGTAAGCCAGCAAGCGCTTATAGTCGGCCTGGCCGGGGATGCAGATGGCCGCCACCACGATGGACAGCAGCCCAAACAGCACCAGCAATTCCCGCCCAAAGCCCCCGAGCCCGGCGGCTCCGCACACCTGCTGGATGCGCAGGATGCCGAGAAAGGCGCCGTTCAGCACCGCGCCGGAAAGCAGGGCGAAAATGACCGAAGGCGCCTCGCTGCAGGCGTCCGGCAGCCAGGTGTGCATGGGCGCCAGGCCCATCCTGGCGCCGTAGCCCACCAGCAGGAGCAGGAAGGCCGCCTTGAGCCACACCGGGTTCAAGCCGGCCGCCCCGGCCAGGAGCTCCGGCAAGAGCAGCGAGCGGGCCGGCGCGCCGGCCCCGGCGGAGGCCACCGCCAGGAAAAAGTTCCCCAGCAGGGCCAGGGCGATCCCCACGGCACAGACCAGCAGGTATTTCCAGGTGGCTTCCCAGGACCGGCGGCAGCCCCGGAAGCAGATCAGCGGCGCGCCCGCCAGCGAGGTGGCCCCGATGGCCGCCCAAAGCAGGCCAAAATGCTGGCTCACGGCCACCAGCGTCATGGCGGCCAGGAGCCAGAGCAGGCTGCCGATGAAAATGGCTTCGGGGACGGGTTCGAATCCCAGCCCATCCTCCGGGGGGGTGGCGGCCTGCGTTTCGCGGCGCAGATACCCCACTGCGTAGCAAGCGGCGGCCAAAAACAGCCCGCTGCTGAGGCTCAGGAATAACTGGCCCGGAGCATCCAGGGCCAGCCAGCCGTGGCCAGCCGGCGCGGGCGGATGGAACCAGGCGGCTGCACAGACGGCGGAGTGGGCGGCGGCGGCGGCCGGCAGCAAGGCCCGCCGGAGGCCGGGTGGACGCACCACCAACGCCGCCAGTCCGGTCAGGAACGGGATGAGTAAAAGGGCCAGGAGCATGGTTCAATCCTTCAGCCCGGGCCATGGATCGGGCTCGCGGCGTCCGGATTCCCCGTGGATGTGGAACCGGGCGATCCCCATCACCAACACGGCCACGAACAGGTCCAGGAGCACTCCCAGTTCGACCACCACCGGGGTCTCCGGCACCGCGCCGATGCCAAAGGTGAAAACCCCGTTCTCCAGCACCAGGAAGCCCAGCACCTGGCTCACCGCCGGTTTTTGGCCCGCGATCAGGAACAGGCCGGACAGGATCGCAAAAAAGGCCGCCGGCACCAGGAGGTTGGAGGGTGCGTGCGCCAGGGGCAATTGCTCCCCCAGCCAGAAGGCCAGCCCCCACGCTCCCATGGCCGCCAGCAGCGGCCAGATATAGCCGGCCGGGGTTTCCACTTCACGGGTGGTATCGGCATCCCGCAGCGCCCGAGACAGCAGGCTGGGGAGGACGAACCCCTTGAGCGCCAGCGTGCCGAGGCCAGCTGCCGCGAGGCGCCACGTGAGGTCTTCGCTATGCGCAAGGAAGGGCAGCAGCCCGAGCAGGCAGCCCTGCCACCGGGTAGCCCGGATGCAGGAGCCGGGCTGGCTGGAGCCCAGCAGCTTCAGATTGGTGAGTACCAACAGGACCAGGACCGGATGGAGCAGCAGTTCAGCCAGCATGGGATCACCTCGCAATCAGCAGCAAGGCCAACACCCCCAGCGCCGTGGCGCCCACCAGCAGTTGGGGGACCATCAGCATCCGCAGGCGTGCCATCACGGATTCCACCACACCGATCACCACCGCCAGCGCCAGCATTCCTCCCAGCGCCAGGAGGGCGTCGGCCCACCACGGACCCGGATGCACCGGAAATACCAGGCTCACCAGCACCGAGCCTAAAACCCACAGCTTCAAGGCGGCCCCGTAAAAGAGGAACGCCAGGTCCGGCCCGCCATGGTCCAGCACCATGGCCTCGTGGATCATGGCCGGCTCCCGTTGGGTGTCGGGGTCATCCACCGGGAGGCGGGAGTTGTCCGCCAGGCAGACGATGAACAGCGCCCCGGCCGCCAGGGCCAGCGCGGATCCGCTTTGCACCCAGTGCCAGGGCGACAGGGAGGCAAACATTTCCGCCAGGGAATAGGGGCCGGTCTTGCGGGCCACCACCGCCAGGGCCAGGAATAGAGCCGGCTCGGCCAGGGCCGAAAAGTGGATCGCCCGGCTGGCGCCCATGCCCGCGCAGCTGGAGCCGGTATCCAGCGCGGCGAGGACGGCCAGGAATCGCCTCAAACCCAGGAGGCAGGCCAAAAAAACCCAGTCCCCCCGGAAGCCGGCCAGTGCTGGAAACCCGCCCCAGGGCGCCACCGCCAGGGCGGTGATCACCGCCGCCAGCCCGAGGACGGGCCCCGCCCGGAAAACCCAGCTGGCGGTGGGGCTGTAAACCGCGCCTTTGTGCAGTAATTTCCAGAGGTCAAAATAGGCCTGCCGCAGGGGGGGGCCGTCGCGCCCGGCGCACTTCGCCTTCGTGCGGTTGATGATCCCCGGCAGCAGCGGGGCGAATCCCAGGGCCAGCAACGGGGGTATGAGCGCGGTCCAGCTCATGTTCAGCCAACGCGCAAAGCCAGGCTTCCCGGCGGGCGGTCCCGGTCAGGCACCGGCTTTGCCCTCCAGTTTCCCGAGCATCCGCAACAGGCCATCCAGGATGGTGAGCGGATGCGGCGGGCAGCCGGGGATGAATAAATCCACGGGCACGAGGCCGCTGGCGCCGTGGTGCACCGGCGGCAGGCCGCTGAACGGCCCCCCGGCGATTGCGCACGCCCCCAGCGCGATCACGAGCTTCGGGTCGGGCACGGCCTCGTAGGTTTTCCTTAGCGCCAGTTCCATGTTCCTGGACACGGGCCCGGTGATCAGCAAGCCATCCGCGTGGCGGGGCGAGGCCACAAACTGAATGCCGAACCGGCCGAGATCCCAGCCGATCGTGCCGAGCACGTTGGTGTCCGCCTCGCAGGCGTTGCAGCCGCCGGCGCTCACCTGGCGCAGGCGCAGGGAGCGGCCAAACAGCCGGAGCAGCTTCCCGTCCAGGGCCGCGGCCAGCCGCACCTGCTCCGCGCCGGGCGGGCCGAGTTGGAGATCCTCGCGGCGGCGCGCCGCCAGCCGGTGGTCGCCAGTCTGGGTGATGGCTTTGGCCGGGCAGGCCTCCACGCAGGCGGCGCAGAAGATGCAATTGCCCAAATCGAGCTTCAGCCGGCCCTTCCCCGGCCGGGTGATGGCGCGGGTGGGGCAGACCGGCACACAATCCGAGCAGCCGGGCAGGCACTTGGCTGAATCAACCCGCAACCCGCCGCCGTGGCGGTCCGGCAGCGCCGGGGCCGGGCCGTCGGGATACCGCATGGTCTGGCAGCCGCGCTGCAGCCGGTGGAAGATGGTGTCGATGGCAAACATGGTCAAAGGTCGAATCCGCAGTAGGAGAGGTTGAAGCTCTTGTTGCAGAGCGGGAAATCCGAGATGGCCTGCCCGCGCAGCGCGAGCGCCAGCCCGGTCCAGTTGTGGAAGGACGGGTCGCTGATCTTGTAGCGGCGGAAGCGTCCGGCGCCGTCCGTGAGTGCGGCATGGCAGATCTCCCCCCGCCAGCCTTCGACGAGCGCCACCGCCAGCGTGCCGGGGGCCGCGGGCTCGAGTCCCGCCCGGATTCCTTCCTCGGGCGGCGCCGCCAGTTGCTCCTCGAGGTAGGCGCCGGAGCGCTGGATTTCCAGGCAGCGCACCTTGGCGCGGGCGAAAACATCCCCTCCCGGCCAGACCGCCACCGGGATCTGCGCGAACCGGTGCCAGCCGGCGGGGTGGTCGAAACGGACATCGCGGACCAGCCCGGAGGCGCGCCCGGCGACCCCCACCAGGCCCACCGCCCCGGCCTGTTCGGTGAACACCGTGCCGGTGTCCTCGAAGCGGGAGCGCACCGAGCTGGCGTCCCACAGCCAGGCGATGGCTTCCTCCACGTCCCGCAGGGCGGGGCGCAGTTTTTCGAGCAGCGCGGCGGCCCGCGCGGGCTCCAGGTCGTGCCGGCAGCCCCCGGGGTGGACCAGGCCGCGGCCGAAGCGGTTGCCGCAGATCAGCGCGGTGAGATTCAGGAAATCGCCGCGGATTTTTCCGCACGCGGCCGCGGTGGGCAGGAAGGCGACATCGCCGGCCAGCGCACCGAGGTCGCCGGTGTGGTTGGCCAGCCGCTCCAGCTCCAGGGCCAGCGCGCGCAGCCATTGGGCGCGCAGGGGGGCCTCGGCTCCCGCCAGGGCCTCCAGGATCATCGCGTGGCAGGTGGCGTGGCCGATGGTGGTGTCGCCCGCGATGGCTTCCGCCTGGCTCAGGGTCGCCGGGTGCGGCCCCCCCGCCAGCGCCTCTTCCAGGCCGCGGTGCTGGTAGCCGAGAGCGATCTCCAGATGCAGCACCTCCTCGCCATTGCACTGGAACCGGAAATGCCCCGGCTCGATGATGCCGGCGTGCACCGGACCCACCGCGACTTCGTGGATCTCGCGCCCGTCCACCCGGAAGAATTCGCCGCTGGCCGGCGCCTGGCCGGTCCCGCGGCGCACCGGCTTGAGCCACGGATGGCCTTCCGGCTGCAGCCCATGCTGCTCCCAGACCTCCCGCTCGAAGAGGTGGGCCTGGGGATGCGTGGCGGTGAGCGAGGGGTAGCTCCCGCTGAACGGCGCGCTGCGCGCCACGGCCAGGGTGTTGTCCGCGTCGAAGGCGATCACCGCCGCCAGGCGGGCGCCGGGCGGCTCCGGCACGCCAAACCACGCGCACAGCCGCGCGCCGCGGCCCAGCTCCGCCGCCGTGGCCTGCACCAGGTCCGCCGCCGGGAATTCCGGGATCCCGGCCCAGGGAAGGCTGGACCCGTTGGGGAGGAATTGGAAGGAAGAGGGAGTGCTCATTTGACAGGAAAAAATTGGCTGGCCGCCGCCGTCCAGGCATCCCGCAGAACTCCCGGGGTCCACAGCCCCAGCCACAACGAGCAGCCGAGCAGCGCGAGCGGCGGCAGCACGAGGCCCATGGTCTCCGGGAAATGGTGGCCCGCCGTCCGCGCCGTGCGGCGCGGCCGTCCATCCACGATGGCGAAAACCAGCCGGGTGAGCCCGAAAAAGGCGAAGAGCAGGCAGGTGAGAAACATCGTCGCCGCCGCCCCGTGGCCGGTCTCAAAGGCGGCGCGCACCACGCGCAGTTCGCTGAAGAACGGGCCGAAAGGCGGGCAGGCCGTGACGGCGAACATGCCGGTGACAAAGATGGCCGCCGAGCGGGGGGTCAGCAGCGCCATTCCGCACACCTCGTCGGTCGTGCGCCCGCCCGCCGCGCGGCGAAGGTTGCCCGCGCTCATGAACAGCGCGCCCTTGGTCAGGCTGTTGGCCCACACATGGAACATTGCCGCCCAGAAGCCGGCGGCCCCCAGCGCGGCGCCGATGGTCAGGATGCCCATGTGCTCCACGCTCGAATAGGCCAGCATGCGCTTGAAATCCCGCGTCCCCAGGAGCATCAGCGCCGCCACCAGCATCGAGAACAGGCCGAGGGCCAGCAGGGTGCGGTCGGCCATGGCGGCCTCGCCGGCGGCGCTCACCACGGCCCGCACGCGCAGGATGGCGGTGAAGGCCACCGTGGTGACTCCCCCCGCCAGGATGGCGCCCACGATCCCGGGCGCCTCGCCGTAGGCATCCGGCTTCCAGGTGTGCATGGGCGCCAGGCCCATCTTCGTTCCGTAGCCCACCAGGAGCAGCACCCACGCGGCGAGCACCCAGGGCCGTGACAGCCCCCGGCCCTGCGCGATCAGCGCGGTGAACGTCAGATCCCCCACGCCGCCGCCGTGCAGAGAGGCGTACCCCAGGCAAAACGACCCGAGCAGCGACAGCGCGATGCCGGTGCCGCCGATCAGGAGGTATTTCCAGGTGGCTTCGAAGGCGCGCGGGGTGCCGTTGAAGTGCAGCAGCGGCACGGCGGCCAGCGTGACCGCCTCGGTGGCGATCCACAGCAGGCCCAGGTGGCGCGCCTGGTGCCCCGCGCTCAGCAGGCCGAGCACCGCCAGCAGGGCGGTGACAAAAACGCGGTTGGACCGCTCGCCGCGCACCCGCAGGTAGGAGACGCCGTAAAGGGCGCAGACCAGGAACAGCAGCGATACCGCCGGCAGAACCGCCCGCGTCAGGGCGTCAAACGCCAGCCACGCCCCGAGCGGGGCGGCCGGCGGGGCGGCCAGCAGCCAGCAGGACAACGCCGCGTGGATGAGTCCCACCAGCGGCAGCAGCCACGGGCGGGTCCGGTTGCCCGGCCACGCCGCGGCCAGCATCGCCCCCACCAGCGGCACGATGATCAACGATAGTTCTTTCATTCCCTGAGTGCAGTTAGTTTACGGGTGTCCAGCGAATCGAACGCGCGCTGGATCCGGTCCACGATGATGCCGATGATGAACACGCCCACGGTCACGTCGAGCAGGATGCCCGATTCGACCAGCAGCGGGGTCGAATGGATCAGCAGCAGCCCGAACAGGTAGATCCCGTTCTCCAGGATCAGGTAGCCGCAGACCTGCGAGATGGCCTTGGCGCGGCCGATCAGCAGCACGAAGCCGGTGAGCACGGAGGCCAGCGAGCCCGGCACCAGCAGCGATCCACTGTGCTCCGGCAGCAGCGGCAGCGTCCGCGCCACGGCCACGGCGGCGATCGTGCCGCCCGCCCCCAGCAGGAGCGACGGCACAAAGCCGATGAACGGCTCCACCTCGCGGTCGATGTGCGCCGTGCGCATCGCCCGGCGCAGCAGGTGCGGTATGACCAGGCCTTTCCCGGCCACGGTCGCCACGGCGACCAGCAGCACCCGCCAGTCGGGGGGCTCCACAATCAACAGCGGCATCAGGCCCAGCACCACGCCCTGCGCGGACATGGCGAGGATGAGTGTCGGCAGCCGGCTGCTGCCGAGCGCCAGCAGGTTCAGCCCCATGGCGATGCCGATCAAAAGGTTCGTGGTCTCATTCATTTATGCGCCCCCTTTCCAGGCCATCAGCAACGCGAACAGGCAGAGCAAAAACGCGGTGGTCAGCAGCAGCGGCACGCGCCGGAAGGCCAGCCGCGCCAGCAGCGACTCCACCAGCCCGGCCCCCACCGTGACCGCGAGGACGCCCCCGGCCAGGGCCGCGGCCGCCACCCCCGGCGCCAGCTTGCCGACCGGCAGCACCGCCTCGGTGAGCAGCAGCGCAAACAGCAGGAGCTTGACGGAGGCCCCGTGCAGGATCACGGCCAGCGGGGGGCCGCTGTGATCCAGCACCATCACCTCGTGGATCATCGTCAGTTCCAGGTGCGTGTTCGGGTCGTCGAACGGCACCCGGCAATTCTCCGCCAGCAGCACCACGAACAGCCCGGCCGCCAACAGCGCCGCGTCCGCGCCCGCGGCGGGCGCCAGCATGGCGGCCAGGGAGGTGCTCCCCGTCTGGACGCACAGCGCCAGCATGGCCGTGATCAAAGCGGCCTCGGCCAGGACGGCGTAGCTGACCTCCCGCGCCACCCCCATGCCCTCGAAGGCCGAACCGGTCTCCATGGCGGCCCAGGCCGTGCCGAAGCGCGCCAGCGCCAGCAGGTAGATCAGCACCAGCATGTCGCCGCGGAAGCCCGGCGCCCCGCCCGCCGGGCCCAGCGGCAGCAGGAGCGCCGCGCCCATCACCGCCACCCACGCCACCGCCGGCCCGAACACAAAACCCGGCGAGGCGAGCGTGCTGAGCACGACGCCCTTGCGCCACAGCCGGGCGAGGTCGTAGTAAAGCTGCAGGACCGGTGGGCCCCGGCGGCCGGCCACCCAGGCTTTCACCTTATTGATGATGCCCGGCAGCAGCGGCGCGAGCACGAACCACAGCGCGAACCGGGGCAGGAGATCAAGGATCAAGGTCATGGCATTCCTCCCAATAAAACCAGCGTTCCCACAGCGAGCAAGCCCGCCACCACATAAAGGATGTAGGCTTGCACGCGGCCGTGCTGGAGGCGGCGGGCGGCGCTGGACAGCCGCAGCAGAGCCCTGCCCGCCGGGCCCAGCACCCGTTCCAAAACGGTTTCCGGAACCCGCTCCATCCAGCTGGCGGCGGCGGGCAGCGGGCCGCGCGGCCGGCGGATCCGGCGCTCCGGGCGCAGCAGCCAGCCAAACCAGCCCGCGGCGATCCCGGCGAACGATCCGCTGGTATATTGCATCCGGGCCGAGGGGTGGGCGTAGCCGCAGTCCCAGGTGAGCCCCCGCCGCCAACCGTTCGCCCGGCTTTTCCACCACAGGCCGGCGGCGGCCGCCACCGCCAGCAGCGCCAGCATCCCCTGCAGCGGGCCGAGGATGGCCAGCGGGGCGGGCGGCTCCCGGCCCGCCCAGGCGGGATTCCAGGCGCCGGCGGCCCGGGCGATCGCCGGCCAGAACCACACGGGCGCGAGCCCCAGCGCCAGGCACAGGGCCGCGAGCGCCAGCATGGGCCCGCGCATGAGCGCACCACATTCGTGCGCGTGTTCCGCGGATCGCGTGCGCGCGGCGCCGAGGAAGACGATGGCGGCCGCCTTCGCAAAAGTGGCCAAAGCCAGCGCCCCGGCCACCGCCAGGACCATGGCCGCGGGGGTGGCGGCCCAGGCGGAAGGCCCCGGCCGGGTGGCGGCGTCGAACAGCCCCAGGCACACCAGCCATTCGCTGACAAAGCCGTTCAGGGGCGGCAGCCCGGCGATGGCCACCGCGCCGAGCGCGAAGAGCGAGGCCGTCCACGGCATCGCCCGCCACAGGCCGCCCAGCCGGCTCATTTCCCGCGTGCCCGTGGCGTGCAGCACCGAGCCCGCCCCAAAAAACAGCAGGGCTTTGACCGCCCCGTGATTCCACACGTGCAGCAGCGCGCCCGCCAGCGCGAGCCGGCCCCAGGGGGCATCGCCGTGCGCCGCCCCCAGCATCGCCGCGCCGAGGCCGGTGAGGATGATGCCGACATTTTCCACGGTGCAGTAGGCGAGCAGCCGCTTGAGGTCGTTTTGGGCCAGGGCGAAGGCGATCCCAAACAGGGCGCTCACCGCCCCCAGGCCGGTCACCACCCACCCCGCGGCCGCCGGCGCCGGCAGCCAGCCGCTGAACCGGATCAGCCCGTAAACCCCCATCTTGACCGCCACGGCGGACAGGATGGCCGAGACGTGGCTCGGCGCGCCGGCGTGGGCGGCCGGCAGCCAGATGTGCAGGGGGAACAGACCGGCCTTCACCCCGAAGCCAGCCAGTGCGAGCCAGAACAGGGGCGCGCAATCCAGCCGCCCGCGCAGCGGGCCGATCTCCCAGCTCCCGGTGCGGGCCGCGAGCGTGGCGAAAAAGGCGAACAGGCAGACGGTCCCGGCGTGGGAGGCCGCCAGGTAGAGCCAGCCAGCCTTCCGCACCTCGCGCCGCTGGCGGTCCAGGGTGATCAGGAAAAAGGCGCAGACCGTGAACAGCTCCCAGGCGATGAGGAAATGCAGCCCGTTGGCGGAGACCAGCACCAGGCCCATGCCCAGCACCAGGCCGCACCACCAGGAGCGGCCGCCGGGCGCGGAGGCGGGATAATGCGCCTCCGGCCAATATTCCTGCGCGTAGATCGCGCCGGTTCCGGCCACCAGGCCCAGGAGCGCCAGGAAAAGCGCGCTCAGGCCGTCCAGGCGGAAGTGCAGCGTTTCGCCGCCCACGGCGAATCCGTGCCGCCATTCCCAATCCGGGGCACCACCCAGCACCAGGAGCGCCGCACCCAAAGCCCCGGCGGCGCCGGCCAGCGTCAGCGCCAGCCAGGTCCGCGCCCGGCGCGGGCCGCATACCACGCCCCCCAGCAGGCAGGCTGCGGAGAACAGCAAGGGAACTCCGGGAGTCATCCTTTCACCTCCGGGGGATGTTCGCCGGCGGGGGCCGGCTCCGCGGCCGCGGCGAATATCTCCGGGTCGCCCGCCCCGCGCCGGACGAGATCCCGCAGCGGCCCGTGGGCCAGCGCCCGGGTGAGCCGGCCGAGCAAATCCAGGTGGGCGCGGGGGGACGGCGCGATGAAGAAAAACATGCGGGTGACCGGCACTTCATCCGGCGTCGGCCCGGCCTGGGTGAGGGCGTCGCGGAGGAGCAGCAGCGCCACGGTGCCCGAGTCGCGGCCCAGGGTGATCCGCGCGCTGGGATGTGGCAGGGCAAATCCGCCCCCGATGGCCGCCCACGTGATGCCGCCGGGAGCCCGCAGGCGCTGGGTCAGCAGCTGGCGGATCGGCGGCGTGGCGCCCGGCAAGGCGGCGATGACCTTCGCCAGCACCTCCGGCACCCCGGCCGCCGGGAGATCCCGCCAGATGCCGCCCGCCCGCAGCAGCGGCTCCAGCTGGCAGCCCGGCGCAAAGGCCGAACTCTCGGGCAGCAGAAAACCGGCCCGGGTGCCCAGGCCGCGGGCCGCGGCCCATTGGACCACTTGGGCGCGGTCGAAAACGAGCCGGCCACGGTCCAGCGTGTGCGGCATCCCTTCGTTGCGGATCCAGCCTTCCACGACGCCTTCCGAAACCCCGAACGACTCGGCCACTTGGATGAGATTCAGATACATGGTTTGCTCCTTGGCGCGGGCTCCCGCCCCGCGCCGGTAAAATGGCGTGGCGCACTCATGGGCTGCCTCCCAGGAAGACCAGCGCCGCCAGCGCCGCCACGCCCATCAGTAAATAGAACAAATACGCCTGCACCCGGCCGTGCTGAAAACGCCGCGCCGCCAGGGCCAGCCGCATCACTGCGCCCCCGGCCGGTTCCACCACGTATTCCAGCACGGTCTCCGGGGTGTGCTGCCCGCAGCTCACGCGCGCGGGTAAAATCTCCAGCGGGCGAGGCGCGTGCCGCACCGGGCGCAGGATCCATTCAAACCAGCCGGTGATGATGCCGGCAAAGGACCCGGCGGTGTATTGCATCCGGGCCGTTGGCGCGGCATACCCGCAGTCCCACGTCACGGCCCGGCGGAGACCGTTCCGGCCGGCCTTTCGCCAGAGCCAGACCGCCGCCGCTCCCGCGAGCAGCGCCAGGGCGGCATGGACGCGGCTGAGCGCCGCCAGGGGCGCCGGCGCCACCACCCCGCCCCAGGCTGGCTGCCAATCCGCCACCGCCCGGGCCAGGACGGGCCAGAAAAAGACCGGCGCGAGGCCGATGGCCACGCAGCCCGATCCCAGCGCCACCATCGCGGCGCGCTGCGCCGGGGCGCATTCGTGGGCGTGGCTGGCTGCCGCTGACCGGGGCGCCCCCAGCAGCACCACCCCGCACACCTTCACAAAACAGGCCAGCGCCAGCGCGCCGGTCAGCCCCAGCAGCACCGCCGCCGGGATGGCCGCCCAGGCGGCCGGACCGTGGGCGAGCGTGGCGTCGAACAGGCCCAGGAAGACCAGCCATTCGCTCACAAATCCGTTCAGGGGCGGCAGCCCGCTGATGGCCGCCGCGCCGAGCGCGAACAACGAGGCGGTCCACGGCATTGCCCGCCAGAGGCCGCCCAGCCGGCTCATTTCGCGGGTCCCCGTGGCGTGGACGAGTGCGCCGGCGGCGAAGAACAGCAGCGCCTTGAACAGCCCGTGATTCCACACATGCAGCAGCCCGCCCGCCAGCGCCAGCTGGCCCCACGCCGCCTGCCCCTGGTCCGCCGCCACCATGGCAAATCCGAGGCCGATGAGGATGATGCCGATGTTCTCCACGCTGTGATAAGCCAGCAGCCGTTTCAGGTCGTGCTGGCCCAGCGCGAAGGCTACGCCCAGCACCGCGCTGGCCACCCCCAGTGCCGCCACCACCCACCCCGCCGCGGGCGGCGCCGGCAGCCACCCGCTGAACCGCACCAGCCCGTAAATGCCGATCTTGATGGTTACGCCCGACAGGATGGCCGAGACGTGGCTCGGCGCATTGGCGTGCGCCGAGGGCAGCCAGACATGCAGCGGAAACATGCCTGCCTTGAGGCCGAAGCCGAACAGCGCCAGCCAGAACAGCGGCGCGAGTTCCGGGCGGTCCCGCAGGGGGCCCAACTCCCAGCTGCCGGTCCGGGCCGCCAGCAGGCTGAAAAAGGCGAACAGGCAGAGCGCCGCCAGGTGGGAGGCGGCCAGGTAGAGCCAACCCGCCGCGCGCACCTCCCGCCCGCGCCGGTCGAGGGTCACCAGGTAATAAGCCGCGAGCGTGAACAGCTCCCAGGCCATGAGGAAATGCAGCCCATTGGCGGTGAGCAGCACCAAGCCCAGGCAAAGCAGCAGCAGGCTCCACCAAAACCGGCCCGCTCCCGCCGTCCGCGGATGCGCTGCTTCACTCCAATAGCTGCGGGCATACACCGCTCCCGCGCCTCCCACCAGGCCGAACAAGGCGAGAAAAAACGCGCTCACCGCGTCGAGCCGCAGGTGGATGGCTTCGCCCCCCAACGAGGCCGCCGGGCGGAATTCCCAGGTTCCGCCCTCGGCGAACACCGTCACCGCCGCCCCCAGCGCACCCGCCGCCCCGGCGCCGAAAGCCGCGAGCCAGCCATTGGGCGCGCGGAATCCGGCCAGGAGGCTCAGGAGCATTCCGGCCCCTGCGATGGCGAGCCAAGTTCCAGTCATGGTTCAGCCTCGGCCACTTTCAGCCGGTCTGGCGCCGCAACCACTTGGGAGCCGATGTGGCAGAGCCGTTTCATCTCAATTTCCAGATCAGCAGGACCAGCAGGGTAGCCGTGATCCACAGCACCTGAAATGGCGCTCCTCCCGACGGCCGCAGGCGGATCGCCGCCAGCCCCCGGTGGAGGGCGGCGAACCACGGCCGGAACCGTTTCTGGCGCCCGCAGTCGGGGAGTTCCGTGGCCCGGGCAACGCCCGCGGGAAACCAACCGGAAGGCGCCTTCAGCCGCCGCTCGGGCGGCAGCAGCCCGGCGAACCAGTGGGTCAGCGGCTGGACGAAGCTGGAGCCGGTGTACTGCCGGCGCAAGACCGGCTGGGCATACCCGCCATCCCAGGTCGGCTGCCGGGTTACCGAACGTCCCGCCAGGAGCCGGCGGCGCAGGGCCGCCAAGGCCAGCGCCAGTGTCAGCAGCGCCAGGAATCCGTAAAACACCATGGACAAACTGCGGGCCGCTCCAGCCAGGTTCAACTCCAGGATTTCCGCCGGCGCCTTCACCAAGATCTGCAGGATCGGCGTGACGAAATGCAGCAGGGCCGAACCAAACAATCCGCCGGCCAGGCAGCCGATCGCCAGCAAGCCCATCATGGCCCGCCTGGCCGGGCCGGCTTCGGTGGCCCGATCCGCCTCCGCGGAGCGCGGTTCCCCCAGGAACACGATGCCGAAAACCTTGGTAAAACCGACCGCTGCCAAGCCGCCGATCAGGCCCAAGCCCGCCAGCGTGGCCAGCAACGGAGCCAGCCAGCGCAGCTCCAGCGTGGCCAGGCCGGTGAAGGCGCCCATGAGGATCAACAGCTTGCTTAAGAATCCGTTGCAGGGCGGCAGGCCGCAGCTGGCGGCCGCACCCGCCAGGAAGGCGGCCCCGGTCCACGGCATGCGTTGGAGCAGGCCGCCCAGGCGTTCCATGTCCTGGGTGCCTGTGCCGTGCCCCACGCTGCCGGCCCCGAGGAACAACAGCCCCTTGAAAATCGCGTGGTTCACCACGTGGAACAGCGCCCCTGAAAAACCAAGGATGGCCACCACCGGGGCTTGCGCGGAAATGCCGATCAGCCCGAGCCCGAGCCCCAGCGCCACGATGCCGGTATTTTCCACGCTCGAATAGGCCAGCAGGCGTTTCAGATCCTGCTGCGCCAGCGCCAACCAGGAGCCCAGGATCCCTGAAGTGAGGCCAATGGCCACCAGGACCCACCCCCACCAGGGCGCGGGCTCACCCAGGCAGGCCAGCAGGCGCACCAAACCGTAAATGCCCGTTTGGATCATCACCCCGGACATCAAGGCGGATATGTGGCTGGGGGCGGCGGGATGCGCCTCCGGCAGCCAGCCAGCCAGTGGCAGGAATCCCGCCGTGGCCCCGAAACCGATCAAGGCCAGCACGAAAAACCAGCCCGTTTGCCCGGAGGTCTCCAGGCCCGCCATCCGCCATTGATGGAAATCCAGGGAACCGGCCGCCTGGCCCATCAGCAGAAATAGAACCACCAGGAAGGCCGTGCCCCAGTGCGTGGCCACCAGGCAGCTCCAGCCGGCTTCCCGGACCGCCGGTTTTTCATCCTTGAATACCACCAGGAAATAGGCCGCCAGGGCCATGATTTCCCAGGCCATCAGGAATACCACCGCGTTGCCGGCCACCACCACCAGCACCATGGCGGCCACCAGCAGATTGTGGAAAAACCACGCGGCCCCGAGGTTCTTCTCCTTTTCCCATGCCTTCCAGGATTCCCCGCCATAGATGGCGGCTGGCATCGCCAGTCCCAGGATCGGCAGGATAAAAAAGGCGGAAAGGCTGTCCAGTTGAAGATCGAGCGCCCCCACCGGCAGGCTCCATTCCCAATGGATTCCCCCTGGAGCGCCCCCCAGCCAGGCGCTCGCCGCGCCAAATAATCCCGTCCATCCGCCCACCACGGTGCCGATGGTTCCCAGGCCGGTGGCCATGGCCGGAGCCTTGCGGCCCGCCAGTAACGCCGCCAGGCCAGTTCCAGCCAGGATGGCTATCGACCATAATATCAGGATCATGGCAGCAGGCTTTGTGGCATATGGGGCTTCAAGCCAGCCGTTACGCGGCGCACTTGTTCCAGGATTTCCTCCCGGCCACCCTGTCGTTGCAGCACCTGTTTGACCTCCGGCACCCGCAGCGTGTGGGCGATCTGGGCCAGCAAGTGCAGGTGCGCCCTCACCGTGGGGCTCACCACGGATAACAGCACGTACACCAACCGGCCATCCAGCGCGCCGAATTCGACCGGCTTGTCCAGGAAACCTACCGTTACCATCGGTTTGGACACCTGCAATACCATCGGATTCCGCACGTGCGGGATCGCAATGCCTTCCCCCACAGCGGTGGTCCCCAAGGCTTCCCGGGCCAGCAGCACCTGCAATAAAAAGCCGCGATCCACTTCCTCGGGAAGGCGCAGGTGCTCCACCAGCGACCGTAATGTGGATTCCTTGTCTGAACCGTCCAGACGGTAAAAAATGCCCCCGGCTTGGATCGCATCGACGAGGTCAGGCAGGGGGGCGGCGTTTTCTTCCAAGTCTTGGAAAGTCTTGGGGTTGACGTTAATCCTTTGCGCTTGTGCCCATTCCAATATCTCCGCCCGGTTAAAGCGGTATTGACCGCTGACCCGGTAAGCAGGCAAGTTGCCTTCGGCGATCCAGCGATAAACGCTCTTCTCCGAGATATTCAGCAACTCAGCGACATTCCTGACCGTTAATTGCATTTTTTCCGACGGTGTCTAAAAATTGCCCCGATTTAGACATCTTTGGACACGCTATAACTCGTGTCTTAAATTGTCAAATATCTTAAATGACTGGCTAAACAGCCATTAAAGCAGCCCCGCCGCTTAGCCGTGTCCCGGCCATTGGCTCGGTCGTTTTTGCTGGATCATTTTTGGACCAGATATTCACCATTCGGCGCCTGCAGACCTGTTCAAGTTCGGCTGGCGGCTGCTCATTCGCCTTGTGCAAAATCTTGCAGTACAATTTCTTCCATCTCAAATCCAGGGAGCCGCCTGGATTGTGTTTAAACTGATCTTTTGGCTTTTCAACCACCTGAAAAAAGTTCAGAATGAGGCTGCTATTATGAGCCATTCCGGTCGAATACTGGTTGCTGACGATGAAATCTTCTTTTTGGAAGCCACCGTTAAGTATCTCAAATCTGCGGGATACGAGGTGGAAAGTGCTCCGGATGCCCATATCGCAGCCAACCTGCTGCAAAAGCATGAATTTGACCTCCTGGTTTCTGATATTGAAATGCCAGGCAATCAGAACCTGGCTTTGTTGCGCGGTTTGCCGCAGTTGACCAATGGCCTGCCCGTAATCCTCGTGACCGGGCACCCCACCTTTGAAACGGCAGTTCAATCCATCCAGTTGACCGTATCGGCCTATTTGGTCAAACCGATCAACCCGCAGGATTTACTGGATGAGGTGCGACGGTCGATCGAACGGTGCCGGGCTTTCCGGGCAATCCAGGAAAACCGCCAGCGGGTGCAGGATTGGTGCCACCAGTTGGAGCAGATTGAGAGTGTCACCCGCACCACCCAGAATAACGCGCTCCAAACCCCATGGAATGCCTTTGTAACCATGACGTTGCAAAACATCGTGGAATCCCTGCTGGATCTTAAGCGTTTCAGCGATTTGATCGGCCCTGATAAAACCGACGCCCCGGCTGTGCCTTGGCGGGAAGCCTCCCAATCAACAGTTTTGCTCCAAGCCATCAAGGAAACCATTGAAGTCCTGGAAAAAAGCCGCAACCAATTCAAATCCAAGGAATTGGGCGAGCTGCGCCGCCGCCTGGAAAACCTGTTGCCCGCGAGCGTGAAGAATGGCTGATCCGGGTGGTTTCAAGCGCCCGCCCCTGTTTTGGGCGCAGCTCAAGGGTGTTTGGGTAAAAGGGACTATTAGGGACTATTTGAACCTCCGCCGGGCTGTGGTAGGGTGTGGAACATGAAATTCGCCAAATATTGGGCTAAAAGCTCGTTCCATGGGTTCACTTGCTGGAGGTCGTCCGATGCCAGCCTGCCCGCCGCTGAGGCGCTCGCCCAAGAGGCAGTTCGGGCCTTGGTAGCGCGTTTCGAGAGCCAGGGACCACCGCTGAACCGCTACGGCTACACGGACCGCCCCCTGCGGGAGCAGGTGCTGCGGGAGATCCGCGATCCGGCAGGCGGGCTGGCGGCGGCGATCACCCGCAATTCCTACGGCTGCCAGGTCCTGAACACTTCGCGGGTGATGTTCGTGGATGTGGACCTGCCGGAAGGATCCGCAGGCAGCTCCCGGGAGGCGGACGTCGTGGCCCGGTCCGGCGCCTGGGCGCAGGCCCACCCGGGCTGGGGCTGGCGGGTATATCGCACCCGCGCGGGCGTGCGACTGCTGGCCACCCACGCGCTGTTCGATCCCGATGGCGAAGCCGCCGGCCAGGTTTTTGAGGCCCTGGGGGCGGATCCGCTCTACCAGCGGCTGTGCGGGGTGCAGCAGTGTTTCCGGGCCCGCTTGACGCCCAAGCCGTGGCGCTGCGGCTGCCGGAAGCCTCCCCGCGGCTGGCCGTGGCCCGATGCCCGAGCCGAGGCGCGCTTCAAGGAATGGTTGGACCGCTATGGACAGGCCTGCCGCGCGTTTGCCACCTGCGAGCTGATTGCCGAGCAGGGTGCCCGTGAGACGGAGCCAACGGCCCGGCTGATTGTCCAAGCCCATGACGAAGCGGTCCTGGCCGCAGGCGGTTTGCCATTAGCCTGATCCGGCCGGCAGTTTGTGAAATCCCGGAACCACGATCTTCCCCAAGCATATGAAAACGATTTATAGGCAATCTCTGCGGCGCCTCCGGAACATTCTGGCCGCCGGGCTGTTGGGCGGGGCCGTCTGCTCCGCCACTGCGGCGGGCACCTACCCCCCGTCCACCAGCTTATGGTTCGATCAGCCCGCCAAATCGTTCCACGAGGCGTGTGTGCTTGGGAATGGCCGGATCGGGGCGATGGTTTTCGGCGGGGTGGACCGGGAACGCATGGTTTTGAATGAAAGTTCCGTCTGGTCAGGCTCACCCGCGAACAATGACCGCGAGGGCGCCTTCCGGGTGCTGCCGGAGATCCGGCGGCTGCTGGCCGAGGGGAAGAACCCCGAGGCGGCTGACCTGGTGATGAAAAACTTCACCTGCCAGGGCGCCGGCTCCGGAGCCGCCAACGGCGCCGATCTGCCATTCGGCTGTTACCAGGTTTTGGGCAGCCTGCGGCTGCAGTTTGGCGGCGCGGGCAGCGAGCCGCTGCTCCAATGCGCCAGCGGCCACCGCGCCTGGTCTCCCAACCAGGAGGTGGAATTCTCCGCGGACGGCGACCTCACCACCAAGTGGTGTATCATCCATGAAGGCCGGCCGGTGGTGTGGCTGATCGACTCCGGCCCGGCCGGCGCCCGCCCGGCCAGCTACCGCCTCACTTCGGCCGAGGACGTGCCGGAGCGGGATCCGCGAACCTGGACGCTGGAAGGTTCCCTGGATGGCAAAACCTGGACGCTGCTCGACCAGCATCGCGGCGAGCCGGCCTTCACCAACCGGCAGGAAACCAAATCATATGGGATCGCCCAGCCGGCGGCGGCCCGGTATTTCCGGTTCACTTTTGCGCCAAATCCTGGGATCACCCATTTCCAGGTGGCGGAGATTGCGCTGGAGGGAGTGGGTTGGCAAGCCGAAGCGCCCCGGGATTACGAGCGTCGCCTGGATCTGCGCTCGGGCACGGCGGAGGTGGTTTACACGCAAGGGGGGGTCCGTTTCGAGCGAACGCATTTTGTCAGCGCCCCGGACGAAGTGTTTGTCTCGCGCTTCACTGCGGATAAACCGGCCGCGTTGTCGTTTTCCATCACGCTGGACCGGCCCGAGCGGTTTGTGACCCAGGCCGTGAACGATGGCGAATTGCTCATCACCGGCACGCTCAATGACGGCCACGGCGGCCGGGGGGTCACCTACGCCGGGCGGCTGCGTGCCCAAATCCGCGGCGGCGCGGTGAAAGCCCGTGGCAACCAGCTCCTGGTGGAAAACGCCGATGAAGCGCTGCTGCTGTTTGCGGCCGCCACGGATTACCGCGGGTTCGCGGGGCGGCAACTCAGCGATCCCGTGCAGGCCACCCAGCGCGACCTCGACCGGGCGGCGGGAAAATCCTTCGCCGGGCTGCGCTCCGCGCAGGCGGCGGACCACCGGAAATGGTTCGACCGGGTGGAGCTGAACCTGCCCGCCACCGCCAACAGCGGGCTGCCCGCCAGCCGGCGCCTGGCGGGTTTCGCCCAAGGCGCGGAGGACCCGTCCCTGGCCGCGCTCTACTTCAATTTCGGCCGGCACCTGCTGATCAGCTCCTCGCGGCCGGGGGGGCTGCCGGCGAACCTGCAGGGCATCTGGGCGGAGGAAGTCCGCACCCCTTGGAACGGTGATTGGC
The DNA here is from genome assembly GCA_903845125.1 of uncultured Verrucomicrobiota bacterium. Classification (GTDB taxonomy): domain Bacteria; phylum Verrucomicrobiota; class Verrucomicrobiia; order Limisphaerales; family UBA1319; genus CAIMWS01. The sequence continues at coordinate 30,724 of CAIMWS010000339.1, forward strand.
ACCTGGATATCAACGTCCAGATGAATTACTGGCCCGCCCTGGTGTGCAACCTCCCGGAACTCCAGGATCCTTTGAACCAGCTCATCGCCTCGCTGGTGGAACCCGGCCGGCGGACGGCCCGGGCCTACTACAACTCGCGGGGCTGGGTGGCGCATGTCATCACCAACCCGTGGGGCTTCACCGCGCCTGGTGAGCACGCCTCCTGGGGCGCCACCACCGGCGGCTCCGCCTGGCTGTGCGAGCATCTCTGGGAACAGTATGCCTTCACCCTGGACCGCGAATTCCTGCGCCGCGTTTACCCGGTCCTGAAAGGCTGCGCCGAGTTCTACCTCGACAATCTCTGGGAGGAGCCGGATCACCATTGGCTGGTGACCGGGCCGTCCAATTCCCCGGAGAATACCTTCCGGCTGCCGGATGGCCGCCAGGCGGCGGTCTGCATGGGGCCAACCGTCGATATGCAGCTCCTGCGCGAGCTGTTCAGCAATACCCTGCGGGCTGCCGAAATCCTGGGCGTGGACGAGGGCTGGCGGCGGGAGCTGGCGGAAAAGAAGGGCCGGCTGGCGCCCAACCAGATCGGTCCCGATGGCCGGCTGCAGGAATGGCTCAAGCCTTATCCCGAGCCGGAGCCCACGCACCGCCATACTTCACCCATGTATGGGCTTTATCCCTATTACGAGATCTCCCGGCGGGGCACGCCGGAGCTGGCCGCCGCCTGCCGCAAGTTCCTCGACGCCCGCGGCGACGACAGCAACGGCTGGGCGCTGGCCTGGCGCATCAATCTTTGGGCGCGGCTGGGGGATGGCGAACGGGGCTATAAACTGCTCCGGAGGTTGCTGCGCCCGGCCGGCGGCGGCAGCGGGTCGCTGCCGAATCTCTTCGATTCCTGCCCCCCGTTCCAGATCGATGGCAATTTTGGCGGGTGCGCCGGCATTGCCGAGATGCTGCTGCAGAGCCACGCCGGAGAGATCGAACTGCTCCCCGCGCTGCCGAAGGCCTGGCCGGAAGGCTCCGTGAAAGGCCTGCGCGCCCGTGGCGGGTTCACCGTGGATTGCGCCTGGAAGGATGGCCGGGTGGCCGCCTTCCGCATCGCCGCGGAGGAAGCGCGCCCGGTCCGGGTGCGGGTGAATGGCGAGGTCCGGACAGTCCTGGCGGAAAAATTGTGATCCAGGGCTGCCGGCTTCCTTTCCCGCCCGGGAGGCGGCCGGCCAGCGTGGATCAGGCCCCCCACGATGAGCGGTGTGCGGCCCTGGGATGGGATGGTCTCCCAGCTGAGTTTCTGCTCCCCGGGCGCCACGGCGTTGCGGTTGAACAGCACCCGCCCGCCTCCGCTGCTGCCGAGGCTGTCCAGGCAAGCCGAAAGCAGCGCGATCCCTTCGTGCGCCAAAATCCCGGGCTCCCTTTAATTGTTTCCGACGCCTTGGCCTTGTGGAAGCCCAAAACGTCGCGGATTGGGGGGCGATGCCCGATGGCCCGGTCCGCTAAAAAATCCCCTGCCTGCGCCCGACGATCTCCCTTCCTGCCACCGGGGTCCGGTTTTCCGGAAATGGAAAGGCCCGAGCCGGGAAGCCAGGGTGGCGAGCGGGAATTCCGCACTCCATGGTTGTCGCCGGGCGGCGGATGGCGCATGATCCGGCCATGGCCATCCGGATTCGTGACCACCAGGCGGGCGGCGAGGTTGTTTACCCCTCGGCCGCGCGGCCTGTCTCCCTAAGCGCCCGCACCCTGAAGCCCCAATAAGGAATGCAATGAAAACCCTCCTCACCACCCTCCTCCTGGCCATCACCGGCGCCGCTTTGGGGGATGGGATCAGCCTCCCGCCGGGCGCCAGCGCGACCGTGAAATTCGCCGCCAAGGAAATCCGCCGGTATGTTTACCTGCGGACCGGGCGCCTGCTGGCGATCGCGGAGGCGGGCACTCCCGGCGGCCCGGCCGGCCGGGGCCTCGCACTGCGGATCGATCCCGCGCTGGGCCCCCAGCAATACCGTTTCAAAACCGAAGACGGCGCCTTGACCATCAGCGGCGGCGGGGAGGTGGCAGTGCTTTACGGCGCCTACGCCTATGCGGAGAAGCTCGGGGTCCGGTTCCAGATCGATGGCGACGTGCTTCCCGATGAGCCTTTGCAGGAGCTGCCGCCCGTGGTGGAGGAGACCTCGCAGCCGCTCTTCGAGCTGCGCGGCCTGCAGCCGTTCCACGACTTCCCGGAAGGGCCGGACTGGTGGACGCTGGACGACTGGAAACTCGTCCTTGGCCAGGCCGTGAAGCTGCGCATGAACTTCGTCGGGCTGCACACGTATCCCGCCCTGAACAAGGATCTCGGCCCGGAGCCCACGGTGTGGATCGGGCTGCCGGAGGACGTGAATCCCGACGGGACGGTGAAGATCAGTGATTACACCTCCTGGTATACCACGGCCAAGCAGATGCCTTACGGGTGTTATGCTCCGGGTAAGACCGGCCGCTATCACTTCGGCGGGGGCGAGGTCTTCCCTTCCGACGACTACGGGCCCGAGGTCAACGGACCGGATGACTTTCCGTTCCCCGCAACGCCGGCCGCCAATGTCGCGATGATCAATCGGACCGGTGCCATGCTGAGAGCGGTCTTCGAAGAGGCCCGGCGGCTGGGGATGAAGACCTGTGTCGGCACCGAGTCGCCGCTCGATGTTCCGGAGGTGGTCAAGAGGCGGCTCAAGGAAGCGGGGCTGGACCCCGGTTCGCCGGCCACGCTTCGCAAGCTGTATGCCGGCATGTTCACCCGCATCCAGCGGGCATTCCCGATCGATTACTACTGGCTCTGGGGACACGAAGGCGAAATCGACCAGAAAGGCTTCGTCGCCAACGTGCAGGCGGCCCACGCCGCGCTGGGGGACACCAGCGCGCCGTTTGGCCTGGGCATCTGCGGCTGGGGATGGATCACCGGCAACTTCCCGGGGCTGCACGAGATCCTGCCGAAAGACGTCGTGTTCAGCGCGATCAGCATGAACCTGGGCACCGCCCCGGTGTCGGAGAACTTCGATCGGCTCGATGGGCGGAGCAAGTGGGCCATCCCGTGGTTTGAGGATGACCCCACGCTCACCTCGCTGCAACTTCGGGCCGGGCGGATGCGCCGCGATGCGGTGGACGCCCGCAAGTACGGCTGCAGCGGGCTCATGGGGCTGCACTGGCGGACCCGCATCATCAGCCCGAATATCACCGCCCTGGCCCAGGCCGGCTGGGAGCAGGGGGCGTGGAGCCGGCCGAAAGTCGAGGCGAAGCCCCGGCAGGAGGTCGAGGTGATCGGCGGGATGACTGCGGCCTTCCTCAACAACCCGGTGGCCAGCACCGACCGCCCGGCAATTTACCAGACCGTCCGGTACGGCCTGCGCGGGTATCG
>CAIMWS010000340.1 GCA_903845125.1 uncultured Verrucomicrobiota bacterium
CAACGGGCCGGGCGGGCTGGGCCATGGGAAACCGGCGAGCCGGGTTGGTTTGTTTTTTAAGTTCGCTCATAAAAAGCATTCTACAATAATTTCATGGCTGGATTCATTTCCAACCATCTCGCTCCCAACATAGCCCTACGCATGGCGGCAGTCTTTGATCTGAATCAACTGAAACCGGCACTCAACCAATGGATTTTCCCAAAGCGTAGGGGAGCCTGCAAATTTGCCGGAGGCCCTAGAAATCCAGGTCCCCGGAGAAAGAAAAAACCCGGCCTTTTGGACCGGGTTTTGCGTTTGAAATATTTCCCAGCGCTCAGGCCGACTTGGGAGGCTCAGCCGGTGTTACAGCCGCTTCAGGAGCCGCCGGGGCGGTAGTTTCCACCGTTTCGGTTTTGGCAGGAGATTGAGTTTCCGCAGCAGCCGCAACGTCAGTCCATTCCAGAATGGCCATCTGGGAAGCATCCCCACGGCGCTGGCCTAATTTGACGATCCGGGTATAACCGCCGTGCCGATCCTTTTGGGTGGGAGCGATTTCATTGAAAAGTATCCGGACAGCTTCCGACTGCCGCAGGCGAGAGGCCGCCAAGCGACGATCATGAAGCGTACCACTCTTGCCAAGGGTGACCATTTTCTCGGCCACAGACCGGGCAACTTTGGCCTTGGCCAGCGTGGTGGTGACCCGGCGTTCAACAATGAGGCTGCAAACGAGATTGGCCAGCATCAAATTGCGGTGTTCGCTGGTTCGTCCGAGCTTGGCAGTTCTTTTACGATGGCGCATACAATTCCTGTTTGATTAAGTGGTAGGGGGATTGGGATCTTCCTTGGACAATTCGATCAAACCTGGGTCGAATTTCATGCCCAGGGACAGCCCAAGTGTGGCCAGTTTTTCTTTGATTTCGTTCAAAGATTTCTTGCCAAAATTACGGTATTTAAGCATTTCGCCTTCGCTCTTCATCGCCAATTGGCCGACGGTGGTGATATTGGCATTATTCAAGCAGTTGGCAGCCCGCACGCTCAGTTCAATTTCGTTGACGCTCATGTTCAACAACTTCCTGAGGCGCAGCAACTCATCGTCCTGGGTTTGAACTTCTTCTTCAAACTCAATGGCGTTCTTGTCGTAACCAACAAAAACATCCAGATGGTGCTGCAGGATGGCGGAGGCTTGAACCAAGGCGTCGTCTGGCGAAACCCGGCCATCGCTCCAAATCTCCAAAATCAAGCGGTCATAATCCGTGCGCTGCCCGACACGGGCAGCCTCCACGGCATAGCGGACGCGGGAAATAGGCGAAAAGAGTGAATCGATGGGGATAATGCCAATCGGTTGGTCCAATTTTTTATTTTCTTCACCGGGGCAGAAACCGCGTCCCACCTTGACTTCAAGTTCCATCTCGAACTTGCGTTTTTTATCCAAGGTGCAGATCAACTGTTTGGGATTTACCAGTTCAATATTCTGGTTGAGCTTGATATCTTCCGCCAGCACCGGGCCTTCTTTATTCACGGAAAGCAAAAGCATCTGGGGCTCCCGTGAATGAGCCTTGAACAACACTTTCTTGAGGTTCAAGACCAATTCAGTGACATCTTCCACCACTCCTTCAACGGCGGTGAATTCGTGCATGGCGCCATCGATTTTGACCGAGGATATAGCCGCCCCTTCCAAAGAGGAGAGCAGCACCCGGCGCAGTGAATTACCGATGGTATGCCCATAACCGGTCTCAAACGGCTCGGCGATAAACTTGGCGTAAGTCGGAGTCGAGCAGGACTCTTCCTTCACCAAGCGTTTGGGCATTTCAAAACGACCTAATCTTACTGGCATAATTTTCCTTTCTGGCAATTTTAAACTGGCGTGCCAGCCTGTTCCCGGCGGCAAAACACGCCCATATACTTGCCTTTATGGAGAGTTAGTTTGTTTAGCGGGAATAGAGCTCGACTACGGCCTGTTCATTGGCGATCGGTTGAATGTCATCGCGCACCGGCATGCGGACCATGGTCCCTTTGAAGCCTTCCTTATTCAGGGCAAGCCAAGCGGGCACTACCCGGCTGGTGCTGATTTCCAGGCTGCGGGTCGCCATTTGCCGGGAAACACTGCGATCACGAACTTCAATAACGTCGTTGACGCGCACTTCGTAGGAAGGAATGCTCACCTTGCGGCCGTTTACCTTCACGTGGCCATGCCCCACCATTTGCCGCGCAGCAGGCCGGGTATTGCCGAAACCCAGACTGTAAACAACGTTATCCAAGCGAGTCTCCAGGATTTGCAGCATTGTTTCGCCCGTAACCCCGCGGCGTTGGGCGGCCTTGTGGTAAATGTTCTCAAACTGCCGTTCGAGAAGCCCGTAATAATAGCGGAATTTCTGTTTTTCACCCAAGCCCAAGGCATAGTCACTGACTTTGCGCCGTGACTTGGGACCATGAACACCGGGGCCATAATTGCGGCGCTCCAAATACTTGGATGGGCCGAAGATCGGAATGCCAAAGCGGCGGCTGATGCGAACACGTGGACCAGTATAACGAGCCATAATTCAGTATTATTTCAAAAGATTAGACGCGACGTTTCTTGCGCGGGCGGCAACCATTATGCGGCACCGGGGTGGCATCCTTGATGGAGGTGATTTCCAAACCGATCACCTGCAAGGCACGGATGGCCGCTTCCCGTCCCGAACCAGGCCCATTGACGCGCACTTCAACATCCCTCATGCCGTGGGCCATGGCCTGCCGCGCGGCATCTTGGGCCACCTGTTGGGCGGCAAAAGCAGTGCATTTGCGGGAACCTTTAAAACCAACGCGTCCGGAACTGGACCAGGAAATGACATGCCCTTGCATGTCGGTGATGCTGACAATGGTGTTATTGAAGGTGGCCAGCACGTTCACCACACCCGTGGTGATGTTCTTGGAACCTTTGGCCTTGATGATTTTCTTCGGGCCGGTATCGGTGGCGAGCAGTTCAGCCGCCGTAAGCGGTGCAGCAGGGGCGGCCGGGGCGGCAGGTGCGGCTGCTACACCATCCTTGGCTTCCTTACCCTCGGCGCCAGCCTTTTTAGGGGGCTTGGCAGCAGGTTTGGCTGCGGCTTCCGGAGAGGCCGCTTCAGGTTTGGTCTCGGCTTTAGCCTCCGCTTTGGCGGGTGCAGCAGCCTTTTTCGGTTTTTGTTCTTTATTCTCTTCAGCCATACTCAAAACTTAATGAATGCCCTTCTTCGCATCCGGATTCCGCTGCACGCCGACGGTTTTGCGCGGACCTTTGCGTGTGCGGGCATTGGTGGATGTGCGCTGGCCGCGCACTGGCAAACCGCGTAAATGACGCACTCCGCGATAACACTTGATGGCCTGCAACCGTTTCAGGTTCATGCCAATTTCCCGCCGCAGATCACCCTCAGTGACATACTTGCCATCTTGAATGGCATGTACGAGCTGAGACAATTGCTGCTCAGTCAAATCTTTGGCCCTTATGTTGGGAGCGATCCCGGTCTTGGCGATGACTTCCATCGCGTTGGTGGGGCCGATTCCATAGATATAGCGCAAGGCTATATCGATCCGCTTTTCTCCAGGTATATCAACACCTAATATGCGTGGCATAATTAAAAACTATCCCTGACGTTGCTTATGGCGCGCATTGGAGCAAATCACTCGAATTACTCCCTTGCGTTTTACAATTTTACAGTGCTCACAGAGCCTTTTCACTGATGCCCTTACTTTCATATCTTAAACCATTTAAATGTTCGACTATGTTTCCCTTCGACAAGTCGAAAGGCGACATCTCAACCCGAACTTTGTCTCCCGCTTGCAGGTTGATCCCCTCATCCATCAAGCGGTTTCCCAACCGGGCGAGAAACCGATATCCATTACTTAATCCAACCCGAATCATCCGATTCGGCAGGCCCTCGATTACCTGGCCTTCGACGAGGATAATATCTTCTCGCGACACGTCAGTATCTCAGGCTCTGATTCCGTGATCAGAACCGTATGCTCAAAATGGGCTGAAGGCAGTCCATCCTGCGTGATCACCGTCCAACCGTCATTCAACACTTTGACGGCAGGCGACCCGGTGTTAACCATGGGCTCAATCGCCAAGGTCATTCCTGGCCGCAACCGCGGTGAATTCTTACCATCCACATAGTTGGGAACCTGTGGATCTTCGTGCACTGACCGCCCAACTCCATGCCCGACAAACTCACGAACCACGCTGAAACCGTTCCCCTCCACATGGCTTTGAATCGCCTGTGAAATATCCACCACCCGGTTCCCAGAGATAGCTTGGGAAATTCCTTTATACAGGGCCTGTTCCGTGACATCCAGTAATTTCTGCACCTTTATGTCGCACCCGCCGGCGACCACCGTAGTTGCAGTATCTCCAATAAAACCCTGATAAAGCACTCCCACGTCCAAACTGACGATATCGCCGTAAAGCACCTGCCTTTTCCCCGCCAGGCCGTGCACCACTTCCTCGTTCACCGAGATGCAAATATGGCAGGGATAATTGCGATAACCTAAAAACGCGCTTTTGGCATTATAGCTCTTAATTCTCGAGGCCGCGAATTCATCGATCGCCTTCGTGGTCTGGCCGGGTGCAACAAACCCGGCAACCTCGGCCAAAACAGCGGCGGCAACTGCCCCAGCTTGGCGCATGGCTTCGATATCACGACCACTTTTGATGATTATCATGCTGCGGATGTCCGATTAATCTGTCACTGTTGTCCCTGCCAGGCGTGCAGTTAAGCTTGAATTCAGAATCCAGCGTATAGGCAACAGACCAACCTCTCGAACAATATCCTTAATGGGCTAAAAACGACCGCGTAATTTGCCCTTTTTCAAGAAACCATCGTAATGCCGCATCAGCAAGTGGGTTTCGACTTGCCGCATGGTATCCAGCATAACGCCGACTAAAATCAACATACTGGTGCCGCCGAAAAAGGTGTGAACCTGGAAAGGCACACCCATAAAGCGCCCCATGAGAATCGGAATCACCGCGATAATGGTCAGAAACAATCCGCCCGCGAAAGTGATTCGGCTCATGGCGTGATGAAGGAATGAACTGGTGGCAGCGCCGGGCCGGACGCCAGGGATATAACCGCCATATTTTTTTAGATCGTCTGCAATTTGGATTTCGTTGAATTGGGTGGCGACCCAAAAGTAGGAGAAGAACAGGATCATGGCACCGTAAATAATCAAATAGACGGGCTCCCCTTCGCGGAATTTGGCGGCCATGCTGCCAAACAAAGGCAGATCGAAGGTGCTGTGCAAACCAGAAAGTATTTTGTCGGGAAACATCAAGATGGCTGAGGCAAAAATAATTGGCATGACGCCTGAATAGTTAACGCGCAAAGGCATGAAAGAACTGGTTCCCGCATAAGTTTTGCGGCCAACTGTCCGTTGGGCGTATTGCACCGGTATTTTGCGCTGGGCTTGAGTAACCGCGATAACGCCCGCCACAACAGCGATTAGGAGCAGAACCAAGGCGATGGCATGGAATAAATTATACTTGGATTCCATTTCCGGCGGGAAGAACATATCAAACAACCCCTGAGCTGCACCAGGCAAGCGGGCCAGAATACCAATGGTAATGACCAACGAAACGCCGTTGCCGATCCCACGATCCGTCACCTGTTCCCCCAACCACATTAACAACATGGTTCCTGTGGTTAATATCAAGGTGGTCTGAATTCGATACCACCAGATGGGCTCCATGTAGACCAATTTACCGGAAAGGCTGGAACCGAACAGTTTTTCAGGATTCTCCCAACCTAAAGCCATGAAAAATCCCTGCCCAAGGCAGAGCAGCACTGTCAAATATCGTCCATATTGAATGATCTTGGTGCGCCCGCCCTCTTCACGGACCAACTTGCTTAAAGTGGGCACCACTGCCGTCAGCAACTGAATAATAATCGTGGCACTGATATAAGGCATGATGCCCAAGGCGCCGATTGCACAACGCTCCATGGCCCCGCCTGTGAACATGCTGTACATCCCCATTAGGGACGATCCCGATTTGGCAGCTTTGGATTCAAAGAATTCCTTTAAAACCCCGCCATCCAACCCAGGAATGGGAAGAATAGCCACCAAGCGGCAAATAGTCAGCAAAAGCAGGGTAAACAAAATCCGGGATTTAAGCTCCGGAATTTTGAAGCAGTTCGTGAGAGTGTTGGCAATGCCAGCTAGCATAGGTCTTCAGGCTTTTCGTTTTGATAAGAGGTCGTTAGGAAGATTTCTTTCCTGATTCCACTGGCTTGGGGGCAGCCACCAATTGACACGTTCCTCCTGCCTTTTCGATTTTGGCTTTGGCGGTGGCGCTGAAAGCGTCGGCAACCACGGTGAGTTTCTTGGTGACCTCGCCGTTAGCCAGGATTTTGATGCCATCCGCCCGCCCATTGGCCAAGCCTAAGGCCCGCAGGGCGGTCTCGTCCACCTTGGCGCCATCCTCGAAACCATTCAAAGCTCCCAGATTGATGGGAATATAAATGGTTTTGAAAGGATTATTAAATCCGCGCTTGGGAATACGGCGGATCAGCGGCATCTGGCCACCTTCAAAGCCAATGCGGTTGGAACTACCGGAACGCGCACTTTGACCTTTTCCACCACGACCACTGGTTTTGCCGTGCCCGGAAGATTCACCACAACCCAACCGTTTTCGGCGATGGGTGGAACCGTGCTTTGGCTTTAAATCATGTAAACGCATATTTCGATGAAATTAATTTAATTAGCAATAGTAGTTGCAGCGGCCTGGGTGCCAGCAGCAGGAGCGGTTTCACGAATGGCAGGCATCGCCAGTCCGCGACCGCGATAGATATCTTCGCGGCGGCGCAATTGAAGCAGCGCCGAAAGGGTTGCCTTCGCCACGTTGGCCGCATTGTTGGAACCGAGAGATTTGCTCAAGACGTCCCGGATACCCACCGATTCAAGAACGGCACGAACCGTCTTGCCGGCGATGATACCAGTACCGGGCGAAGCGGGCTTCAACAACACATCGGCACCACCAAAGGTGCAACGGACCTCATGGGGAATCGTGGCATCTTTCAAAGAAACCGCCACCATGTGCTGCTTGGCCGCCTCACCCCCCTTGCGGATGGCATCAGCAACTTCGCCAGCCTTGCCGAGACCCAAGCCAACCTTGCCATTGCGATCTCCGGCTACCACCAATGCGCTGAAGCTGAAGCGGCGTCCACCTTTGACCACTTTGGCCGAGCGGTTGATAAATACTACTTTGTCCGGCGCCTCTTTTTTGCCGTCACCAGAATCATGACCGTCACCCCCCCGGGGACCACCGGGGCCACGACGCGCACCGCGAGGACCGCGGCCAAAACTTGTTTTATTTTCTTCCGACACTTTGAAGCTCCTGTTTCCAGTTAAAATTTGAGACCACTTTCACGTGCGGCATCAGCCAAAGCTTTTACTTTGCCATGATAACGCGCTCCACTCCGATCAAAAACAACCTTGGCGATTCCCTTGGCCTTGGCTACTTCAGCAGCCTTGGCACCGAGGATTTTTGCGCTCTTCACATTGGCTGATAATCGATCGCGATCAGGCACATCCTTGGCCATAGTGGAGGTCGCCGCGATGGTCGCGCCAACGCTGTCGTCTATGAATTGCACATAGATATTTTCACCAGTGAAGCGCACACTCATGCGGGGGCATTGCGGAGTTCCACTCACCTTCCGGCGAATGCGCCAACGGCGTAACTGACTCAGCTTCTGTTTTTTTTCTACTTTCATGGGAAATAATCAATTCTTCCAAAATCCGCTATTGCTGGGCAGTCTTGCCGGCTTTCCGCTCGACTTTTTCATCCGAGTACCGCACACCCTTGCCTTTGTAAGGCTCCGGCGGGTAGTAACTGCGCAATTCCGAAGCAACCTGGCCAACCAGTTGCTTGTTGGGACCTTCCACGGTAATCATGGTATCTTTCTCAACGGTCACCTTGATCTGATCCGGTATGGGATAGACGATCTGATGAGAATAACCCAAATTCATGGTGATCTGCTGGCCCTGGACAGCAGCCTTGAAACCCACCCCCTGGATTTCAAGCTTCTTGACGTAGCCTACGTTGACGCCATGCACCAGATTGAAAAGGATCGAGCGGCTCAGGCCGTGCAAAGCCTTGGCTTGCGCATCTTCACCTTGCCGGCTCACGACTAATTTGCCTTCCTCAAATTTTACGGAAGTGCGCGCAGGCAGGGAAAAATCCAAGCGCCCTTTGGGCCCCTGCACGCAAACCTGTTGATCCTTGATTTCCACCTTGACCGCGGATGGAACCGGAATGGGTAATTTACCAATTCTAGACATAATAACCTCTACCAAACAAAGCAGACCAATTCTCCGCCAATATTCTTTTTGCGCGCATTCTCACCCGTCATAACACCTTGGGAAGTGGTGAGGATGGCGGTGCCCATTCCGCCGAGAACCCGCGGGATTTCCCGGGCGGCGACATATCGGCGCAAGCCCGGTTTGCTGGCGCGGGCCAAGTGTTCAATCACGCCTTTGCGCCCCCGGTATTTCAGTTTAATCTTCAGTTTTTTGACAGTGTCGCCTTGAACGGAACACTCTGCCAAATAGCCCTCCTCCTGGAGTACACGGGCTACACTCTCTTTGATTTTGGAATGTTTCAGTTCCAAATCCGGCCGCAGTGCTTGCGCAGCGTTGCGGATGCAGGTCAGCATGTCAGCAATGGGATCCATAATCTTTTTACCAGCTGGCTTTGGTTACACCCGGCAGCAAACTAGCCATGGCCAGTTCCCTGAAGGTCAGACGAGAACACCCGAATTTCCTCAAAAATCCATGACGCCGGCCGCTGATTTTACAACGGTTGACCACGCGCACGGGACTTGCGTTGCGCGGTATTTTAGACAGGCCGGCGTAGTCGCGTTTGGCCATGAGTTCGGCCCGCAATGCGGAATATTTTTTCACCAACTCGCGGCGTTTTTTATCACGTTCAATCCAAGATTTATTAGCCATACAATGTTATTTCTCAGCGAAAGGCATTCCAAGTAATTTAAGCAGATCCAACGCTTCGGCATCGGTGGTGGCGGTGGTGACGAAGGTAATGTCCATCCCTTGATTGCGCTTGATCTTATCCATTTCAATTTCCGGAAAGATGGTCTGATCAGACACTCCCAAGGTATAGCTGCCACGGCCGTCGAAACAGCGCGGGCTGATGCCCCGGAAATCGCGAATGCGGGGAAGCGCGGCGGCGACCAACCGGTCCAAAAACTCATACATCACATCGCGCCGCAGGGTGACATGACAACCGATAACCTGTCCCTCGCGCAATTTGAAATTAGCGATGCTTTTCCGGGCGCGGTTTAATACAGGCTTACGGCCGGTAATGGTACCGAGTTCCTTGGAAGCGTCATCCACGGCCCCTTTGTCCAAGGCGGCACTCACGCCCATATTGATGACGATCTTTTCAAGGATCGGCACCTGGTGCACATTTTTGTACTTCCACTTATCCATCAGGGAATCCCTGACGGTGTCTACATAACGTTGATAAAGTCGGGCTTTCATACCTTAAACAGAGGCGGGAGTGGGATTCGCACTACGGCGCGCGGCGCGCGCCTCGAAGCGGGAGGCCAGCATGACATTGGAAATGTGAATGCTCCCTTCGCGCTCCACGATGGCACCCTGCGGATGCTGCTGGCTTTTGCGCGTGTGTTTTTTGATCATGTTGACACCTTCCACAATGACGCGTTGTTTGACGCGCAATACGTGCAGGATGCGTCCTCGTTTGCCTTTTTGTGTCCCGGCAATGACCACCACTTCATCGTTCTTCTTGACGTGAGACCGTTGCATAACTTATATGACCTCCGGAGCCAGCGAAATGATTTTAATGAACTTAAGGTCGCGCAATTCCCGGGCCACCGGGCCGAAAATGCGCGTGCCGCGCGGGTTGTTTTCGTCGTCGATGATCACCACGGCATTGGAGTCGAAGCGCAGATACGATCCATCGTTGCGGCGGATAGGCTGACGGGTCCGAACCACCACGCAATTGACCACTTCTCCCTTTTTTACCTGACCATCAGGGGAGGCCTCCTTGATATGAGCCTTTATGATATCCCCCACCTGGGCAAACATTTTGTTCCGGCCCAGAACACCTATGGCGGCGGCCCGACGGGCGCCTGTGTTATCGGCCACCTCCAGAATTGATCGTATTTGAAGCATATTTAAACCTTGTGATTATGCAGTGGCGGGAGCGGGATTGGCAGCGCGCTCCACCACCTGGGCCAGACGCCATCGTTTAAGCTTGGATATGGGCCGGGTTTCCTCGATGCGAACCCGGTCCCCAACTTTGGCTTCGCCCTTTTCGTCGTGGACGTAAAACTTCTTGAAGCTGGTGACGATTTTCTTGAATTTGGCGTGCTGAAACCGGCTTTCAACCTGGACGATTACGGTTTTCGCCATTTTGCTGGAAATCACCGTGCCTTCGCGTTCTTTGCGATGCGTGCGGGTAATGGTAGGAGCAGGATTGGACATATAAAATTACTTGGCTGCCTTGTTGCGTATGGTGCTCATTTGGGTCTCAACCCGGGCGATATTCCGGCGCAGATTGCGCAAATGAGCCGGCTTTTCCAATTGACTGCTCGCTTTCTGCAGCTTCAGGTTGAACAACTCCTGACGCAAATCGCGGTTCTTCGCCAGCAATTCAGTCATCGTGAGATCTTTAATATCGGACATTTTCATAGTTATGCGTTCTACAATTTAGGTTCCCAGACGATGACGGGAAATAAACTTGGTGCGGATGGGAAGTTTGGTTGCGGCCAACCGCATTGCTTCGCGAGCCACATGCTCGGTGACCCCATCGACTTCAAACAGAATGTTGGCCGGTCGGATGACCGCCACCCAGGTTTCCACTGGTCCTTTGCCCTTGCCCATTCGAGTTTCCAGGGGCTTTTTCGAAAATGATTTGTCAGGGAAGACGCGAATCCACATTTTGCCGCGGCGTTTCATGTAACGGCTGATGGCGGACCGGGCGGCTTCGATCTGACGGGTGTCCAACCAGCAACGCTCCATGGACTGCAATCCAAACTCGCCAAACGACACGGCCTTGCCCCGGGAAGCAATCCCGGCGCGATTGCCGCGCTGCATTTTGCGATACTTAACTCTTTCCGGCATTAACATAAGCTTATTCCTCCCTGATGCTAGCTGGGTTGGCCCACGGGCACGGCGACTGGCAACTCGGTGCGTTGCGGGGTGAGTTCACCTTTGCAAATCCAGCACTTGACGCCAATTTTTCCGTAAACAGTTTTGGCCTCGGCAAAACCGTAGTCAATCTGGGCGCGCAGCGTATGCAGCGGCACCCGTCCCTGATGGTAATGTTCGACACGGGCCAATTCCGCCCCACCTAAACGACCTGCACAGCGGATCTTAATACCTTCCGCGCCAAAGTCCATCGTGGTTTGCACGGCTTTCTTCATGGCGCGACGGAAAGAGATACGACGTTCCAATTGCATGGCCACATTTTCCGCCACCAGTTGGGCATCGGTCTCCGGCTGTTTGATCTCCTGGATATCAACATAGATTTCCTTGCCGGTCATCTTGTTGAGTTCTTCCTTGATCTTGTCAATCTCGGCGCCTTTACGACCAATGACCACTCCCGGACGAGCAGTGAAAATGGTGATCCGGCAGCGATTCGCCGCGCGCTCAATAACAATCTTGGGCACCGAGGCGGATTCCAACTTGCGCTTCAGGATCTCGCGTATCTTCCAATCTTCGGCCACCAGTTTCCCGAATTCCTTCTTATCGGAGTACCAGCGGGAACGCCAGTCCTTGTTCAGGGCGATGCGCAGTCCTACCGGATTAGTTTTTTGTCCCATACGGTTTTATTAGTCAGTCAGAACGATTTTAATGTGGCAATTTCGTTTTAAAATAGGACCAGCAGATCCACGAGCTTTGGGGCGCCAGCGTTTCATCACCGTTGCCGTGCCAGCCATGGCCTCCTTGATCACCAGCGTCTCCGGCTTGATCCCTTTGTTATTCTCGGCGTTGGCGATGGCAGACTTCAGAGTCTTGGCCACCAACCGGGCCGATTTCCGGGAGACCACTGCCAGAACTGCCTGCGCGTCCACGGCTTTCATGCCCTGGATTTGTCGTGTCATTTCGCGCATCTTTTGGGCCGACATGCGCACATTGCGGGTTACAGCTTGAACTTCCATAAGCAATTACTTGGCTTCGGCCTTGGCCGTATGAGCACCGTGTTTCTTAAAGGTCCGGGTTAAGGCAAATTCACCCAACCGGTGGCCAACCATGTTTTCCGTGACAAACACCGGCAGGAACATCTTGCCGTTGTGAACGTTGAACGTATGCCCAACGAAGTCCGGTGTGATCGTCGACCGCCGAGACCAGGTCTTGATCGGTTTCTTGGCATTCGCGGCATTCAGCTTGGAAATCTTCTCCAGCAAATGGGCGTCTACGAATGGCCCTTTTTTAATTGAGCGTCCCATAATTCCTTATTTCTGTTTCATGGGTCTGCCATTCCGGCGAACCACGATGAATCGGTTGCTATATTTTTTGTGCCGGCGTGTCTTCAAACCTTTAGTGATCACACCCCAAGGTGTCACCGGATGGCCGCCACCCGAAGTCTTGCCGGCACCACCGCCCATTGGGTGGTCCACCGGATTTTTGGCCACACCGCGCGATAACGGACGTATTCCCAAGAACCGGCTGCGACCCGCCTTCCCGAGAATCACATTTTCATGCTCGATATTGCCGACCTGGCCGATCGTCGCATAGCAGTTTTCATTGATCTTGCGAATTTCACCGGAAGGTAGACGCACCATGGCATAACCCGCATCGCAGGACATCACGCTGGCGGCCCCACCGGCGGCTCGCACCAACTGGGCGCCCTGCCCCGGACGGATTTCCAAGTTGTGAATAGGCATGCCGACGGGCACGGACTTCAAGGGGATGCTGTTCCCCAAATCCGGGGCGGCGTTGGTGGCGCTGACGACCTTGGCCCCAACTTGCAAACCGTTGGGAGCCACCATGTAAGCCTTTTTACCATCCGGATATTCCAACAGAGCCAGATAAGCCGTGCGGATTGGATCATATTCGATGGCGATCACCTTGGCGGAAACACCTTTTTGGGCCCGCTTGAAATCGACGATCCGGATTTTCTGTTTGTGCCCCTGCCCAATACCTCGGGCAGTCACTCTCCCGTAGCAGTTCCGGCCACCGGTTTTTTTCCGGGTCTGAACCAAGCTTTTTTCGGGTTTGGATTTGGTGATTTCGTCAAACGACGCCACGGTAATGTAGCGCCGGGATGGCGTTAAAGGTCTGAAAGTTTTAACTGGCATAATGGAGTGTCCGGTTTAGGTGAGGGTGATTTTGTCGCCTTCTTTCAACGTGACAGTGGCCTTCTTCCAATCCGGATCAAAGCCTGCCTGACGGGTCATCTTGCGACGCGGCTTGCCGGCCTTGTTGCAGGTATTGACCTTCAGAACCTTGACTTTAAAAAGTTCCTCCACCGCCTTGCGGATCTGGTATTTGTTGGCTCGCCGATCAGTCACCACCGTGTACTGATTATACTTCTCAGCCTGGGTGGTCCCCTTCTCAGTAATTCTGACAGTTTTGACAATATCGAAAGAATTCATAATTCGCCTAGTCTTTCAGGAGCCGCTGCTCCACTTGGGCAAAAGCCTCTTTGGTGATCACCAACTTGTCGTAGCGCAGCACTTGGTAGGTGTTGAGGGTGGCACCTGTCGTCCATTCCACACAGGGGACGTTGCGGGAAGCCAAAGTCAAGTTTTGGTCCGCCCCCGGCACGACCAACAACACGGTCCCGTCCAATTCAAGCTTGTCCAGAATCTGGTTGAATTCCTTGGTTTTCGGATTGTTCAATTTAAAATCATTCAGGACGATGACATCTCCGGAGCGAATCCGCTCCCCCAAAGCTTTGCGCAAGGCCAGAATTTTGACCGTCTGGCCAACTTTCTTCCGGTAATCGCGAGGTTTGGGTCCGAAGACCACACCACCACCGCGCCATAAGGGGGAAGCGAAAGAACCTGCGCGTGCGCGACCGGTTCCTTTTTGGCGCCAAGGCTTTTTGCCCGACCCAGCCACCTCACCCATGGTTTTAGTGCAGGCGGTCCCGCTGCGCTGGGCAGCGCGATAGGCAGTGACCACATCATGCACGGCCTGATCGCCCAAGTGATTCTCGATGACCGAGAAATTTACTTCCAACTCGCCCTGCGAGTTGCCGCTGGTATCTTTAATCGGCAGTTTCATGTTGGCTAAAGTTTACTTTTTGGCCGGCGCTACCGGTGGTTTTGGATTCTTTTTGGCGTTCCGAATAATAACGTAGTCACCAGGCGCGCCCGGAATGGCCCCCGCGATCAACAGCACCTGATCCTCTTTGCGAACCTGGATCACGCGCAGATTTTGAACGGTGCGCCGATCTTGACCCATGTGACCGGGCATGCGCATGCCACGCATAACCGTGCCGGGGAACAAGCGCTGACCAATGGCGCCCGAACGCCGACGCCAACCTTTGGCACCGTGCGAAGCATCGCCACCTCGGAAATGGTGCCGTTTCATCACGCCTTCAAACCCCCGCCCCTTGCTGACGCCGATGGCATCAACATATTGGCCTTGGGTGAAAAGGTCCGGACCGAGAATATCACCGGGTTTCACGCTGACACTGAAGTCACGGAATTCCCGGATCCGCCGCACAGCCTGCCCTTGGTGCTTTTTGATATGCCCCAACAAGGCCTTGCTAAGGCGTTGTTCTTTTTGGTCGTCAAACCCGAGTTGCACGGCTGAATAACCGTCTTTTTCAGGGGTTTTACATTGCATGACGCGATTAGGTCCAGCCATGACGACCGTCACGGGGATCAGGTTTCCTTGCGCGTCATAAACGCGCGTCATGCCCATTTTCTTTCCGATCAATCCGATCATAAGCTAAATTTTGATGGTGATGTCGACACCGGCTGGTAAATTCAATTTCTTTAATTCGTCCACAGTTTTGGCGGTCGGATCGATAATATCGATCAAACGCTTGTGGGTCCTTTGCTCGAAAGATTCCTGCGATTTTTTGTCCGCGTGTGGCGAGCGTAACACCGTGAACCGTTCAATCCGAGTCGGCAACGGAATGGGACCAGCGATGCGCGCACCTGTGCGCTTGACCGTTTCCACTATTTCGTGCGCCGATTGGTCAATGACCCTGTGATCGTATGCTTTAAGTCTAATTCGTATGCGTTGTCCAGCCATATATCAAAGAACAGTTAGTTTTTATGCACGTGAGGGTTTAATCTCCTTTGTATCCATTACCTTTTCCAAAACGCTTTGCGGAACCATTTCAAAGTGGGAGGGGGTCATTGAGTAGGCAGCGCGACCCTTGGAGAGGGATCGAATGACTGTTGCATACCCAAATAGCTCTGCCAGAGGAACTTCGGAGTTAAGGATCGTAGCCTGGCTCTTCATTTCGATGCCATGAATCTTCCCGCGCCGCCGACTCAAGTCGCCCAGCAGGTCACCCTGGTATTCTTCCGGAGTGGCAACCTCCACCTTCATGATGGGCTCCAGAAGGATGGCGTTGGCACGCTTGGCCGCGTCTTTAAAGGCGAAAATACCGGCCATTTTGAATGCCAATTCACTGGAATCCACTTCATGGAAGCTTCCATCAGTGATTCTAACTTTGACATCAACCATGGGGTAACCGGCCAGCACACCACCCGCAATTGCCTCATTGACGCCATCAATGACTGCTGGAATGTATTCTTTGGGAATCGTCCCGCCGACAATCTTGTTTTCGATCTCAAGCCCCTTGCCGCGCTCATTAGGCTCAATCTCAACCAAGGCATGCCCGTATTGGCCACGACCGCCGGACTGGCGTATGAATTTGCCTTCACCTTCAGCTTTGCCGGTGATCGTTTCACGGTAGGCAATCTGGGGAGCACCGGAATTCGCTTCCACCTTAAACTCGCGGAACAAGCGATCCCGGATGATATCCAAATGCAATTCCCCCATCCCCGAAATAATCAACTGTCCCGTTTCCTCATTGGTGAAAGTCCGGAACGTCGGATCTTCCTCAGCCAAGCGCTGTAATCCCACGGATAATTTATCGCGATCAAAGCGCGTCTTTGGCTCAATAGCCATGGACAACACCGGATCGGGGAAGGTAGGCGGCTCCAAGAGTACCGATAACGACTCGTCGCAAAGAGTGTCGCCCGTGGTCACGTTCTTCAACCCCACAAAAGCAGCAATGTCGCCCGCGAAAGCGGAGTCCACTTCGGTACGTTTATCCGCCTGGATACGCATGATGCGGGTAATGCGGTCCCGCTTGCGTGTCCGGGGGTTGTAAATGAAATCACCTTTGTCTAACCGGCCGGAATATACCCGGAAAAACACCAACTTACCAACAAATGGATCGCTCCACAATTTGAAGGCCAAGGAACAAAACTTCTTCCCGTCGTTGGATTCAACCTCCACCGTTTTAGTGGCATCATCAGGATCCTGACCAATAGCGGGCGGCACATCAATCGGGGACGGCAGATAGTCGATCACCGCGTCCACCATCGGTTGCACCCCACGCTTTTTGAAAGCGGACCCGCACAAAACCGGCACGAATTGCAAACTGCAGGTCAGGCGCCGAATGCCTTGTTTCAGCACCAATGGCTCGACAGGTTTTTCTTCAAGCACCAACTCAGCGATCTGATCGTCCCGGTCGGCCACGGCATGAATCAACTCTTCCAAAGCAAAGCTGGCCGATTCCTTAAGCTCTTCCGGAATTTCAGTAACGCGGTAATTCAGGCCCATCTCGTCGGAGTCATCGTAAACCAAGGCCTTCTGATTGATGATATCCACCACGCCCCGGAAATTTTCCTCACGACCGATAGGCAACACCACGGGGTAAGCGTAGGCACCCAGCTTTTTGCGCATTTCCAAGACCGCGTTGTCAAAGTTGGCCCCAGTGCGATCCATCTTGTTGACGAACGCAATCCGCGGAACATTATATTTGGTGGCCTGGCGCCAGACCGTTTCGGATTGTGGCTGCACACCCGCTACTCCGCAAAAAACCGCCACGGCGCCATCGAGCACCCGCATGGAACGCTCCACCTCGGCGGTGAAATCCACGTGGCCTGGTGTGTCGATGATATTTACCCGGTGCGAAATACCTGTGAAAAGCTTTTGCAGGCCCTCGTCTTTTTGCTGCCAGTAGCAGGAAATCGCAGCCGAGGTGATGGTAATTCCCCGTTCGCGTTCCTGCTCCATCCAATCGGTAACGGTATTGCCATCATCAACGTCACCCATCCGATGAATCAGTCCGGTGTAAAACAGGATGCGCTCGGTCGTGGTGGTCTTCCCGGCGTCAATATGAGCGGCAATCCCGATATTTCGTGTGCGATCGATCGCGTAATCCCGATCGGGATCGCTTACGGGTTTAACCGGTTTCTGAATTGAATTTGCGTCTGACATGGGCGTAGAACGTTGCCTTTCCGGATTTGGACCCGGATTCGACTTACTGGCAATGTCCACTTTGCTTTCCATTAATTAAATTCTAGTCCCTAGGAAAAAAAACGCCCCGATTATTATTCTGCGGGGCGAATTCAACTCACCTCGACTTACCAGCGGAAGTGAGCAAATGCCTTGTTGGCTTGGGCCATTTTATGCACGTCATCGCGTTTGCGAATGGCGTTGCCATGACCTTCAGCTGCTTCAATTATTTCTGCGGCAAGCGCCTCTTTCATCGGCACTCCTTTGCGCGCATCGGCAAAATCAACAATCCATCTCAGGGCCAAGGCGGCCTGGCGTTCCGCAGGAACTTCCAAGGGCACCTGATAGGTGGCGCCACCCACGCGCCGGGATTTCACTTCCAGCCGGGGTTTGGCGTTGTCAACCGCCCGTTGAAAAATCTCCAAGGGATCGGCTGTCGGATTCTTGGTACTGATCTGATCCAAGGCTTCATAGACTATTCTTTGAGCCACGGTTTTCTGCCCCCATTTCATGACGGTATTCACCAATCGCGTGACCAAAGCACTGTGGTGCCTGGTATCTTCAACTAAGGGCCGGGAAACTGCACGTCGTCTTCGTGACATAGATAAAATCGATTAAAATAACAGGTTACGCAGAGGCGGCGGCTTTAACTACCTTGGGCCGCTTAACCCCGTACTTGGATCGGCTAACTCGGCGCTTCTCCACCCCTGTGGCATCCAGCGTACCGCGCACGATGTGATAACGCACACCGGGCAAATCTTTGACACGGCCACCGCGCACTAAAACGATGGAATGCTCCTGCAAGTTGTGGCCTTCATCAGGTATGTAGGCGATCACTTCAAAACCATTGGAAAGGCGCACCTTAGCCACCTTGCGCATGGCTGAGTTGGGCTTCTTCGGCGTGCGGGTCATCACCTGCAGACAAACCCCGCGACGGAATGGCGCCCGGGCTAAAGCCGGAGCTTTGGACTTATACTTGATCCTGCTTCGCCCTTTCCGGACGAGTTGATTAATAGTCGGCATTTTTAATTTTCCGTTTAATTGTTCCCCAAGCCTCAGGGAAATGGACTGCGGATATTAACAGACAGCTTCCCCGTTGCAACAGTTTTTTAAAATATTTTTTCAGTCTTCATTCGCTGGCTCCGGTTCCTCTGCAGGTGCCTGATCCTGAGCAGGTTCCTCCGGCAAAATCTCCACTAGCGGCCGCATATGGATATTGCGGTGCATACCGAAACCGGTTCCGGCTGGAATAATGTGGCCCATGATTACATTTTCCTTGAAGCCATGTAACGGATCCACCCGTCCCATGGTGGCGGCATCAGTTAATACCCGGGTGGTATCCTGGAACGAGGCTGCGCTCAGGAAACTGTCGGTTTCCAAGGAGGCTTTGGTTATGCCCAGCAAAACCGGTTGCGCTTCGGCTGGCTTGCCACCCATTTTCTCCACCCGCTGGTTTTCCGCCTCGAAAGCGATTTTCTCAATTTGCTCTCCCCACAGGAAGGTGGTGTCCCCCGGTTCGGTGATGCGCACTTTCCTTAACATCTGGCGCACGATGATCTCGATGTGCTTGTCGTTGATGGTCACCCCCTGTAGCCGATAAACTTCCTGCACTTCGTTGACCAAGTGTTCCTGCAATTCCTGCGGGCCGCAAACATCCAGGATTTCGTGAGGGACAATTGGACCTTCGGTCAATTGCTGCCCTTTCTTCACAAAGTCCCCCTTGAACACAATTACGTGCTTGCCAATCGGCACCAGATGTTCCTCCTCCACGCCGGTCTTGGGATCCCGAATCAGAATGCACCGTTTGCCCCGCACGGTCGGCCCAAAATCCACCACGCCATCGATCTTGGATATTTCCGCAGCTTCCTTCGGACGCCTGGCTTCAAATAATTCCGCCACGCGCGGCAAACCGCCGGTGATGTCCTTGGTCTTGGATGTTTTCCGAGGCGTTTTGGCCATCAAGGTCCCGGCGACAATCTTATCGCCCTCATCCACGACGATATGGGCGCCCGAGGGGATAGGATAGCTGGCGATGGTTTCGCCATGCTCGTCCAAAATGTTGATCTGGGGGCGCAGGTCTTCCTTATGTTCGATGATGACGATGGCTTTTTGGTTGGTGGCCTCATCAACCTCCTGCTTCATCGTGACGCCATCAATAATATCCGAAAACTGAATGCGACCGGCTTTTTCAGAAAGGATGGGAACGTTATAGGGGTCCCATTCAACGAAGGTATCGCCTTTCTTGACCCGGCTGCCGTTGGCGATGGAAATGACTGCCCCCACCACCACGTTATGGGTTTCCAGCTCGCGGCCATCGTCAGTCAGGATGGACAAGGATCCGTTCTTGTTCAGGACAATGAAATTGCCATCCTTCAAGGGCACCATGCGCAGCTCGTTATAACGCAGGATGCCATCGTGCTTGGCTTTGATTTGCGGCTGCTTGTAAACCTGGGCCGCCGTGCCGCCGATATGGAAGGTACGCATGGTTAGCTGCGTTCCCGGCTCACCAATCGACTGCGCCGCGATAATGCCCACCGCCTCACCCATCTTGACGGTTTCACCCACCGCCAAGTTTCGCCCATAGCAACCGATGCACACCCCGTCTTTGCTCTCGCAGGTGAGGACCGAGCGGATCTTCACCCGTTCAGTCCCGCTCAGTTCGATCTGCTTGGACTTGATTTCGTCAATCTCCTCGTTGGCGGCCACCAGCTTTTGTTTGGGATTGAGCGGATCGAACACGTCATCGCAGGAAAAACGGCCCACAATGCGGCTGCTCAAGGACACCACTTCATCCTCACCCTCGTAAATGGCTCCCACCCAAACACCGTTAAAGGTGCCGCAATCCTTTTCGCGGATGATCACATCCTGCGCAACATCGACGAGTTTGCGCGTCATGTAGCCCGAGTCAGCCGTTTTCAACGCCGTATCAGCCAAACCTTTGCGGGCGCCGTGCGTCGAGATAAAATACTCCAGCACGGTGAGTCCCTCGCGGAAATTGGAGAGAATCGGCTTTTCGATGATGTCCCCGGAAGGCTTGGCCATCAGACCGCGCACGCCCGCCAACTGGCGGACTTGCTGCCGATTACCGCGCGCGCCGGAATCAACCATCAGCCACAACGGATTGTATTCACGCTTGCCTTGGTTCTGCTCCAAGGTTTTTAACATGACGTTGGCAATCTGGTCCGTGCAATGCGTCCAGATATCGACGACCTTGTTATAGCGTTCGCCCGGGGTAATGACCCCTTTGCGGTATTGCTTTTCGACCTCGGAAATCTGCTTTTGGGCGTTTTCAATTTCATGCCCCTTTTCTTTGGGAATGATCATGTCATCAATACCGATGGATACCCCCGCCTGGGTCGCTTCGCGGAAGCCCAACTCCTTTAACTTGTCAAGGGTGACAATAGTTCGATCATGCCCGCATAATTTGTAACAGTTCCAAATGAGATCGCCCAACTGGCCTTTGCCGATCTGGCGGTTGGGGAAGCCCAGTTCCTCCGGCCAGACCTCGCTGAACACGACGCGGCCAACGGTGGTTTCAATCGCCTTCTTGGTGGCATCGCCGTAGACGGTTTTCCGGCCCAAATCGGGGTTGGCCAACAAAATGCGGTCATGGGTGCGCACCGCGCCATCCATCTGGGCGAAAATCACTTCGCTCTTGTTACCAAACAGTTTCAAGCGGCCCGGCTTGGCGCCCTGGCCTAAATCGCGCGGATTCGCCGTCAGATAATAGCACCCCAGAGTGATGTCCTGCGTGGGGGTCATGATGGGCTTGCCGCTGGAGGGGCTGAAAATATTCAAAGGCGCCATCATCAGCAAACGGGCCTCCATCTGGGCTTCCACCGAGAGCGGGACATGCACAGCCATCTGGTCGCCGTCAAAGTCGGCATTATAGGCCGTGCAAACCAGCGGATGGATGCGGATGGCTTCGCCTTCGATCAGGACCGGTTCAAACGCCTGGATCGAAAGGCGGTGCAAAGTGGGGGCGCGGTTCAGCATGACTGGATGCCCCTTGGTGACCTCTTCGAGAACGTCCCAGACTTCCGAAGACTGGCGCTCGATCATTTTCTTGGCGGAGCGTACCGTATGGACATAGCCCAACTCCTTGAGGCGCCGGACAACCTCCCTGCGCCAATCCCCTTCCGACCACCCG
>CAIMWS010000341.1 GCA_903845125.1 uncultured Verrucomicrobiota bacterium
GCCTAAGGAGACCGTTGCGCTGCTGATTTCCGCATGAGATAAGGAAAAAGTATCCTGGCTGAACTGGAAGCTGGCGGAACCTTTCAGATTCAACAAATCGTTGGATCCGGACTTAATCGATAATTCCAAACCAGAAGCCGCTACTTCCACTACTTGTTTATTCTGCTGAAAAATGAAACTATGCAGACTGAAGTTGACGTTGCCAAACCCCAAGGAAGCTTCCGAAAGCTCCACCTGAACATAAGGCCCGGCGGGCAGGTCCACGATTTGGCCGCCAATCCCAGTCAAAGCCGCCGAAGTAGTGTTGAACTTACCCGTGATTTGCTTGGCACTCAGGGTCAGGCTGGGAAAGTCCGGCCCATTGACCAAACTCAAGGCAATCTGCCCCGCAATCCCATCATTGGTGAGGAGCAAATCACCGCGGCCGGCGGCTTCGACGATACGCCGATTGCCGCTCTGAAGCATTAAACGGGAAACCTGGCTGCTGACGGCAATGGAACTTGAGGCGCCAATGGTTTCAAAGGAGAAAGTCCCTTCCAGAGTTTGGCCCAAAATAACCAGGCTGCCTTCAACCGAAATGGACACATCAGGAGCCAACGAGTCAAATAGGTCCGCTTTTGCAACTTTTATGGTGGCAACCCCATTACTGGTAAAACCGCTGCCCTGCAAAGCCGCAGAAAGCGGCAAGGCAACCGACAGGGAACCCCTTGGCAAAAGACGGGTTAGCTGATCAAGCCCATAGGATTGCAGATCGCTAAAGGTCAGCCGGTTGTCCGCCGGGGTTGGATCTACCAAAGAGACACCGATGCC
Organism: uncultured Verrucomicrobiota bacterium; assembly: GCA_903845125.1. GTDB lineage: Bacteria > Verrucomicrobiota > Verrucomicrobiia > Limisphaerales > UBA1319 > CAIMWS01. Next base: position 811 of record CAIMWS010000341.1, read on the forward strand.
AGCCGAGAGGGCAACGGAGCCGTCCTTGATGGCCGCCTGGGTGCCAGTGAACGCTCCCCCCAAATCGATACCGATATTAAGATGGTCCAAGCTGACGCTGGCGGCGGCATCCAACCTGGTTATATCGATAAAAAACATGCTGCCCGCATCGGTCTGGCTGAAGTCACAACTAATGGCCACATCCAGATTGAATTGCGCGTTCAGGGTAACAGTTGGCGGGGTGGGCAACGAAAGCCCCAAGGATGCTGCTTCAGAGCCCAGGTCCAACGGCAAATCTGTTACAGCGCGGATGGCTTGGATGCTGACATTAATTTTCAGCAGATTGGAGTTGGAACCATCGATTCCCAAAAGTGCGGCGGCCAAACCGGCGGAGGTGGCATCTGCTGGATGCGCATCCAGGTAGGTTAGAGCCGGTTGAAGGATGCGGCTTTGGATAAAGCCACTGGCATCGAGTGCCTGCCCCAGACTTTGCCCTAACAATGGCAGTTGGGCTGCGAACTGGGAAAAGTCATCCAAGCTGCTGGCAAAAGTTTCCAACTGGCTCAAGCCGCCACGAAGGGCACTGATATTTTCCGGCGATAAAAACGAGTCAGCGGGCGGTGGAGGCGAGGGGAGAACCTCGCCTTGGCCCAACGCTGATTCAGGCTGCAAGGAACCTGGAGCGGTCAGGATTTGGCCGGTTCCAGAGGCTTCACTGCTGGAAAACGCGGTGTCCAAGGCGCCGAAACCCTGCGCCTCCAAGCCGGCAAACAAATCGGTCGTGCCGGCCGCAGCCATAGGGGTTTCCTGGAGAAACTCAACGGTAACCGGCTGTGCGAGGGATGCATCAGCGCTTTGGGGGGCAGCCCCGGCGCACCCGGCATCCGAGAGTAAAACTCTTGGCTCCAGTTGCTCCAATTCAAACCTGCGCTTTTGGTTAAAATCGCTCATGCAGCAGCGATATCTGTTGGTCCGAACTGAGGATTATATCAGGCATGCGCTGATTCATTTGATCATCAACCTCAGGAACCGGGTCCGCGAATCCATAGGATTATCGACCCGGTAAATCACGGTTTCGGTGCCGTTCTCGTGGTCGACCCTTGCGATTTCCGCCATGGTGCAGGCACTCCAAGCCTTCAAGTCAGTAGAATTCTGGATCTCGATGACAACGCCTTTTAACGCCTTGCGCCGTACCAGGCTGAAAAATCGATGCAGGCTGCCATCAATTTCATCCTTGCTCAACCAAACCCGCAGCATCTCGGAGGTGTCAGCTCGTTTGGGATCGGTATTAACCAGGAATTCCAGAAGATTACATCGACCATCCTGATCCGGGTCGGCCAAGGGGCCGCTGATTCCGGCCTGGCTTTGTTCATTGGTGGTGAACGATTTTGCCAGCCATTGGGCGTAATCCACAGGGGATTCAAAAGCCACCGTATCGATCCATCCATGGTCGCCTCCAGTTGAGGTTAAATCATCCTTGGAGTAAATCCATTGTATCGTATGTAGGCCAGGTGGAATTGAGATGGCGTGGTATTCCCAGCTGGATTCACCAGAAATCCGAAACTGCTCAAGGCCATCCAAGGTTGCGAGTAAAAAATCATAATTAGTCTCCGAGGACACTTTCCACCGAAAGCTGACGACTCCCGGACCGAGGAGCTGGGTTTGCAGCCAGGATACTTGCTGATCTGCAATGCGGCCACTTTGCGCGGCTGCCAGGCCATCAAAGCTCGCGTTAGTTTGGCCAAACCAAGCGGCATCGCCGCCGGTGGTAAAAGAAAATCCCGCGCTGTTCAAAGCTTGCGGAATGGGAGTGGTGGCAAACACGCGTAAGCGAATTGGCTGGCTGGTGACTGAGCCGAGGAAATTGCTGGCCACCATCAGGTAACCGCCGGAATCTGATAACTGAAGGTTGGTGAAAACCAAGGTCGATTTACTTGCCGATTGGATCACGCCATTCTTAAGCCACTGAAAAGACATAGGGGAAGATCCGTCGGTGATGCATTCAAGCTTGGTTGACGCTCCCTCTGGCAAATCAATTTCCCTGGTCTGGGTTATGATAAAAGGGGCCGATTCTCCGGCTTTGAAGGTTACTTGGTTGATCCATGCCCCATCCAATCCTTGGGACTGGTTTTGGTCTTTTTTATATCGCCACCGAACTTTGTGATTTCCAGCCGGCAAAAAGAATTTCTGGACGTTCCAATCCACTTCGCCAGTTATATTGGCAATTTCAGTGCCATCGACCAATAAACCAAGAATATCGCAATTCGGTTCCGACGAAACTTTCCAGTGGAAGGAGAGTATGCCCGGCCCCATGGCACTCGTCTCCAACCAGGTTTCCCGGTTGTCCCCGATAATTCCGCTACGGGCCGCCCCTTCCGCGCCATCGAATTGCCCACCCACTCCCACCCAAGGGACGGTGCTGCCAGTGGCCCACTTTAAAGTTGAATTAGTAAATGCTTCACTCAGCGGTATGGTCACCACGACCAGCGCCTGGCTGCTCACCACGTGCCCATGGGAATTGCTGATTTCCAAGGAGTAATATCCTGCATTGGCAGAGTGCAAATTCGTAAGAACCAACTGGAGGGAATCGCTATTGGGCAAGGCCAGGGCCAGGGGGGGATCGTAAAGCGTGGGGCAATATCGCCATTGGCAAGTCAAAGGTGCTTCACCCAAAGCCTCCACTTTCAGGACGGCTGATTCGCCCGCTTTGGCGATCACCGGTTGGGGTTGCTGGAGGATTTTGGGAGCCAGTTGCCGGGTAAAGGATACCTCGTCCAACCAGCCGGCATCGGCCCCGATGGAGTTGAAATCCGCATCATCCTTGCGATAGGTCCAGCGGAGTTTATGGAGGCCGTTGGGCACGGTAATCGATTTCTCATTCCAAGCCACCTCGCCGGAAATTTTCATCAACGTGGTGCCATCCATTTCAAGCCGCAAAAAATCGAAGCCATTTTCGCTGGAAACCTTCCACTGGAACCCCAGCACTCCCGGCCCGGTAACCTGTGTTTCCAGCCAGGATTCCTGGTTGTCCTTGAGGTTGCCGCTTTGGGCACTCATACCGCTGATACTGTCAATTGGTTGTCCAAACCAGGCGGCGTTTCCACCCGAATCCCACGGCAGATCGTTGGCGTCGAATACGTCAGGCAAGGGAACGGTTTGATAGACGGTCAGCAGGAGTTGGTCGCTGGTGGTTGTCCCTTGGGCGTTAATGGCCCGCAATGAATACCAACCAGAATCTGCAACGGCCAAATTGGTGATGGTGAGCCGGGCCGAGTTGGCGCCCACAATACGAGCATTGTCAGCCAAATCCTGGCCATCTTTCATCCATTGGATGCGAATAGGCTGGCTGCCTTCAACTTTCAGATCCAATAAAATGGAGGATCCGGTCGGGAAGCGCAGGCTCTTAAAAGGTGGAAGACTCTCCAAAATCGGCGCACACTTCCCAGACACAAATGTCACCTGGTCCAACCATCCTGCATCCAACCCTTTAAATCCCGTGGCATCCTTGGTGTAAGCCCAGCGCACCACATGCTCGCCTTCCTCGATATAGGTTTGCCGCACTTCCCAATCGACTTGCCCCGAAATACGGAAACGCTCCTCCTCGTCGCACCTGAAAAGAAGGCAATCCCAGTTGGTTTCGGAGGAAACTTTCCAGTGATACTGAAGAACTCCAGGTCCGGTTAGATGGGTTTCAAGCCATGTTTCCTGCGCATTGGTGATCCCTCCGCTTTGCGCCGCAAAATTCTGGCTGATGCTATGATTGGTTTGGCTGAACCATTGAAGGTGACCTCCGGACACCCAGACCAAGGCTGGGTTATCAAGGGCTTGCGCCAGTGGTTCCGCGCCAAAGATGTCGAATTTGAAAAATCCAAAGGCCGCCCAGACCACCCAAATCCAACACGGAACAAACCACAGATGTGGCAAGGAGGTTGAACCTGGTTCGTCCTTTTGCGTTCGGCGGCGTATGGTGCGCAAACTCATCAGTTTGATCTATTTAGAGCCAATACTGTGGTATTGTCAAATAAATATAACTTATAAATGCCGCCCTACCTTTTAAAAGGTAGTTTAAACTATGGTTGATTTATTAATTCAATGAAAACCATCGGGAGGATACCCTTTGAAGTGCGGTTGGGTGGGGAAAAAGCAATTGTTGGTTGGTGAGTAGCATCCGGCGCTTGAGACGCTGCACTGGTGGGGGGGTATCGTCTCGAGAGGCATTAATGGGTGAAGGGGGGAAATGTACCATAGCGGCCTGCAAAAAAGGCTGCGGCGCATCGCAAGGGAGGGATTGTTTAATTCCGGCCAACGAAGCATAGTCCAATGGTCCTGGTTATGCTGAATAAAACCGCTGAAGGAATTCATACGAAGTATGTATCCGCGCGCCGGGTGCGGATCCTGGCGCAACATCTTGCCGCGTTGATGCCCCGCGAGGCCTCGGTTCTGGACGTCGGATGCGGCGATGGCGCCATAACTCAGAGGCTTGGTTCCATTCGGCCAGACCTGGCATTAACGGGTGTGGAATCAAAACCGAGGAAAAAGGCGGTGATTCCTGTGCAGGCTTACGACGGGATCCGGCTTCCGTATGAAAAAGGCAGTTATGATGTAGTCCTATTTGTGGATTCCTTGCACCACGCCGACGACCCCAAACGGTTGTTGTGCGAAGGTGGACGCGTGGCCCGGACGCATATCGTTATTAAAGATCACACCTGTGATGGGTGGTTCGCCGAACCCATCCTACGCTTTATGGATCGCGTGGGGAATGCCCGGCATGGGGTTTCCCTGCCCAACATCTTTTGGCCGCGGGGGCAATGGGTGGAGACTTTCAAACAACTCCGGATGCCCATTGAGTTTTGGGAATCAAACCTGAAACTTTACCCATTTTGGGCCAATTGGCTGTTTGGCCGGTCCCTCCATTTTATCGCCCGGACCCAAATTCCCAAGTAATCAGCGTTCGGCCTGGCAGCGCAGTGCAATCAGGCCAAAGAACGTAAAAGGATCGACGACTTCAATGGGCAGATCCGCATGTTTCTTTTTAAGGAGGTCAGATAAATCGGCGTACCACTGGGGGGATTTCAGGATGCTGCGGGCCCAAAGGAAACCCGTTTGGCCACTTTTTTGACGGGCCTGCGCCGCGATAAATTCCGCGGCTTTTTCCACCGCATCGGGCAAATCCTTTTCGGGACAAGTTGGGATTCCGGCATGCAGGCTGGGGGTTCGCTCAAAATGGGTGCCGATGCCCTCCGGGCTGATTGGCTGATATGCGGAAAACTCCAAATCAGTGGCCGCGCCACCCGCTCCATCGAGCATAAAACCGGTGATGGTCATATCCCAGCGGGCAAAGTATTTTTGGCAATGCGCGATCCAGGCGGCCAATCCGGGCGGCAATCCGGAAACGGGCCGGATGGTCAAACTCCGCACATTCAAATAGCCCGCACCCGAATCGCCAGTGATGAAAAAGTCATTGGTTGTGGCATGGGTGTAGGCGTAAACCAAGGCTTGGGGAGCGCGATCAGCCAGGTTGGGATTGAATGCCCAGCCGAGGGGGACTTTGCCCCGGGAAGGATTCTGGAAATGGCTGGGGACGGCTCGGTAAAGCCAGGATGGGGCATCGTAATCTCCGACATAATGACTCACAAAGAATCGGGGAGCCACCTGGCTGGTTGCGGATACATAGCCTTTATTCCGCCAGGCAGCCTGGTTGGGCCTGGCATTGGGCTGCGAATAGCGGGCGGCCAGCGGATAATGCATGAAAAAAGAGGCGTTGGCGATCGCCGCCAATCCGGCAGCATCCGCCTCCATATAACCATTAAATTGGGATATCAGGCGGCCAAACTCCCATTCGGTCGGAACGCCATCGTGTTTGCCTGGAGGAGAAGAATGGGAGGTGTATTTGTAGGGCCAGGGTGTGAATCCGCCGACTTTTATGATTTGGCCGCTGGCCTGAGCACATAAGGTGGACATGACCTCCTTGAAGGCGCGATAGTCGGCGCCCATAGGCTGGAGGAGATCGTCGGTGGGAGTTTCATCCGCCCAAGGAGATAAATCGAAAAAAAACGCCCGCCGGGCGATGAAATAATCATGGTTGGAAAGGGTGTGCATGTCAGGAGCGCACCGGGTTGGATGCTGCAGCCAAAAACTGTCGATATAATAGGCAACCAGAGTGGGGTCATACTTGCCCTGGAACCGTTTCA